>JBAUZG010000271.1:0-51648 GCA_049585195.1 Bryobacteraceae bacterium | reverse complement strand
GATCCACGTCCCAGGTACAACTCCAACTTAGAGATGCGCTGTCCGTCGTCTCGCGTACGAGTACCGAACAGGTCGGCGTAGATAGAGTCTGCGAGTTCGCGCGCCATTGCCTCGTCTTTTGCGATCGTGATCGCGGCAGAGTACAGTTTGTCCCGATAAAGCATGAGAAATCGGTCCCAGGCCTTGTCGTGCCCGCGTGCGCAGGCGCGAGCTAATACCAAATCGTCCAGCCGCAGATTTTCGAGAAACTGTGCACGCTCCCGTTCGGAGTGGGGGTTAGGAAGACAACGGCCTATAACCTCAAGGATGATGCTGCAAAAGTCGGATAGGGTGAGGTTGAAACTCGCGGCGTTCGATCTTTCATAAAGCGACTGCAATTCTATTCGTGCAGTAGCGTCAGCGTTCTCCAAGAGGTCACCCGAGTACTGATCCAGATATGTAGCACTTCGAGAACTTCTTTGCAAGAACTGCGAGTCAGTACGTTCCTTTGACGAACAGAGCGCAACAGATGGTTGCGCCGGAAAACTGTTGGAGCGTACACGATGGACGCGAGTATGCGGCGTGCGAGTCTATTTGTCTCCGTGCTGATTCTGCTGATTCTGCTTACTTCTCTCTATATCAAGGGGCTCCGGGCTGGCCAGATGAAAGCGCCCTCTGTGGCTTACAAAGTCCTTGCGCCAATGACCCAGGGCAACTTGAGTATTTACCCCGTTATGGCGGACCGCCTGTTTGAAACCAGCAACTTCCTGACGGTTGATGAGGGGATTCGCTCCGGCCAGGTGATCGTCACCGAGGTCGGCCGGACAACGGGTCTGGTGCGGCCGCGGCAGCCATTGAGCGATCGCGGCGTCTGGGACGAGCGCCCGAGGCCGGCCCCACCTCCTCCTAATCCGATGCCGGAACGGAGCGCGCGCGTTAACGAACTGGCCTTGATTAATAACTCCGATCACCCTCTGCTGTTGCTAGCCGGCGAAATTGTCACTGGCGGCAAGCAGGATCGAATTGTCGCAAAGGATCGGATCGTACCCGCGCACGGGGAGCCGATCGCGCTCGGAGTGTTCTGCGTGGAACCGCAGCGTTGGACAGAAACATCGGCGAAGTTTGGTAGCCTCGGGGCTTCTATGGCGCAGCCGAGCGTACGCTCGAAAGCGATGGCGGAGGGAAATCAGCGACAGGTTTGGGACGCAGTCGCTCAATCGCGACAAGCGTTTGCACTATTGGCAACACCGATGGAAGCGCGAGAGATCGAATCGACCTCATCCTATGCGAAAGCTGTCGAAAACGGCGCCGTGAAGCGGCAGGTGGATGCGATGGCTGCTCCGCTCGAGCGTTCGTATGATCAGCTAATTCAGCAGTTGCGGGCGGACAAAGCAGTGGGCGCAGTGGTCGCGGTAAATCGCGAGCTCATCTGGGCAGATGTGTTTTCCAGTCCCTCTCTTCTCGAAAAGTACTGGCCGAAATTCATTCGTTCTTATGCTGCAGAGGCGATTACACCGCGTGCCGGTCCCCCAATTGTGACACCTGCTCCACCTGTGGAAGAGGCTCTGCAGTTTATGAAGCGCTTGAATGCGACTCATGAGCGTGTGGAGACCGAGCCTGGCGTTTACCGCAATACGGAAATGAGCGGCGACGATTTCGAGGCGTTTGTGTTGACATCTCTCCTTCCAAATACTGGATTTGACGTGCACGTAGCGAAGATGAAGAGATAACAACGAATTTCCATCGCGAACACACAGGTGTGACGATCCGATCCATGCAATCCGAGCTGGCGTTTCTTATGAGAACCGCGCTTTGAACACCCTGACTCCGTTCTCCCAGGTGATTTGCCGGAAGATTTCGGGTGACGTCAACCCTTTCAACAACGTCAGTGTTTCGCGGGCCACGCATTTGCCGGCCAGTCTACTCGCTTCCGGGTTGTTGCCTTGCGAAATGCCTGTTCCTTTTCCATCGGCGCAAGCGCAGTCGCTGCCGAAAATCAGCTTACTTCGATGGCGCACAATGAAATCCCGTGAGAAGGCGGTATCGCGGGAAAGTGCATTATTCCCTGAATTCGCTGACATATCGGCATACAGATTCGGAAAATCAGAGAGAAATTTGTCGGTCAGCCCTCCCGGCTTGATCGGTCCCGATGGATAACCCCGATCAGTCGGAACGTCGGCGCTGATGTGAGCCCAGAACAGATCTCCGTGCCCGATAAAGTTTGTTCTGGGATAGGCGCGGAGGACTTTATCAAACTGTGGATACCCAGTATTGTAGGGGAGTTCTCCAGCGAAATGCGGGAAGTTCTGGATGTGCATCATTACTGGCACCTGCATTTCAGCGCAAACCTCATAGACCCGTCGCATTTCGGGAGAGTCCAGCGCAAGATGATATTTCAGCTCACCGACACTGACAGCTCCGTCTTGGATCGCTTTGCGAATGACTTCGTCTGCGCCGGGTTGCGCGGGATCCGTACCGACGGAACGGACAAAAACACCCGGCCGCTTAGCCATTTCCTCCTTGGCTTTATCCTCGTCTGGCGCCCTTGTGAGTAAAACCGCGTTTGTCACGCCACATCCTTGGATATGCGTAAAACAAGCATCGGGATCGCGACGGAGATGCAGGTGTGTATCCAACACTGGGCCGCCCCATAAGAGCTTGGGTTGCGAAAGGACATCTGCCGCCGCGACAACAGCCAGCGATGTCTTCAGAAACGTTCTTCGTAGCATCGCGGTCCTCAACTTGGGATTCTCGTGCCAAACCAAACACGCAAACAGAGAAGCCCCCAATCGGAGGCGGCGGGCCTGGATAAAGCCGCTTTCAAAATTTCGGAGCTCGCGGTGTTGTCGGTGGCGCTTCTCACAATGGTTCTAAGCCTAGGTCTAATTCACAAAGCAGTCAATCGCATTATGTTATCAATCGCGGGTTATCGGCTTGTGAAGCGCGTTACGGCATTTCCTTGCAGAGCAACACCGTTACACAGAATGTCGAAAAGGCGGCTTCCCGCGCCGCCTCCGTTGCGTAACGGTCGGGCTCCCAATACGGAGAATACGTCAATTCACGCAGCGCTGTAACAATAGCGCGGATCAGTTAAACGGTGTTACGGTAAGCGCCCGCGCATCTTGCGCCTCGTGTAGCGACCAGCAAACCAGACTGATCAGGAATAAGACTGCCGCGATCCAAACGGCATGATGCGCCACGCTGTTTACCACTAGATCTACCGAATTGTGCACGTCAAGCAGCCGTTCAGCGATCCAGCCTACGGATGCAAAACCCGCAAACAGCGCGCCGCCGATTCTCAAAACTGAATATGCACGTGTGCGACTCAGCAGGACGAGCGATGGCATAGTGGCTGCGACCACAACTAATTGCATGGTCTCAATACCCAGGTTGAATGCCAGGATGCTAGCGACCCGCTCCCACCGGCCGAGCCCTAGTTGCCCGAGCGTCGTGGCAAACGCTAAGCCATGAATGAGGCCGAAGAAAGCCGCTATTCCGGGTTCGCGTCCGGGGAACAGTGGCCGGAAAGCATGAGCAGCCGAGACAAGAATCGAAACGGCGATCAGTACTTCAATTGGGCGGCTGGGCACGCGGATCAATCCCAAGGCCGCTATCGCCAGCGTGATCGAGTGCCCGACAGTAAATGCAGTTACAACTTTCAAAATCCGCAGCACACTGTGGTGCACGCCGGCGAATCCGGCCCAACGGGAACCGGAGACTATTAGCGGCGCGGGCAGAAGCAGTGCGAGCAAGAACAGAAGATGGTCAGTACCTTCAGCAATGTGCCGAATGCCCAGGCGGAATATGCTCACGAAGCCGACGCTCGAGCCGAGCGAAAGCCGGACGCCTGACCACCATTTGCTCAAAGACCGCGAACCCGAACGGCCGTCGCCCTGCACGTAGTCCAATTGATAAAACGACTGGTTCTCGTTTCGATTTTGCGCGGTGATCTGAATATTCTTATCGAGAGGGACAAGACAATTCATCAGGTAGGCTGCGATCCGGCTCTGGTGATGGTTTTCGAAAATGAGTCTGCGGTTCGAGCCGGTGCTGCGCGGCAAATCCGCAGTGAACTCGATCTGAATTTGGCCAAGTCCTTCTTTCATCTCGCCGATTGCCGGAAAGTCCACCGAGACCAGCCGGAGCTTCAATGGATGGCCGTCAACGCTGAGCGAGAGATCGCGAAGCATACGCTCCGCGTAACCCTGCTGCTCGGTATCGGAGATGATGCCATCCCCATTCGTATCGATGCTCGAAATTACGATGGAAGACACGGCAACACCGGGAACCAGACGCATGAACGCCTGAACGCGGTCTTTCTCCACGGAGATGATGGTGGCCTGCAGGTACTCGTCCAGTCGATGGGTGTAGGCAGGCGCTCCGAGTGACAGAAGAATCGCCGCAGCGGCCGCCAGCGTCTTCCTCATTTTGCCGTTAGCCTCCGGCCGTAGTCATTCGTCGGATCGCGGTACATCGTGTGAACATGCATCGAGGGATCGCCGCCCAGCCGCTGAGGCGCATACTCGATGACGAGCTTTGGGCCCTGAATCCGGTAATAGGCCGTGATGTTTCTGCCCGGAACAACGGTTGTTGGACCGCTCCAGGCGAACCAGGTGTCATCGAGGCCAGCTTTGATCTCGGCCATTCGGGTCGCAGCCGCGCTCTCGTGAATAATGCCTGCCCATTCCGATATCACGTCGAGGAGCATGGCACGCTGACGCTCGGTCATGGCGGAAGCTTTCAGGCCCTCCGGCTGGATCGTTTTGCCATCCTGCCCGGGCCCGAGCACAAGATCGGCCAAACGGTAACTTAGAATCGCCTGTTTGCGCTCGTTCTCGTCGAGAGCGTTCAGCAAGGCGAATGCCTTGTCGCTCTCCTGACCAAGAGGCCGCACAGTCTTCCCATCGATAGTGTAAAGAGCGGGTTGAGCGCCCGTCAGGGTCGGCGTGAGGACTCCTTGTTCCCCGGCGATCGTGATATTAAGCGCCAGATGGTGGCCTCCAAACTGCAACATCCAGGGATCTTTTTCGGAGGGTTTTCCGAGGATGGAAATGTAATAGAGATCTTTTCCGAACATGGAGCCGTTACCGGGCGGCGGCCGGGGTCCGCCATTACCGAATGATGGTGGCGGACTCCCATTGCCGGGAGGGGGCCCTCCGTTACCGAATGGCGGCTTGTTCCCCTCATTATTCTTTAGGACCTGGTCGCCTTCCATGATTTGCTGAACCTTCTCGAAGCCTCTCGGGCTTAGCGTGGATGAAACCAGAGCCAATGCCGCGCCGCGCTGAGCGGCATTCATCTCCTTTAAGCTGATACCGCCCCGGGGAACAAACGATGTTGGAAGATTGGACCAGCGCTGTCGCTGTTTTTCGTTGTTAAATGGAAACAATACGCTTTGCTTCTGTTGCTCATCCAGCGTTGAAAGGAAAGTATTTGCCGCGCTCACGATTCGGGAAGTCGGCGTCTGCGACATGGTGCCTGTCAGCGACAAACAGATGAAGGCCAATGCGCATACGCAGCCTGTTCTCATCGACAAAGAACTCATCTTCCGCTCTCCTTTTCTCCTCGCTGGCACAAGTCGGCCTTCTTGCGCATGTTGCAAGCTTGCCGTAACATCTTACGCAGTTCTCCACGACTTACGATATCTACCTTAAGATCATCTTGAATTCGAAAAGCAATGTTACGGCGCTAAACCGCTGCTTATTCGACGTGTGTATTCTGTCCCAAGAGGGCGTGCTCCGTTAAGATTCGTTGCCTTGTTCGTCGTCCAAATACTCTAGCGGCACATCGTCCTCCGCCACTTCCGTTGTTTCGATCTCACTGTCGTCCGCCATCGGCGCGTTCTCGATGCCGCTTAGGATGCCGGCTGCAAACGATTGACCTTCTTCCAATAGTCCTGTTGCATCATCGGGTTCGAGTCCCTGCAAATCTCCGGACTGCCCGGCCGATCCAGGCCCACGATCTGTTTTCCCCGCCTTAACGTCTTCCAGGTCGTTTTCCTTCATGCTCCCATCGTCGCGCATTCGTTCGGCTAGGGCATGCAGCTTCGTTAGCTTCGGCGCCCGTCGATTCAGATGCTTTGCACCGCATAGGGAAGCAACGCCGCTTTTGGAGGACGGCTGAGGACGGCCGCTCTAAACACCTCATGCACTTGCTACTAGACTCGCCGTAATGGGATGATTTGCCATGGACAGCGGAGCTAACCACTAGCGAGGCGCTCTAGGAGAGCGACTCGCTTTCTTGCCAGGAAAAATGAACATGCATATAGCAGACACGCAGCGCCGGCCGCCGTTCCTTGACAAGAGATAAAGTCGATCGCAATCAGAAAAGGACAAATGTGCCCACTGAATTCCGTTCTGCGTCTGCTGGCATGATTTCCGTGCGGCTCGACCGGCTTCCGGCCACGCGGACGATATGGAAGTTCGTTGTCTTGCTTAGCCTCGGTTTCTTTTTCGAACTTTATGACCTGCTGTATTCCGGCTATATCGCGCCGGGACTCGTCAGCAGTGGCATTCTGACGGCTACCACCGTCGGCTGGTTTGGCATGACGGGCGTGGCGAGCTTTATTGCGTCTATCTTTTCGGGACTCTTCATCGGCACGATTGGTTGTGGTTTTCTCGCCGATCGTTTCGGTCGTCGCACGATCTTTACCTACTCGCTGCTTTTCTATACGGTCGCAAACCTGATCATGGCATTTCAGACAACGGCCCATGGGCTAAATTTTTGGCGCTTTATGGCGGGGATCGGCATTGGTGTGGAATTGGTGACAATCGGTACGTATATCTCTGAACTTGTGCCCAAGCAAATTCGTGGACGCGCGTTTGCCTGCGAGCAGGCAGTGGGTTTCATGTCTGTGCCAATTGTGGCGTTCCTGTCTTATCTGCTTGTGCCTCACAAGCCATTCGGACTGGATGGCTGGCGTTGGGTTGTCATCATCGGTGCGCACGCGGCTGTCTTCGTCTGGTTCATTCGTCGCGCATTGCCCGAAAGTCCGCGTTGGCTAGCGCAGAATGGCCGGCTTGCGGAAGCCGACGCGCTGATGTTGAAGCTGGAATCGATCATCGAAAAAGAGTTCCGGCGCCCGCTTCCCGCTCCCGCTGAGCCCGAAGTCGTAACCACGCGCCGCACCCTTCGCGACGTGTGGGTAGCGCCTTACAGTAAGCGCGCCACAATGTTGAGCATCTTTAACATCTTTCAGACCGTTGGTTTCTATGGTTTCGCCAATTGGGTGCCGACGCTGCTCATTAAAGCAGGGCATCACCGTTACGAACAGCTTGCTGTATTCATCGATCATCGCCATTTCAGCGCCAATCGGACCGATCATCGGCCTGTTTATTGGTGACAAATTCGAGCGCAAGACGGTGATCGTGGTGACTGCGTCAGCCATCGTGGTGTGCGGTCTGTTATTCAGCCAGATGCCGGCAGCGTTGCTCCTCATCGCAATGGGCGTGGTTCTGACACTTGCGAGCAACATTATGTCCTACAGCTTTCACGCCTACCAGACCGAACTTTTCCCGACCAGTATCCGGGCGAGTGCGGTGGGTTTCGTCTATTCATGGAGCCGTTTGTCGGCAATTTTCACTTCGTTTCTCATCGCAGGCATTCTGAAGGAATTCGGCACGACCGGCGTATTTGTGTTCATTGCCGCAGCAATGCTGATCGTAATGGCGGTGATCGGGTTCATGGGGCCGCGCACGCTGGATCTCGCGCTGGAAAAGATCTCGCATTGACACGCAGCGGAAAATCGCCTGATTGGCGGATCCGTACCCATAGAAAGGGCATGCAAATGAAGAAGGGTTATTGGGTTGTGGCGTACCGTTCGGTCTCGGACGAGTCTGCACTCAAAGAGTATGGCAAGCTCGCGATTCCAGCCATACAGGCGGGCGGCGGCAAAGCTTTAATCCGGACTGCCGACGCAGTCGATCCCCGAGAATCGGGCTTGAAGCAGCGCGTCGTAGTGATGGAATTCGAAAGTTTTGAAAAGGCGGTAGCGGCTTACAATAGTGCGGCTTATCAAGCAGCTTTGAAAGCCCTGGGATCTGCGGCCGAGCGGGACTTCCGCATCGTCGAAGGCGTTGACTAATTCCCCACGAGTCTACGGAATGTGTCTCGGCGCAAACGGGTCGCGATTTTTGCAGTAAAAAAACTGGTTGAACGGGAGTTTGTTAGTATTCTGTAAGCATTTCCAGATAAATGGGTGTAATTCTTCAGGGTACGTTCAAATTCCCGAACGGGCACACCGTTCCTTCTCCATTCGACGGGAACCGCCGCGTTCCCTGGTGGTGGGATCATCTTGCCGGGCAGGCCAACTCCTTCCGCCAAGCGGGGTTCACTGCCATCCTGCTGCCTCCGGCTCTCAAAACGAGCGCCGGCGCATTTCCCTCGGCGGACGGATACGGTCCGTTTGACGACTACGACCTCGGCAGCAAGAATCAGTTCTATTCGACCGCGACCCGGTTCGGCAGTCGCGAACGGCTACAGCGCTGCTCGGCGGTTATGCGGGCAAATGGACTTGATGTTTATCTCGATATGGTTCCCCATCAGCGGGACGGCGGAAATAGATTCGTCTACAAATATCTCGGAGCCGACGGAGCGAGCAGGGAAGGGCGGTTTCCAAAATATCCCAAGTGCTTCTTTCCCAATGTTCCACGCGATCCTATCGCTGGTCCTGTTTCGGACGATTTTGGATTCGGCGACGAGCTTGCTCCTGTGAATGCGATCCCGAAGGGCTATGTAATGAACGGGCTGATTGACGCTGGCGATTGGCAGACCAGGGCGATCGACGCACAGGGATATCGCATCGACGATACGAAAGGTCTCGGTGTCGAATTTGTCAATCGATTTCTCAATTCAAAGGCGATGCAGGGGCGATTTGCCGTGGGCGAGTATTTCGATGCGAATCCAGACACCCTCGACTGGTGGGTCTGGAACTCCGGTATGAACGGTCGCTGCTCCACTTTTGATTTCGGGATTCGATTTACTCTGGCGGCCATGTGCAATAACGCCGGCCGTTGGAACATGGCACAGTTACAGAATGCAGGTTACATCGCGCGCGACGCTCTTCATGCCGTCACATTTGCGGAAAACCACGATACAGATTTGAATTATCCGATAATTTGGAACAAACTCCTTGCTTACGCGTTCATCTTGACCGCGGAAGGCTATCCCTGCGTTTATTACAAAGATTACTCGTATGATTCGGGCTGTTATGGTCTGAAGCCCTGGATCGATAACTTGGTCTGGATTCATGAAAATCTGGCTAACGGATCGACAGCATACCGGTGGACGGATTTTCAATTCGTAGTTTATGAGCGTACAGGTTGGCCAAACCTACTGGTCGGGTTGAATAACGACTCAAGTAACTGGTGGAAGACAGTTACGGTTCAGACCGGATTCGGCGCGAACGTTCATCTGCACGACTACTCGGGTCATGCTGGCGATGTCTGGACGGACTGGCAGGGAAGAGCAACCATCGGGTTGCCTCCCAACCGAAGCGGGCTCGGATACGTGTGTTACAGCCGCGCCGGCCTGGACAAGGCGTTTCAAGTTGAACGTTTCGCCGCGACACAGGTTTTTGAAGGAGCCGAAGATCTCGATATCGGCCCGGCGATCGGCGGAGAGACTGTCAGGATCGCCCGAATCTGGTGCGACGCCGGATTCCCGATTCATCTCGAGTCCGAGTCCGCCGGCGCTGAGCTGAGCTTCTCAGTGCTTGATAGCGCGGGTAATGCAATTCAATTGGATCAAGGACACGGCCAGACACGTGAACGTGGATGGCACACCTTGCACGTAACTTCCACCGGAAGCGGACCACGGCCATTTACGCTGGCCGTAAGCTACACGAGCACACAACATTTGTAAGGAGATATATGCAGCGCAGGCAGTTTCTTTCTGCGGTCGGGGGGCTAGCGGCAATATCGAAAGCGTTGGCCGGCCAGATCGCGGGAAAGCCTACAAATTTGGACGAGCACGGCGACATGGGCCAGATGCCATCTAATGTCGACCGCCCGACTGCCCATGTCATGGGTGGGGTTCCCGAGGATGCAGTTTCGCCCCGTGCACAAAGAGTGCTTGCGGCCCGCGCAGCCGCACCCCAACGGCCGGTCCCTGTGCTAACGCGGTCGTTTGATAACGCCCGGTCCGGAACCAATCTGCAGGAAACAACCTTGACACCCGCCGCCGTGCAACAGAAAGGACTGCGCAAACTCTTTAGTCTCGCAATCACCGACGACGATCGGGGATGCGAAGCACAGCCGTTGATTGTTCCGAGCGTGAAGATGGGTGATGGAACGACGCACGACCTGGTGATCCTGTGCTCGATGGCGGATACAGTTTGGGCGTACGATGCTGAGGACGGAGCGCTGCACTGGGTACAGCGGCTGGGTAAGCCGATTCCCGGTTCCCGGGCCATTGATGGATGGTTGATCAACGATAACTGGGGTATTCTCAGCACTCCAGTTGTCGACCCCGACACACAGACGCTGTTCTGCGTCACCTGGTCCAGCTCCGATGGCAACGCCGAAAATGCGATTCATACCCTCCACACACTCAATCTCGCTGACGGTACCCACGCAACACCGCCGTTGAGCCTCGAGGGAGCCGCCTACGATCCCGGGCATGGAATTCCTGTGCAGACGTTCAAGGGTTCCGCTCGAAAACAGCGCGCCGGCCTGTTGCTGACAAACATTAACGGGCGCAAGACTGTGTTCATCGCATGCGGAACGATCCTTGAGACTGCCGGTTCAGCCCGGGGCTGGGTCATCGCCTGCGACGTAGCCTCGAACTCAATTTCAGCGGCGTGGGCTGCAACCTGCGCGTACTCAGGCGGTGGGATCTGGATGGCCGGGCAGGGCTTGGCGGCGGATTCAGAAGGCCACATCTACGCGCTCACCGGCAATGGCTCCTTCGATGGCATTACCGAATTCGGCGAGTGCTTTGTCAAACTGCTCTACACACCTCCGTCTTCCAACTCGCCCGGAAATCTCGCGGTTGCCGACTGGTGGTCGCCCTTTTCGGACTCGGGACGCGCCGGAGGCAGTCAAATAGGCACTCACATCACGGTTGATACGGGCGGCGGCTGGGACGATATGGACTTGGGATCGGGCGGCATTGTGCTCGTTCCTTCGCTAGGCCTGGTTCTCGGCGCGGGCAAAGATGGAATCCTCTACGTGCTTGATCAGAACAACATGGGGAAGACCACGCCGAAGGATTTTGCCAATCCAGCCTCAAACTATGCAAAGCTCAAAGCGCCGCCTGTTTGGTTTACCTACTATCCGGGCAATAACGCCAGCGCGGCTCCTGACAAGTTCACCGACCTGAATTTCCTCGCGGCTGGCCGCACCCATCACGAACACTCCACTCCCGTAGTTTTTGAAACTCGAGACCGGGGCGTACTCGTCTATTGCTGGGGAGAAAACGGTAACTTGCGGGCATGGTCTCTCGACAAATCGGGCAAGGCCACCTATCTGGCATGCAGCGCCGAGACGGCTTCGCCTCAATCGCCCGTGCCGCCCGGCGGAATGCCCGGTGGAATGCTCAGCCTTTCTGCAAATGGCGATAGCGATGCCATTCTTTGGGCATGCGTACCGATGCAAGACGCAAACAAGGTTGTCAGCCCCGGCGTATTGTATACGTACGACGCAACGAACTTCGGCAAGTACTCCGATGGCTCCGGTTCCATCAAACTGCTGTGGCAGAGTCCGCAATACACTTACAATAAATTCAACGTGCCGGTCGTATCCGGTGGCAAAGTTTATGTACCGACTTACGACGGTAAAGTCGATGTGTATGTACTGAACACATAAGCATCGGCCGCATTCGGGCTAAAAGAATAGCCTCACGCCAAGCTGAGCCTGCAAAGGCGTGCCTTCTTGATACATGGTTGCCGCGTTGTACTGCCCGTTTACACGCTGCTGGAGAAACCCGGGGTTGGGCGGCAGGACCTGGCCGCTGGTCGAGATACCGAGACCGTAAATAAATGCGGGATTATTTGGGCTTTCGTAATTCGGGAGAAATGCGACGTTATTAAAGTTGAAAAGATTGAATGCCTCGGCCGAAAGTTCCAGCTTGAAGGTTTCCGATAAGCGAAAGGCTTTAAGCACGCGAAGATCCACGCTCTTGAAGTCGAGGTTGCGGAACGCATTACGGGGAAATGGAACGCCGGGCGCCGCGAGAGGACGATTGCCCAAACTGGTGGCCAGCAGCTCCGAGGTATCGTCGCCGGTAGTCGCGTCTATCGGAAGACCGCTTCGGGCCTCGAACAAGGTTGTGATCTCGATCCCTTTGGGCGCGTGAAACAATGCATAGCCCGCCGCTTCGTTCCGTGCGTCCATCGACGACCAACCCCACTCCTCTTTCAGATTGAATGGGTTCTGATAGGTCGTAGTTACAAAAGGCCATTCCAAATCGTCGTCGGAACGATTGAAGCTGAGCGTGTAATGCGCGGCCAGGTCCACTAATTTCGAGCGGTACGCCACTCGAAAGGTGTTGCCGAGGAAGGTCGAGCGCGCGCTCGAATCGAGTACATAAACGGCGCCGAGGTTGGGATTCGGCCGCGGCGTGCCGGAGCGGAGCCCAAAAAACGGCCGCTCACTTAGATCTCCCGGTCGGATAAATGGTTCGGGAACGTTGAAGTCGACGACGCGCGGCAGATGAACTGCGTTGAGCTGGTTCAACTGGTAGGAGATAATTACGCCTTTGCCGAGTTGATGCTCGATGCCCAGCGAGAGCTGAAGAGAACGAGGATTCCGAAAGCTATCGCCCGAGGTAGTGAATACACTCGACTGCGCAAACTGGTTGGGCTTGCCCGCGATCCCCTCCCAGACATCGACAACGGATAGGATCGGAAGTTGGCTCAGAGGGCTTTGATTCAAGTTAAAGCCAGCGCGCGCGAACTGCTGGTATACCGTCGCTCCATTTGACGGACCGATTTCGAGCGAGAGATTGCCGCCGGCGGCTCCGAAATCGTTCAGGGCTGCGGCATAAAAACCCAATGGCGTTTGGCCATAGAATAGCCCTGCCCCGGCTCGCACGACAGTCCGCCCGGAGCCCGTCACGTTCCACGCCAGACTGGCGCGCGGCGCCCACTGTCCCAACTGACTGCGGACCTCGGTGGGGTCGAGCCGGCCTAGTGGAAAAGGAAAATCACGAACGTTATCCACGAGAAAACTGTTCGTGTCCAACGGCGAAGGATTCAATTGCGCCTCCCAGCGCAAGCCGAAGTTTGCGGTTAGCGTGGGACTGACCCGCCAATTATCTTGCGCGAACAGGCCGATTTCGTGCGCCTGAGCGTTGAGAGCTGTGTTGCCGACTTGCCGCCAATACACGACCGATGGATCGTCGAACCGGTTAGAACCGTTGCCGGACGCGGAAAGAATCGCCAGTATATCCGCTACATTCGATCCCGGAATGACGAAGGAGCCATATTGATTCGAACCGTTAAGCTGAGTCGCCCGCAGTAGACTGTAGTCGGCACCGGCGACGATGTTATGCTGCCCTCTCTGAATCGTCAACGCATCCGCAAATTGGACTCTGTAATCGTCTGTCGTTGCAGGCAGATTGAGTCCAGTGCCATAAGAGCCGATAACACCGGCTTCGACCAAAGGCTGCGCCGAGTTTGCCTTGTTCGCAAAGTCTTCGGCGGAGTATTCAAACCGCAAATCGTTGATCGTCGTGGCCGAAAGCACGCTCGTATATTGCGCCGCGGCAGTGCGCGTGTTGTCCCTTACGGTTCCATTGTTCGAGAGAGCGCTGTCGGTTTGCGTAGCCCAGCTTGGGCCGGTGGAAACGGCGTTTTTCGCGTCGTTCAGGCTACCGCTGAACCGCGCCGTCAACCGGCTGGCGTTGGAATTCTGATAATCGAGGCGCGCAAATCCTGCCAGCGTGTTGTTGCTTTGCGTATAAGGTCCCTGCAAGGAACGAAAGTAATTGTAGGCAGGTTCAATATTCGGCGTTATATTACCCGCCACCGAATCCAGCTCCGAAAAAGAAACCGTGCGCGGAAATGAGGCAAGTTGCCCTTCCAACGCCCCAAACCAGAATAGGCGATCTTTGCGCAAAGGCCCACCTGCCGAGGCTCCCATTTGATGCTGATCCTCGATTGGATCGACCCCAAACGGATTTCTCAAGCCCAGGGCGTGATCGCGAAACTGGTAAAAGGCTTCTCCATGAGTTTGATTCGTGCCCGATCGCGTGATCGCGTTCAAGATGCCCGAAGTGGATCGGCCGTATTCGGCGGAATAGCCGCTCGTGATGACTTGAAACTCCTGGATGGCGCTCTGCGGAACGGTGAACGTGAACTGCGCCTGTGTGCCGCCGCGAATGCCGCCGAGGAATGGTTCGTTGTAGTCGGTTCCGTCGATCATGATGTTGCCATAGACTTCGCGCTGCCCAAGAAAACTCAGCTCGTTCTGCGTTACTGCGTTCGATTGAACCGTGGGGGCAAGTGTCGCGAAATCTTGAAATCGACGCCCATCGATCGGTAAGTCTCGAATCGCTTCAAGGGGAAATACTTGAGTTGTCGTGGAATCGGTAATGGTTACGAAAGACGCGCTGAGATTCACGTGCTCGGGCGCACTTCCGGCAGCCAGCGTGATATCCACTTGGACCGAGGATCCGACATCGATCGTTATGTTCTTAATGCCGGCTTCGAAGGAACCCGCTTCGACTGTGAGTCTGTAAGAGCCCGCATCAATTGGCCCGAAACGATAGATGCCCTGCTGATCGGTGTGGGCTCTCCACTCCATTCCAGTCTGGTTACCTGTCACGGTCACAAGCGCGTTTGGGATCGGATCGTGAATCGAGTCGAATACAAGCCCGGATATACTGCCCTTGTTTGCGTTCATCTGGGCAAAAAGTCCGGTAGCGCAGCAGAACAGCAAGAATCTGGTCGTTCGACACATGTAGGACGCTTGTGACTACGAGGGAGCGTAAGCGCTGGATGTCGTTTCGAGCTGTCCAGCGCGTACCAAGACGTTCAGTACCCGCTAAGCCTTCCCTTTGACTGGGATATCGCGAACCCGATTTCTCAGTGCGCCCTCGGGTCGCACCGAGAAATCCGCGCTAATGCCGGTAATTTGCTACCAGATCGTCGCCGGAATGGGGTATCGAGCTACTGCTGAAGGTGATTGTGTTCGCCGAGAGCGTGTAGTCGGTTCCCATCCGCAGGAGGCTGCCATTGCGGAAGAGCTGCAAGCTCGGAGCGGGGTTCGGTGAGGCCGCCAGAGTGAACGTGGCGTTGGTCCCGTTAATCACTCCGCCTGGCACCTCGGCGTCGGAGAAAGTAACCAGAGTCGAGCTGCCCGTCACACGGTAAAAGGCTTGCAAGATATCGCCGCTTTGAGGTGCTGCAATCTTCGCGAAGCTAACCGTATTTCCCGAGAGCGTGTAATCCAGATTTTGTAGCAATTCCAGACCGTTGCGGTACAGAGAAAGGCTTGAACTGGGTGACGGCGTCTGGCTCAACACGAAGGTCAGATTTGTGCCGTCCTCGTTGCCGGCCGGTGTATCGGCGTCGACGAACGCTACATTGACGGTCACCGCGGCCGGCGTGCCGCATGCTCCTGTCGTCCCATCCACATGTACGCAATCGGTCGTATTACCGGATGCTGCCGCAAGATTTCCCGAAGCATTAATGATGGCAGCATGCGAAGGCGAATAGAGCGAGCTCATGATGGGCCGCGCCGCCAAGTCGCTTAGTAGATTAGTAACATCGCTTTCCGGAATGGGCAGCGAAATTGTTCCCGAGCTACCCGTGCCGCCCGAAGTGCCCGAGCTTGGCGGCGAAGACACACGAACCTGGCTGAGAGTGAGCGCCGTCCAGCTTGGCGGCACTTCCCAATATTCCGTCCACAGAACCAAGCCGCTGTTCGATTCGTATTGAACCGTGTAATAGGCGCCGGCCGATGCGTTGGTCGTCGGCGTGAGCACCACTGACAGATAACCGTTCGTGATCGTGATGGTAGTACTATTCGGCGCGATTGCCGCGCCAGTCGCGGCCGTAAAGCCCTGCCACGAGACGGTGGCCAAGCCGTTGAATGGCGACCCATCGGCGTTATTTACCGTGTCCCGAATTGTGGTGAGCGACTGTGCCCTCGCTGGGACAGTCCCGAACAGAACTCCTAAGAGAAATGAAAAAGTAAATAGTTTGCGAAATCGACTCATGTCGCCTGACCTCAAGTTGGCCGGCTTTGCCGGGCGATTTCGAGTCTGGCGTCATGAGGTTCGAGGCTGCGCGCTTCGCTGTCCGCTCGATTTGCGCTAACATCCTCATTTAACAGGAGTTGCTGGTCTTTTGGAAAGTCGAAAATTGTTGTGACTCGCGAAGATGCTACAGTGCGATTCAATTAGCAATATCAAGGAGACATCGCATGGAGCAAAGCAGCCGAGGCAGTTCTCGCCCTAGTAGACGTGGTTTTCTGAAAGCAGCCGGTGGAGGATTAGGAGCTGCCGGCATGACACGCGCAGCCGACGAGCATTCGGTCACGCGCCCCCTCACGGACAAAGAAAAATACGATCGCATCGCGTCGAACACATGGCCGATTCGCTACATCTTCAAAACCCCGGCGAATTGGGTGGAGCGCGACACCGTCGAAGCGCGTACCGTCGAGACAATGAAGAAGAAATACGGCGAAATTACGATGCTCGATTTTCCCGATTTCACCAAGGAAACCTTTCCCGGCGTGTATCAAATGGATTTGTTCTCTGGATTATTTGGCGATTTCAACGACTCGAGCATGTACGTCGAGAGCACTGTCAACTACTCCGGAGCGCCCCACACTGTACACGAGTTCGATCCATCAAGCGCCTCCGGCAAGAAGTGGCTCGAAAAGATGCAAAACAAAATGGCAGCCACAGGGACCAAGTGCCTCCACATTTCAAACAATGCGCCACGAAACATATCCGATCTTGACGAGGAAAAGCGGCGCGAGGGAATTGAAGTTGCCAAGAAGTGGATCGATGGCGCCGCGATGCTGGGCGCGAAGTCGATGAGAGTGAATAGCGGCGGCCCAAGGATTGCTCCTTGTGCGGTCGCCTCCGAATATTATCCGAAGAACGACGAGCTTTCGAAGTACCTGGCCAACTGCATCGAGTCGTTCAAAGAGATGTCCGATTACGGCGGAAAACGCGGTGTCAAGGTCACGCTTGAGAACCATTGGGGCCTCACCGCAAACCCGATCAACATACGCATCATCGTCGATGAGGTAAATCATCCATACTGCGAAGCCTCGCCCGATTTCGGCAATTGGGAAAACGAATACCTGCTCTACCACGGGCTCGAGGCCCTTGCGCCTTACGCCCACACTAATGTTCACGCCAAGTATTGGAGCCGCTGGAAGAACCCCGACGTTCAACGCGGCGTCAAGATCATGCTGAACGCCCGATATATGGGAGCTTTCGCGCTGGAGTACGAAGAGGGCCCGTGGGACGGCGTCGAAGGCGCAAAATATCTCTACAAAGAAGTGATGGCAGCGCTATAGCCGAAAAGCTATTGCTTGAATTCCGGGCTTTGCGTCGTCGCCGGTTCCTGGCCCCAGTTCTGATGAATCACCAGAGTTTGGTCGGAGAAAAACGTACGGCGCCCGCTGCTCCCATAACTCTTTGGCACAGCCGTCACGGAATAACCCGTAGGCGATCCCTGAATCGCAAACACATACCCCGTATTTTCGCCCTGCGCGAGAGTTGCGGGAATTAAGTCGGCGGAGGATGGGCCTGCCGCTCCACCGCCTGCCGGCGGTCCCAGTTCGGCAAGCGTTGTAGCGTAGCGGCCAAACTGCGAGTAATACTGAACTTCGGCTTGATGGATGGTGCCAATTTGCCGGATGGCTGCGGTCTCCTGCGTATTCATGCGCGCCTGATTGAACTTCGGCAGTGCGATCGCCAAAATGATCAAAATAATGGCGATGACGATGAGCAGCTCAATCAGCGAAAAGCCGCCCTCAACCGGTCGCCGCCGGTTTCTGACGGGCAAAACAGTGTCCATACGTTTCACATCATACGACGACTGACTGTAAGAAATCGTGGGCATCGCGCACAGACTTTACTTACGTCTCAGCGCTGCGCGGCCACTGTCCCCGCGGCCTTCACCACCCGGTCGATCTCCCGAAGCGATGCATACAGAGCCGGCAGCAAATCCAGCCGCAGCGCATTGGCCCCATCTGAAAGCGCCCGCTTAGGTTCTTCGTGCACCTCGACGAACAGTCCCGCGATGCCTACGCCCGTTGCAGCCCTCGCCAACGGCGCAATGAATTCCGGCTGACCCCCGGACGACGTGCCCGCCGCTCCCGGCAACTGAACACTGTGGGTTGCATCGAAGACAACCGGATAGCCCGTCTTCGCCATGATCGTAAGTCCCCGCATGTCCACCACCAGATTGTTGTACCCGAACGAAGAACCCCGTTCGGTCAAAATGATCTGGCTGTTTCCCGTGCTCGCAACCTTCTCGGCGGCGTTAGAGAAATCCGCGGGCGAGACGAACTGTCCTTTTTTTATGTTCACGGCCCGGCCCGTACGGCCCGCTGCCACCAGCAAATCGGTCTGCCTGCAGAGAAATGCGGGAATTTGAAGGATATCCACGGACTCAGCCGCTTGCTCAGCTTGCGCAGTTTCGTGAATATCGGTCAGCACCGGAATCCCGAGCTTCCGCACTTCGCCCAATATTCGTAATCCCTCCTTAACCCCAGGACCCCGATACGCGTTGATATTACTGCGATTTGCCTTGTCGAACGACGCTTTGAAAACGTAAGGCCCGGCCAACTCGCGGATACGATGTGCAATCCATACAACATGCTCCTCGTTCTCGATGACGCACGGCCCCGCGATGAGCGCCAATGCTCCGTCATTTGAAAAGGTGACCGCCGCAGCGCCTGATCCGACCTTGACCGCCTCACTCATTCAGCGTGAGAAAACTCCGCCGGGACTCCATGCTGGCGCGCCGCTTGAATCCTTCCCTCACGATGCTTCAGCGCGGCCTCGAGAAATGCGCGGAATAACGGATGCGGCTCGAGCGGCTTCGACTTAAACTCGGGATGAAACTGGCAGCCTAAATACCAAGGATGGCCGGGCAGTTCGCAAATTTCCACGTACACTCCATCAGGCGTTTGTCCGGTCAGCCGCAGGCCGTGCGAAGTCAAGACAGGTTCGTATTCGCGGTTGAACTCGTAGCGGTGCCGGTGCCGTTCACTGATCTCATCCGACCCGTATGCCTGTTTCGCGAGACTCCCTTCCGTCAGCCTGCAGGTATATGCGCCCAATCTCATCGTTCCGCCCAATTCATCCACGCCTTTCAGCTCTCGCAGCTTGTAAATGACTCGGTGTGGCGTCGCCGGATCGAATTCTGTCGAATCGGCATTCGGAAGGCCGCAGACATTGCGGGCAAACTCGATTACCATCGTCTGCATTCCCAGGCAGATTCCGAAGTAAGGAACAAGCTCTTCCCGGGCAAACTGGATTGCATTCAACATGCCCCTGATGCCGCGCTTTCCAAATCCGCCGGGAACCAGAATGCCGTCATACTCCCGAAGCGCGTCGCGGCACTCGGGCCACTCGACACTTTCCGATTCGATCCACTCGATCTCTACTCTCGCCTGATGCGCCAGCCCGGCGTGCAGCAGCGCCTCTTTTAGACTCTTATAAGAATCCTCGTATTCAACATACTTTCCAACCAGCCCAATCTTCACTTCGCGCCGCGGATTCTGCATGCGTTCCAACATCTGTATCCAGCGGCTCATGTTTCTCGGCGCCGCGTCCAGCCGCAGCAGCTTCAAGATCGTCTCGTCCACGCCCTGCTCGGCATACATCAGGGGCACCTCATACACCGAGCGCACATCCTTCGCCGTGATCACCGCGTCCACATTGACGTCGCAAAAGAGCGCGATTTTCTCTTTCATCTCCGCGGGCAGCTCGCGCTCCGAACGGCATAACAACACATCAGGCTGGATTCCGGCCGAGCGCAGCTCTTTTACGCTGTGTTGCGTGGGTTTCGTCTTCAGCTCCTGCGCCGCTGCAATCCACGGAACAAGCGTCAGGTGCACGAATAATGTGTTATCTCGCCCTTCCTCATGTCTCATCTGCCGGATCGCTTCAATAAACGGCAGCGATTCGATATCGCCCACTGTCCCGCCGATTTCGACAATCGCGACGTCCACGCCCGAAGACACCTTCCGGCACGCCGCCTTGATCTCGTTCGTCACGTGCGGAATCACCTGCACTGTCTTACCCAGATAGTCGCCTCGCCGCTCGCGGGCAATGATGTTCTCGTAAATCCGGCCCGATGTAAGATTGTTACTCTGCGTCAACGGCGCATGTGTGAACCGCTCGTAGTGCCCCAGGTCGAGATCGGTCTCCGCTCCATCGTCCGTCACGAAGACTTCGCCGTGCTGAAACGGACTCATCGTGCCCGGGTCGATGTTCAAATAAGGGTCGAACTTCTGGAGCGTGACCCGCAAACCCCGGCTCTCGAGCAGGCACCCGATTGAAGCTGCTGCGATCCCTTTGCCCAACGAAGAAACAACACCACCAGTTACAAAGATGTACTTAGGCATCCCCACCTCGCTTTTTTAAGATCTTCGCTGCACCGCCAACTCGCGGCCCGCATCGACAACTTGAAACTCTGAATAAATGGTTGAATCGCTTCGAAGTGCGCCTGTTGCTCACTCAGCCTCAAACGCTCCCGCCGTTTGGCAAAAAAGCTGGTTAACGCGCTCGAGATCCTCAGGTGTATCCACTCCAAGCGACTCGTAATCGGTTTCGACAACGCGAATCCGGTAACCGTTTTCAAGCGCGCGCAGTTGCTCGAGGCGTTCGGCCCGCTCCAGCGGACCCATATCTAAATCGGGATAGTGAACCAAGAAATTCCGGCGATAAACGTACAACCCAACATGTTTGAAATACGCCCTCACGCCTCGCCCGGCATCGCGAAAATGTGGAATCGCGCTCCGTGAGAAATACAGCGCATCTCCCGTTAGTCCTGTAACAACTTTCACCACATTTGGGTTTGTAATCTCGTCTGGGTCTACAATCTGTTTCTTCAGCGTAGCCATCGAAACTGCTTCATCGCCCCATACCGAAAGAATGGCGGCATCGATCGCTTCCGGATCAATCAGTGGTTCGTCGCCTTGAACATTGACGTACAGCTCGGCGCTCTCTGTCGAAGCGACTTCTGCCAGCCGGTCCGTCCCCGAGGCGTGATCGACTCGCGTCATCCGGACCTCGCCCCCGAACCGCCGGACTGCCGATGCAATCCGCTCGTCATCCGTCGCTACAAGAGTTCTGGTGATGTACCGCGAGAGGCTGGCGCGCTCGTAGACATGCTGGATCATCGGCTTTCCAGCCAGTACTGCGAGAGCTTTTCCAGGGAATCGAGAGGAGGCAAACCGGGCGGGTACGATACCCAAAATCCGCGTCGGCACAGTTAAATATAGCACGATACAGCGCGCTTGCGTCTGCTGTTCAGCGGCTTTACCGCGGCGCTTGAATGCCGCGTCTCCGGTGCTATTATCTAGGCAGAAGGCGCTCTCGCCGCATGCCGTTGGCCTCCTTCAAAGCGCTGAAGTTGTCCGCAACCGGGGGCGGGCGGACCCGGGGGAATCTGTATGCCCGGCTCGCTCTGGCACTTGCTCTGCTTGGTCCTTCTTTATTCGCTTTCGCCGATCAGCCCGTAGCCGATGCCCCCAAGGATACTCCTCCGCCACAGGTCGATATTCAGACCCGCAAGAAGCAGGACAACGGAGTTCAAACACAATCGCGACCGGCCGATATCAAAGTTACGAAGGAATTGGTCCTCATTAACGTAACCGTGACCGATCCCCTAAACCGCTTCGTCACTGGTCTTGAACGCGATAATTTCCGCCTCTTCGAGGATAAAAAAGAGCAGGCCATCAGCGCGTTTTCGAGCGAAGATGCCCCCATCTCCATCGGGCTCGTGTTTGACACCAGCGGAAGCATGGGCTCCAAACTTCAAAAATCGCGCGAAGCCGCCGCCGACTTTTTTCAAACAGCCAATCCAGAAGACGAATTTTTCCTGGTCTGCTTTAGCGACCGTCCTGACCTTGCCATTCCCTTTACCCGAGACACTGATAAGGTTCAATCCACTCTAACCTTTAGACAATCCAAAGGCCGAACAGCCCTCCTCGACGGTGTCTACTTAGCCATGAATCAGATGAAACAGGCCCATAATCCTAGGAAAGCACTGCTCATCATCTCGGATGGTGGCGATAACAGCAGCCGCTACACCGAAAGCGAGGTCAAAAATAAGGTTCGCGAAGCCGACGTCCAGATTTATGCGATCGGTATATTTGAACCAGCGGCGTCTCGCGGACGTACGCCCGAAGAAGCTATGGGGCCAGGACTTCTGACCGATCTTGCCGAGCAGACCGGCGGCCGTGCCTATGCGGTCGAAAATCCGGCCGAATTGCCGGATATCGCGGCTAAAATCGGCGTAGAATTGCGAAACGAGTACATCCTCGGGTACACACCCAAAAATCAGGAGCGCGACGGCAAATATCGCCGGGTCCAAGTGAAGCTGGTTCAACCTCGCGGTCTTCCCCCACTGAAAGCGATTTTCCGGCTTGGCTACTATGCTCCATCCCATTAAGCGACTGTCGTTTGCCGCCGTCGCTCTGCTTGCTGCGGCCACTCTCTGCTTCTCGCAGTTCACAGCCAACACCCGGCTCGTGGTCCTGCATGCCAGCGTCTCCGACAAGAAAGGACATCTCGTCCAAAACTTGAAGGAGAAAGATTTTAAGGTATTTGAAAACGGCGTCCAGCAGCCTTTGAAGGTCTTCAAGCATGAGGACATTCCCATCTCGATGGGGCTGCTCATCGACGACAGCGGCAGCATGCGCGATAAGCGCGCCCGCGTGGAAGCGGCCGCCCTCGCTCTGGTCCACGCCTCCAATCCGCAGGACGAAGTTTTCGTCGTCAACTTCAATGACGAGGCATATCTCGACGTTCCTTTTACCAATGACGTTAAAAAGATGGAGCAGGGCTTGGCTCGCATCGACTCGCGCGGCGGCACCGCTATGCGCGATGCCATCAACATGTCGATTGACTACGTCAAAGCTAAAGGGAAACGCGATAAAAAGGTTCTGATTGTTGTCACCGACGGCAACGACAATGCCAGCGCCGCTTCGCTCGAGCAGGTCGTTCAGCGCGCCATCCAGAGCGAGGTGCTTATCTACGCAGTCGGCGTCCTCGGAGAAGAAGAGCGCCACGAAGCCGCAAAGGCAAAGCGGGCGCTAAAGGAATTGACGGCGGCCACTGGCGGTATGGCTTTTTATCCAAAGGACGTTAATGAAGTCAACGGGCTCGCGCTCCAGATCGCAACCGACATCCGCAGCCAATATACGTTGGCCTACACTCCTCCGAATCCCGATGACCCCAGTTATCGGCAGATCAAGGTCGAGTGCGATGCCCCAGGTCATCCCCAGGTTCGAACTCGTTCCGGCTACTACGCGAAAGGCGCCACTCCTCCGCCTCAAAACACTTCCGCCTCGAGTGCGGGCTTTACCATCAAGTAGCGTGCTCCGCTTCCTGTGGATTGCGGCCGCGGGATATCGCCTGAGGCCGTGGAAATCGCCGTATCTCCGCTGGCGTATCGAAACCTATTCGGGTTTGAAAGCCGACGAGATCACATTTCGCGATTTTTGGCGGTTCGTCTGGCGCGAACGCCGTGGCCTGCTGCGTTACCTCGCCTGGCTCAATCGAAACCGCTGACAATACTACTCTTGCGAAAACAGCCCGGTGGGGCAGACGATCGGTTTGTGTCGTCTGCCATTGGACCATCAGCTACTCATACCGCAACGCCACGTTCGGATCAATTTTCACTGCTCGCCTCGCCGGCAAATAACAGGAGAGCAGAGCAACGGCGGCAAACGCGAACGCAACTTCACCGAACGCGGCCGCATCGGTTGCGCCGACTCCAAACAGCATGTTTGAAAGCGCCTTCGTCGCGACGAGCGCCAGAGCCGTCCCCAGCACCAGACCCGCGCCCGTCAGCGCGCAACCTTCCCGCAGGACGAGGAGCAGTACATTGGCGTGATTTGCGCCCAATGCCATGCGGATTCCAATCTCGCTCGTCCTTCTCGTAACCATGTACGAAAGAACGCCGTAAATGCCGATCGAGGCGAGCAGCAACGCGAGCCCGGAAAACACACCCAGCAGCGCCGTCTCAAAACGTTGCCTCGCTATCGTTTCCGAGATCACTTCTTTCATGGCATGCAGTTGCACCGGTATATCCCGATTTACACCATGAATCACGGAGGCGATGTGCGCGCTCGCCGCGCCCGGCCCTCGCATGACCAGCACCGCGTCGAGCGTAGAGTCGGCGTGCTGAAGGTAGTCCGCAAATACTTCCGCGTCGGGCGGGCTCGCAAGCCCGAGGGCGTGGATGTCCGAAAGAATGCCCACAATTGTCATGAACTGCGGCTTCTCATCAAAGCCGAGAAAGCGAATTCGCTTGCCGATCGGATCGCCATGCGGAAAGAATTTCGCCGCGAACGTTTGATTCACCACCGCGATCTGCGCGCCCTTTGGCTGATCGTGCGCGTCGAATGAACGGCCTTCCAAAAGCCGGATACCCATGGTCTCGAAATAGCCGTCGCTCACTAAGCGATACCAGGCAAGAGGATAATCGTGTGGGTCTTGCGGCAGCGGCTTGCCTTCAATCTCAAAGTTGCCATTCGGGGACATCGTTCTGACCGGCAGGACAGAGGTAATCGCGGCGTTCTCCACTCCAGGCTCTGCTCTCATGCTCGCCAGAACCCTGCGCGCAAGGCTCAGAACCAACTCACCGTTAATCCGGTCACCTTTATCGGTCAGTATGATGGCGGGCCACGAGAGATCGGCTGTATACACACCCGATGCCCGGAACCCCGGATCGACATTTGAGAGCTTCCAATAACTCTTAATCAACAAGCCGGCCCCAACGAGCAACACCATCGCCATTGCGACTTCCGCGACAACCAGTGCACTCCCGATCCGGCGTGTGCGCGGCCCGGAGGTGCCTCGGCCCGACCCCTCTTTTAACGCGTCACTTGCGTCCGCTTTCGAAGCCGTGAAGGCCGGCAACACGCCAAACAACAAACCCGCCCCGATCGACAACGCGAGCGTAAACACCAAAACGCCAGCATCGATCTGAATCGTTTCCACCCTGGGAATATCCGCCGGAATCGCCACCCGCAAAACAGAAACCGCCGCTTCCGCGAGCAAAATGCCCGCGGCGCCGCCAACACCCGAAAGCAACAGGCTTTCCGTAAGAAGCTGCCGAGCAAGCCTCGCGCGTCCGGCTCCCAATGCCGCGCGCAGCGACATCTCCTTCGCCCGCGCCGTTCCGCGTGCTAGCTGCAAATTTGCAATATTCACGCAGGCGATCAGCAAAACAAAGCCAACTGCGGCGAGAAGCATCATCATCGGCTGCCGGACCTCTCCCACGATCTGATCGCGCAGCGGAACCACGCGAATCCCCCGCTCGTTATCGTCCGCATAAGCTTTTGCCAATCGCGCCGCGATCACGTCCATGTCGGCTTGTGCAGCTTTGACCGAGACGCCTCGTCTCAGCCGCCCAATGACGCGAAAATTATGAGCGGACCGGCTGCTATCGGCCGCCACCAGCTCGAGCGGTATCCAGATTTCGGCGCGATCGGGAAATTCGAAACCGGCAGGCATCACGCCAACAACCGTGAATGCCATGCCGTCCACGCGCACGCCTTTGTCAAGCGCGTGATCGTCACTGCCGAACAACGATCGCGCCAGGTTCTGACTCAAAACCGCGAGTGGCGCGGCGGGATGTGCATGTTCTTTCTTCGCGAAAATACGGCCCACTGCCGGACTAACTCCCAGGGTCTGAAAAAATCCGTTCGAAACTACCCCAATCCGAACCCGCCTCGCCGTAAAGTTACCGGACAAGGTCACGAGATCGTCCTCGTAGCTCGCCACGCTCGCCATCGAGCGGTTCTGGTCCCGCCAATCCCGATAATCCGGACCCGAAACCGTTATTTCGTCTCCGCCGCTCACGATTGTCTGCCAGAGCTGCACCAGCCGGTCCGGTTCCGGGTACGGCAATCGCGCCAGCAGCACTGCTTTCACAGCGCTGAACATCGCCGTATTCAAGCCGATGCCCAAAGCGAGAACGGCGACCGCCGTTAGCGTGAACGCAGGATTTTTCGCCAACCCGCGAAAAGCAAATCGCACATCGCCCAAAGTGCGCTCAGCCTCATTCCAGCCCCACGCCTCCCGGCTGCGCTCCTTAACCGCTGTGACGTTTCCAAATTGCCGCAGCGCCTTTCGACGCGCTTCCTCTTCGTTCAAGCCATCCTCGACCAAACCGGCGATTTTCTCCCGCAGATGCTCCGCCATCTCCTCCGCGAGATCGCGGTCCGTCTGCCGCCGTTTCATCCACCGCGCGAAAGCGTTCATGATTCCGACGGCCTCATCACCCGCGCAATGCCTTCAAGCAGTCGCTCAAATCCAGAAACTTCGCGCTCCAACTGTTTCTTTCCCGCCGCCGTCAACCGGTAGGTTCGTACGCGCCGGTTAGTCGCCGACGTGTTCCATTCCGCCGTCACCCAGTCTTCGCGTAACAACCGCTGCAAAGCTGGATACAGCGACCCCTCTTCAATCTGCAGCAATTCTCCGGACGTTTGCTGAATATACTGCGCAATCGCATACCCGTGCAGCGGCCCCCGGCGCAGCGTTTGCAAGATCAGCATTTCGAGCGTGCCCGGCAGCAGGTCGCGCTTATCGTGTTTAGCCATGGACGGGCAGTATAGCCTCTCTATCTCTAGATAACCTATGCCTGACCGGTTTGTCAACAGCAAATTCTTCCCGCCGCCAGCTTCTTCGCAAAGCGAAGCGCCTCGTCTTTGGTGTGAATCAATCCCTCGAGTTGGGCCGTCTCGACTTCTTCGAGCGCCCTGCCTAACTCCGGCCCAGGCCGGTAACCTGCCGCAATCAAATCGCGACCCGTAAGAAGTCGCTTGGGACGCAATTCATCCTCGCCAAGAGCGGCCAGATTTTCGCGCGCAAACCGCCAAATGTCCAAATCGCCGTGGCTTGCCAGGCAGTCCACGCGATGCAGTTCCAGATGTTCGTCAAAATCCGGCAGCCGCAAAAATCTCTTCAATGTGCTTTGCCTCATCCTCGGCACATCTTTAAAGCGCATGTGATTTGAAATGAGCCCCAGTATCTGATCGGTTTCGTTTCGTGAGAATCGCAGCCGTTCCAGAATCCCACGTGCAATCTCCACTCCCGCCTCGGCATGCCCATCGAAACGTATGCGATCGGCCACGCGAAAAGTGGCAGGCTTGCCGATGTCGTGTAGCAGCGCCCCGATCGCCAGGGTGGCGCTCGGGTGGTCGAGCTTGTCCAGCATCATCAACGTGTGAACCCAAACGTCCCCCTCGGGATGGTATTCAGGTGGTTGCGCAACGCCCTGCAGCGCTTTCACTTCGGGCAGCAGCACGCGAAGCAGCCCGCTCTCGTCCAACAGCTCCATCCCGCGCCTGGCATGCCCCTCCGTCAGAATGCGAATGAGTTCGCCTCGCACGCGTTCACCGGCAACATCCTGGGCTAAAGAGGCCAGCGCTCGAATTGCTTCGAGCGTTGCGGGTTCAATCTCAAAATTGAGCCGGGCCGCAAATCGGATCGCCCGCACCATTCGTAAATGGTCCTCCCGAAACCGCAGCTCGGGAATGCCTATTGCTCTGATGACGCCGTTACGGAGATCCTCCTGGCCGCCAACGTAGTCGAGAACCTCGCCGGTCACCGGGTTCTCGAGAAGAGCGTTGATGGTGAAGTCGCGGCGGATGACGTCCTGCTTCGGATCGCTCTCGAATTCGACTTGGTCCGGCCGCCGTCCGTCGGTGTAGCCCCGGTCGCTCCGAAATGTTGCCACTTCCACTTGCGCGCCCTCTGGTCCGCGCACCAGCACTACTCCGAACTGAGCGCCAACCCGGTCCGATTCCGGATAGTAGCTCAATATCTGGTTCGGCTTGGCGTCGGTTGCGACATCATAATCCTTAGGATTCTGGCCCAACAGCCGGTCCCTGACACACCCGCCCACGAGATAGGCTTTATGCCCCTTGGACTGCAGAAAGTGAATGATTTCAAGGGCTAAGGAAGAAGCTGACACCCTGTTGACTATTCTCACACCCGATGTAGCGGGTATCCAGTACAATGTCTCAGTGTCGCAAGCGCACAGGCGTTTGGCGCCGTTGTGCGCGCGGTTGACGATTTTTGGCCAACCTTATGGTCAGTAGGTAAATGGAAAGTTCAAACAACGCCACCACGACGGTTGGCGATTCCAAGGCGGTGCTAACCGCCAAGGTCGTGGTGGCCACCACCGTCGCTCTCTCTTTCATCAGCTTCTGGCGCGGAGCCGCAATCGTCCTGAGTGATTTGGCCTCGTCCATGTTCTATGCCGGCGGCATTGCGGAACAGGCCATCGGGAAATCAGCCGCCTGGTACGTGCTCGGCGTCATGATTTTCAGCTTTGCTGTGCGGGCCGTGTACACCGAGAGCTGTGGGATGTTTGTGCGAGGCGGCGTCTATGTCGTCGTTCGCGACAGCATGGGGCCCATCATGGCGCGCCTTTCTGTCTCTTCCCTTGTCTTCGACTACATCCTGACCGGTCCCATTAGCGTGGTCAGCGCCGGCCAATACCTCGGCCGGCTTTTGAACGAATTGATGCAGGCCGCGCACCAAGCTATTCGCTTCGATCCCAATACGTTTGCCGCTTTCTTTGCCGTCGTTGTGACGCTGTACTTCTGGTGGTCCAATATTAAGGGCATCCAGGAATCGAGCGGCCAGGCGCTGCGGATCATGCAAATCACAACCGTAATGGTTGCTGCGCTTTTGGTCTGGTGTCCGTTGACCATCATCCTGCGCGGCTCCTGGAACTTTCCCCCGCCGCCCACTCCCGCTCATCTCCATTTTTCAAATGAGGCGCTCGGCTGGTTTCGCGGAACGGTCTGGCCTACTATTCCGGTGGTCGCGATCATCATCGCCTTTGGACACTCGCTGCTTTCGATGAGCGGCTTCGAGACCTTAGCGCAGGTCTATCGCGAGATCGCGTACCCGAAGATGAGAAATTTAAAGATCACCGGCCTCATCGTTTGCCTGTACGCTATTTTGTCGACCGGAGTGATTACGATGTTTGCGGTCATGATCATTCCCGACGATGTCCGCAGGAACTATGTCGACGACCTCATCGGCGGCTTGGCCATGAACCTGGCCGGTCCCCATGTTCTCCGTCTCGGTTTTCACGTTTTTGTCGTTGTCGTTGGCGTCCTTATCCTGTCGGGAGCAGTGAATACCTCTCTGATCGGCGCCAATGGCGTGCTCAACCGTGTCGCTGAGGACGGGGTCTTGCTCGACTGGTTCCGTAAGCCTCATTTCCGCTTCGGCACCACTTACCGCATCATCAACCTGATCACACTCCTGCAGTTGCTTACTATCATCCTGAGCCGCGGCGATGTATATCTGCTCGGTGAAGCCTACGCCTTTGGCGTGGTGTGGAGTTTCGTTTTCAAAGCTGTCGGAGTGTTCGTCCTTCGCTATCAGCGTCACGACCAGGAGTACAAAGTGCCTTGGAACCTGCATATCGGAAAAACTGAGATTCCAATCGGCCTTACTTTCACGGCTCTGGTTCTTGTCGCGACCGCCGTTGCCAATCTTTTCTCGAAGGAATACGCCACCAAGTTCGGCATCGGATTCACCATCATCTTCTTCATCGTGTTCACGATTTCCGAACGCGTGAATGCGCACAAACACCGCATCAGGACGAAAGGCGAGGAAAAGCCGCTCGAGGAGTTCAATCTCGTGCAGCAGCCGCAGGTCGAAGCCTCGTCCCTTCATGCCCGCCCCGGTTGTGTCCTGGTAGCCGTGCGAACACCCCAGATCCTCGATCATCTCCGGCGCGCGCTTCAGAAAACCAACCTCCGGCGTCACGATATCGTTGTGATGACGGTTCGGCCCACTGCGCCCGATAGTGAATACGAACTTGCTGAGTCTCAGATCTTCGGCGAGGACGAGCGCAAGCTGTTCTCGGAAGTGGTTTGCGTCGCCGAGAAAGAAGGGAAGCCCGTTGAGCTGCTGGTTGTTCCCGCAGCCGATCCGTTCGATGCGCTGGTCCAGACAGCCGATAAGCTCAAAGCGACGCGCCTGGTAACTGGAGTTTCACCCCGCATGTCTTCCGACGAGCTGGCCCGCCGCGTTGGTCTCGCATGGGAACGATTGCCCGAACCACGTCATCCGTTCTCGCTCGAAATCATTTGCCCCGATCGCCCCTCAACCTATGTCAACTTGGGGCCTCACCCGCCCCGGCTATGGCCCGAAGATGTGGATCGGTTGCATGAGCTGTGGCTCCGGCTCAGTTCGGCTGATGCGCTAGGGTCAAAGCTCCATCACCGCGACGTTGTAGGTATTGCGCTCCGACGTTTGAAGCGCGAGCTATACGGCCCTAATTCTGCTGAAGTAATGAAGGAGCTGGAAGACGAGCTGAACTCCCATTAAGCAACCCCCGGAGTCCCGTAGTGGCCTGGCCTCGCCCTCCTGGCCGGCTTTGGGCTGGGTACCTACGATTCCGTTGCCGGAACCTCTTCTCCGCCCGGCAGGCTGGTTTCGCTGCTCTGCGCCGCGGCGCTCATCTTCTTCAGTTCTTTCTTCGAAGGAGGAGCCTGTTCGTGCCTGTAGTCGTGATCGTGATAGCAGGTGCGGCACCGTACTTTTGCAGCTTGCCCATCCACGAGCGAAACGATTGAGTGGTTCGTAACGCGGCGGCACTTGATACAGTGGTCGTCGATAACATCGCCTAATCGATATTGGGCCATAAAACCAGCCAATGAAGTGAAGTATATCAAACATTTCGGAATCGGTTTGCATCCGCTCCGGCTTCGGACACCCAAAATCCGCGCATCGTTTGAAAGACCTGCTCCCGCCATATAAAGTGAAAAGGGTAAGCATGAACATGAGCACTTCATCGGCACCGAAGTTTATCCCTAGCGCAGAAGAACTGAGCAAAATTGGGCGCGAGCTGCGCTTCTATCCCTCGACAACCGAAAATCCGGCCACTCTGACGAGCGACCAGATCTCGGCTTTCAATCGGAACGGCTATCTGAAGGGGATTCGAATTTTCAATGAAGACGAGATTGCCGACATTCGCCGTTATTTCGACGAGCTGCTGGCAAGGACATTGGCTGCCGGAGGGGACAGCTATTCGATCAGCACGGCGCATCTTCGCTATGGCCGCGTTTACGACATCCTGACTCATCCGCGCATTGTGGCTTGTATCAAAGACTTGCTCGGCGAGGACGTCATCGCGTGGGGTTCGCATTTCTTTTGCAAGATGCCGGGAGATGGCAAGCGGGTGTCCTGGCATCAGGATTCGAGTTACTGGCCGTTGACACCGTCCAAGGCCGTAACCGCGTGGCTCGCAATCGACGATGCCACAATCGAAAACGCCTGCATGCGCTACATTCCTGGCTCACACCTACTGGGCCATCTGACCTACACGCTGAGCGAGAACGACGAGGCCAACGTTCTGAATCAAACCGTGCCGGCGGCCGAGACGCTTGGCCAGCCGATCGATGTCGAGTTAAAGGCGGGAGAGATTTCGATCCACAGCGACCTGCTGTTGCACGGTTCGGAAGCGAATCAATCGAGCAGGCGGCGCTGCGGTCTCACGCTACGTTATTGTCCGTCGACTGTCCGAGCGGGGCTGGGCTGGAATGGGAAAGGCGTCATCGTTAGTGGCCGCGACGAGTCCGGTCACTGGGCCAATCCCGCGCGCCCGGAAACGGACTGATTTCTTTTTTGAGCGATGTCACCGAGTGATATCTTTTTGACCGATATCACCGAGTGATATCCTTTTGAACGATATCAGCGAGTGATATCTTGGGGCATGATGCGCCGGGCGTCTGTCTTGCTCCTGCTGTCAGGCGCGCTGTGGCGAATGCTTGGGCAAGCGCCAGCTCCACCTACTGGAGCAGAAGCTCTGCATTTAGCGGTCCGGTCCGGTAAGATTGCCGACGTTGAGCGCCTGCTCGAAAGCGGTATTCCGGTAAATGCGCACGACGCGCTCGGGAGCACTCCCCTACACGATGCCGCCTGGTCGGGCGACGTCGAAATGGTGCGGTTCCTGCTCGCCCACGGGGCGGATGTAAACGCCCGACACGCCGAGGGCGGCTCTACTCCGCTGCATTATGCGATTCTTACTGGGCGCCCCGCCGTGGTGAAGGTACTTCTCGAGGCCGGCGCCGATCAACAAATTCCTTACCGCGACGGGCAGGTTGCGCTTCACCTGGCGGTAAGCCGGGGAAACGTTCAGGTTGTCGACGTCCTTCTCAATCATGGCGGCAACATTAAGGCACTTGACGATCGTCAAAATACGCCTTTGGACGAAGCTGTTCTGCATGGCCAGGCTCAAGTTGTCCGGCTATTGCTCGACCGCGGCGCCGACATCAAGCATTTGCACGCTGATGGCCGCGGTGCGTTGCACGAAGCCGCTATGAAGGGCTTTCCCGAAATCGTCAATACCTTGCTGCTCGCGGGAGCCGACCAGAATCTCCAAGATCATTACGGACAAACGCCTTTGGATCTCGCGCTTGCCTATAAGAACGGGAATGTTGTGGATGTGCTCATCAAAGCCGGAGGCCAGCTTAAAAGCTCTCAGAAAGCCGCCGATGAGGCGATGGAATCCGCTACTATGCACGGGCAGACCGAGATCGTCGAAATGCTGCTCCGAAACGGTTATGATGTGAACCGGCGCACTCCGAACGGCGGAACATTTCTGCAGGATGCGGCGCTGAAAGGCTCGGTAAAAATGGTGAGCCTTTTGCTCGAGTTCGGCGCCCGGATCGATGCCCAGAACGAGCTAGGCGGCACAGCGCTTCACGACGCCGCTTTAGGCGGGAATCCTGCAGTTATTCAATTGCTCCTCGAGCGCGGCGCAAAGATCGACGCCGCCGACCGCGAGAGCGGCGCCACGCCTTTGATGATCGCCGCTTCCATGGGCCGCATCGAGGCCGTCGAAACGCTGTTAAAACGAGGCGCCGACCCGAAAGCGCGGGACCGTCACGGGCGGACTGCGCTCGATCGGGCTCGTGAAGCCGGTTTCGCCGACACCGAAAAAGTTCTCTTAGAAGCCCTAAAGACTACCACTGCTTCCCGCCGATAGGCAAGAAGAGGCAGCGCCTGAAAGGCGCAGCCCGGCGGGAGTTATCAGTGGATCAATCGACGATCAAAGTCATTATTGCCGACGAGCATTATCTGTTCCGGGAGGGTATTAAGGCGCTCCTTTCCTCCGTGTCCGAAGTGCGGGTAATTGAGGAAGCAACCACGGCGGCCGATGCCGTCCGGCTGGCTGAAACACACGGGGCGGACCTTCTGATGCTCGACGCCGCTCTTTCAGATCCTGAATTCGACCTGGTTAAGAAAATGCGGGAAACCCGCCCGAATACTCGCGTCCTTCTGGTATCCAATTCCGATGTGAGCGCGGGTGTCGATCTGGCGGCACAGGCTGGTGCGGCGGGCTGGCTCGGCCGGAATTGGCCGGCGCCAGAGATTCTGAAAGCAATCAAGCAGAGTGTTCCGTTGGCCGCGAACGGAGCTTCAGAAGGCGCAAAGGGCTCCGGCGCCTCCGGCAGCGTAACAGAGGCGGGAGAGATCGCTCTGACCCGACGCGAACATGAAATCCTCCAACTCTTAATGTTGCGCCGCAGTTCGCGCGAAATCGCGGCCACGCTCGCTCTCAGTGTGAAGACGGTCGAGTCTCATAAGTTCAACCTGATGCGCAAACTCGATGTGCACAGCCGCAGCGAACTGATTAAGCTCGCCATACGAAGGCAGCTCGTCTCTCAGGCGGCGAGTGTCGAAACTGTAGAATCGCAGCCAGCGTAGCCAGACTCGGTGGAGCGGCCTTTAAGGCCGCTTCAGCGTGCCGCCGGGGGCTTCAGCCGACGGTTGGCCAGAGCAAGCTAAAGCTCGCTCCAGCACGCTAGGAGCGTGCGCTACGCCACCATCAGCGTGACATCAATTTGAACCCGAACTCGAGTCCATACGCCTGCTTAAACGCCAGCGTGATCCACAGCATTGCGAATGGTTCGAGGTAACGGGCTTGGGTCAACGGCCCGGCATCGCGGGCGTCGAACCCGAGATCGGAAACCAGTTGATGAACAGTTTTCTTTGCGGTGGAGTTGTCACCGCAATAGAACATGACGGCTTTGCCTTCTGCAAATTCCGGGCGCGCCATCACGTTAAAGCCGACGGTGTTGAACGCTTTCACCACATCGGCTCCCCTCGCCCATTGGGCCACCTGCTCGGCCGCCGATGTCGTAGTTCCAAGCACAAGCCCGCTGAGGTCAGGTGAAACCGGATTAGTCGCATCGATGACCACTTTCCCGGTTAACGGAAGTGACGAAACTGCCTCCTTAGTCGCGGGCCAAGGCGTCGCGAGCACAACAACCTCGCTGCGTTCCACCGCCTCCTTGTTCGCCGCAGCCGATGTCCCTCCTCCGGCCTTCCGAACCAAATCCCGGACCTCCTTGGACCCGGGATTGCGTGATCCAAAGACAACCTGGTGGCCGCGCTTGGCCCAGCCGAGCCCAAGTGTTCCGCCTACATTTCCTGCTCCAATGATGCCGATTTTGATTGCGCTCATATCATCTCTCTGAAATAACGCTACCGCCTCCTGGGCCGGTTTGCGCCACCCGATTGGACAGGGAAAACCGCGCAAATGATACACCCGTCGTATTTGCGCACCGCTGATTTGCGGTAAGCTACGTGCCTGATGGGAAATCCACTCAAACGCCTTTTGCGGGAGTACGCCATCTGCTTTCTCGCCTGGACGGTGTTGGGGCTTTTCTTCTTCAGCCAGGGCTTAGTTCAAAAATTCTTTTCGCGCGATACGACGCCATGGTGGCACTACCTGGTTTCCTGGATGACGGGTGTGTATATCTCGGCTCTCTTGACTCCCGGCATACTCTGGCTCGGCAGACGGCTTCCTTTCGACCGGCGGAACTGGCCACGCCGGACGATCGTTCATCTGCTGTTCAGCTTGGTTTTCGCCTTCGTTCAGCTGGTCTGGGAGAGCGAGCTTCTTTTTCACCTCGGCGTCTTTCCTTCGGTCATGAAGACCTTCATGGCGACCTTTTTCTTTCTCCTGATGATCGGCTTTCACCAGAACATCACGACGTATTGGCTGATCTTGGGCATTCAGTATGCTATCCGGTACTACCGCGGATACCACGAGCGGGAGCGTGAAGCCTTACGGCTCGAGCTTCATGCCTCGGAGCTTAAGACGCAGCTTACGCGCGCTCATTTGAACACATTGAAAATGCAGCTTCAGCCACATTTCCTCTTCAACACTCTGAATGCGATCATGGTGCTGGTTCGCCAGCAGAGAGCGCGGCAAGCGGAGGAGATGCTTGCCCGCCTCAGCGACCTTTTGCGCGGTGTTCTCGACGATGTCGAGGCGCAGGAAGTGCCCCTTCAGCGAGAGCTTGAATATCTGCATCTTTATCTTTCGATTGAACAGGTTCGTTTTCAAGATCGGCTTGACGTAGGTATAAGCGCGGATCCGACAGTTCTCGATGCCGCGTTTCCGCACATGGGGCTGCAGCCGATTGTGGAAAACGCCATACGCCATGGCATCGGCCGAAGTTCATCGGCAGGCAAAATCCGGATTACCGCCACTCGCGTCGATGACACGCTGAACGTCACCGTCGAGGACGACGGTCCCGGACTCTCCGAGGCGAGTTCAGATCTGCCGCCGGGAATCGGATTAACGAATACGCGGGCACGTCTCAATCAGCTCTACGGTGATGCCGGACGTTTGACGATCGAAAATGGACCACAAGGCGGCGCGGTCGTGACCATGGCGCTTCCGTTCCACCTTGCGCCTGATATTTCAGAAATGGAGGCGGTCGAAGTGCATGCCCTTAACAACGTTGATCGTGGACGATGAGCCTCTCGCCCGTGAAGGTCTCTCGATGTTGCTTTCGCTCGATCCGGAGATTTCGGCGATTCACGAAGCCAAGAACGGCCGCGAAGCCGTACTCGCCATCCGGAATGCGCGGCCGGATCTGGTTTTTCTCGACGTGCAAATGCCCGAAATGGATGGCTTCGCGGTCGTGAAGGAGGTCGGCGCGGAGCAGATGCCGGCGGTTGTGTTTGTCACGGCTCACGATCAGTACGCCATTCAGGCATTCGAAGTTAACGCCATCGATTACGTGCTCAAACCCGTTACCGAGGAGCGGTTTGCGCGGGCGCTTGAGCGCGTCAAAGCGCGCATTCGTCCTAGATCGGGGGACGACACGAGCCGTCATATCATTTCGCTTCTCGAGACCATCGCTTCGCCCCGCCGCTATTTGAAGCGTCTGGCTGTACGGACCGCGGGCAAGACCATGTTCGTCGATATCGAGGACGTGGATTGGATTGAGGCCGCCGAAAATTATGTTCAATTGCACGCCGGACGCGCCGGTCATCTGGTCCATGTCGCGATGAATACTCTCGAAAAATCGCTCGATCCCGAAATGTTCGCTCGCATCCATCGCTCGTTGATCGTGAACCTACGGCGCATTAAAGAAATGCAGCCAGCGCTGCATGGCGAATATGTGATTACTCTCGAGAACGGTGTGCGTCTTCAGTCCGGGCGTGTCTATAACGAAAAAGTGAAGGCGCTATCGGCCAATCCGTTCTGATAATTTCAGTACTGCCCGTTCGTACAGCGATTCGACCAGTTAGTCAAAATCGGCTTTCCGCAGGGGCGTTGATCGAGGCAGACTAGTTTGGGGGCGCGGTGATGCGAAGCTTACTTTTCCTCGTTCTGAGCGCGGCTACAGTTTTCGCTCAGGACCGCGCAGCGATTTATAAGGCTCGCTGCGCGGGATGTCATGATACGCCGAGCGGGCGCATCCCACCATTCAGCGCGATTAGGACCATGGCTCCGGCAAAGATCCTCGAATCGCTCGAAAACGGACCAATGAAAACGCAAGCGGCTGGCTTAAGCAGCGGCGAGCGGCACGCTTTGGTGACGTTCCTTGCTTCGCCCGGAGCGAAACCCGCTGCGGTTGCTCCGCCTCCCGCAGCGTTCTGCAATGCGCAATTGCAGCCCTTATCGAATGCTGTCGAAGGTCCACATTGGAGCCTATGGGGAGCGAATATTGCAAACACGCGCTTTCAAGACGCATCAGAAGCAGGATTAACCGCGGCCGATGTTCCAAAGCTCAAGCTGGAATGGGCTTTCGGATTGGGTGAGGGGACGGGGGTGCACTCCCAGCCTGCCGCTGGCGACGGCCGCGTATTCGCCGCGAACTTGACCGGAGAGGTTTATTCGCTCAATCCACGTACCGGGTGTATTTATTGGACTTTCAAAGCGGATACGCAGGTCCGCAGCGCCATTGTTTTCGGGATAAGTGACAGCGCGTCGAAACGGCCCGCGATCTACTTCAGCGATATGCGGGCGAACGTGTACTCGGTTGACGCATCGACGGGAAAATTATCTTGGAAGGTTCATGCGGCGGATCATTTCGCGGCCATGATCACCGGCGCCCCACAGTTGCACGGGGGCGTGCTGTATGTGCCGGTCTCGTCGTATGAGGAAGTCCTGGCCGGTTCTCCTAAGTATGAATGCTGCACGTTCCGAGGCAGCGTGGTTGCGCTCGATGCGGAAACGGGAAAGTGTCTTTGGAAAACGTACACTATCGCGGAATCGCCTCAGCCGACCAAAAAGAGCCAGACCGGCACGCAAATGTGGGGACCGTCGGGAGCCGCGGTGTGGTCGACGCCGACCTTTGACGAAAAACTCAGTGCGCTCTATGTTGCGACGGGCGACAACTACTCGGACCCGCCATCGGCGACCAGCGATGCTGTGCTGGCGCTGGACGCCAAAACAGGTAAGCTTTTATGGTCGAAGCAGCTAACGCCGAACGACGTTTACAACGTAAGCCTGAATCCCGCCGGCCACGATCTCGATTTTGGGCAACCACCAATCCTCGTTACGCTCGCGAACGGGCGCAGAGCGCTCGTAATTGGCCAGAAATCGGGCATGGCGCATGCATTGGATCCCGACCGTCAGGGTGAAATCTTGTGGGAGACGCGTATTGGCGCGGGCGGACCGCTGGGTGGAATTCAATGGGGCTCGGCCGCCGATAGTGAAAACATGTATGTGGCTCTCTCCGATTTGGGTTTGACCGGCGTTGCCGACAAGACAGCGCCAAAGGGATACCGGCTCGAATTAAACCCCAATCAGGGAGGCGGCCTCTTCGCGCTTCGTTTGACGAGTGGCGAAAAGGTTTGGAGCGCCAAACCAGTGAGCTGCGGCGAACGCAAGCATTGCAGTCCAGCGCAATCCGCGGCTGTTACTGCCATTCCGGGCGTACTTTTCTCGGGTTCAGTCGACGGATACCTGCGCGCTTATTCGGCGGCCACTGGAGCAATCGTATGGGCCGTCGATACAGCGCGCGAGTACGACACTGTCAATGGACAAAAAGCTCGCGGCGGCTCTCTTGACGTAGCAGGTCCGGTTGTTGCGGGAGGCATGGTTTACGTCAACTCGGGATACGGGCAATGGGGAGGGATGCCCGGCAATGTTCTCCTTGCGTTTTCGGCCGATGGCAAATAACGGCTGCGCAAGGACACTTCAGAACTCGCTTGCGGCCGTATCTGCGAGCTTTTCCAACAGCTCCGCGGCCGGCACGTCTTTCCAATAGCGATTGTGATTGTCGAGCGACATGAATGTGCGGCTACGCATGCGATCGATGTAAATTGTGCCCTCGAGGTGATCGATTTCATGTTGCAGGATGCGCGCGTACCATCCATGTGCCTCGATCGTTACCGGCTCGGCCTTTTCGTTCAAGGCGTCGACACGGACGGAGAGGGCTCGCGGCACGATGGCGGAGAATCCGCTCAAGCTCAGGCAGCCTTCAAAGAATCCGGCTGTTTCCTTGGTCAATAGGGTCAGGCGGGGATTGACGATGACGTGGAAGGGGACGGCTACGCGCTGGCGCTCCTGGGCATGACCGGGCGGCATTTTCTCGATATATGCGGGTTGGTCTTCGATAACCGCGAGCCGCAGCGGCATTCCGATTTGGGGCGCGGCCAAACCTACCCCGGGCGCATCGCGCATGGTTTCGCGCATCAGGTCGATGAGGCGCTGGATTTCGCTATCGAGGATTTCCCGCTTGGACAGTGGCCGGGCCGTCTGGCGAAGTACCGGTTCGCCCACCTGACAGATTTTGAGCTTCAAGTCTCTATGATAGGGGCGGACAAGTCTTTGACTTTGCGGAACAGGGGAGGGGCTGCAATCGTTCTAAAATGAGAGTTTCAGTTTGAATGCCCGATACGGCCGCCACTCTCCCGGAGCAGGAGGCTGCACGTCCTCGCAATCCGGCCGAAGCGGCGTGGCAGCCGAAGTATAACCGCTGGATCATCGCGCTGACGGTGACGCTGGCAACGTTCATGGAGGTGCTCGACACCTCGATTGCAAACGTATCGCTGCCCCACATTGCAGGGAGCCTCGGAGCGAGCCAGGAAGAGTCGACGTGGGTGCTCACCAGCTATCTGGTTTCGAACGCCATCGTTCTTCCCATCAGCGCCTGGTTTTCGCGCTTGATCGGCCGCAAGCGTTTCTACATGACGTGCGTGGCGCTGTTCACGGCGAGCTCGTTTCTATGCGGTCTTGCCCCGAGCCTCGCGGCGCTCGTGTTCTTCCGCGTTCTGCAAGGTATGGGGGGCGGAGGTTTACAGCCGAGCGAGCAGGCGATTTTAGCCGATACGTTTCCGCCTGCGATGCGTGGCATGGCGTTTGCCGTGTACGGAATGGCCGTGGTGGTTGCGCCCGCCATCGGGCCTACCCTCGGGGGATGGATTACCGACAACTACACGTGGCACTGGGTTTTCTATATTAATGTCCCCATTGGGATCATTTCGCTGCTGGTGACGAACAAAGTGGTGGAAGATCCGCCGTATTTGATCGAGCAGCGGAAGCGGTTCCAGAAGGGGCGTGTTGACTGGTGGGGGCTGGGCTTGATTGCCGTGGGGATCTCGTGCTTGCAGTTGGTTTTGGACAAGGGACAGGAGAAAGACTGGTTCTCGACGCATTGGATCACGGTGACATTCATCATTGCCCTCGCTTGTTTGATCGCCTGGATCGTTTGGGAATGGCGGCACCCCGATCCGATTGTCGACATCCGGCTGTTTAAACACCGCAATTTTGCCGTGGCGATTTTCTTTACGTTTACGCTCGGCGTTGTGCTGTTCGGTACGACGGTGATGCTACCGCAATTTTTGCAGGATCTGCTGGGCTATCCGGCGGTGACTGCGGGCGAGGCGTTGGCGGGCGGCGGATTCATCATGATGGTGATGATGCCTTTGGCGGGCGCGCTGGCGGGCCGCATTGATCCGCGCTTGCTGATGGCGATTGGATTCAGCAGTACGGGGGCGGCGCTTTTTTTCATGTCGCAGAACATCAGCCTGGGAATGGATTTCCGGACGGCTTTTCTGCTGCGGATTTTTCAAACGATGGGTTTGGCGTTCATTTTCATTCCGTCCAGTACGCTCAGCTATGTTGGCATACCGGTGGAAAAGAACAATCAGGTGTCTGCGATCAACAGCTTTGTCCGGAATATTGGAGGGAGTTTGGGCATTGCGTTGATCGTTAATTTCCTGACCAGATCGGCGCAAGAGCACCAAACGCTTCTTGTAGCGCACGCCGTGCCCGGAGCGGCGGCATATGAAGGGACTCTAAATGGAATGGCAACAGCGCTGCAGCATTCCGGCGTGAACAGCTTCGCAGCGCGGCAACAATCGTTTGGATTGCTTTACGGCATGATCCAGCAACAAGCCACTTCGCTCGCGTACGTCGACGCAATCGCGATTCTAGCGCTGGTGATTGGGGGCTTGACTCCTTTTGTGCTGATTTTGAGGCGGCCAAAGAAGTTGGCGGCCGGCGGCGCGCCACATTGATTTGTGCTGGGTCACGCTGGAAAATCGCGAAGGAAGCGCGCTGCTTCTTCGGGTGTAGTGGGGTTGATGTAGAAACTCGTTCCCCACTCGAAGCCGGCGATACGGACGAGACGCGGAATAATCTCGAGATGCCAATGGTAGTGGGCTAGGCCGGCGTCCTTCATTGTGCCGTTGTGAAGGACAAAATTGTAAGCGGGCCGCTCGAGCGCCCGATCGATCTTGCCGAGCAGAGTCCGGAGCGTTTGCGCGAGAGACCAGACGGTTTCAGGCGTAGCGGACTCGAGATGCGAGCCGTGCTTCGAAGGGAGGACACACATCTCGAACGGGAACCGGGAAGCGTAGGGGGCAAGAACCACCACATGCTCGTCTTCGGAGACCAGGCGGGTGCCATCGCGCCGCTCCTGGCGGATCATGTCGCAGAAAAGGCATCGTTCGTGATAGTCGAAGTACCGCCTCGATCCATCCAATTCCTCGTGAACGCGCTTCGGAATCGCCGGGAGCGCGATTAGCTGCGAATGTGAGTGCTCGAGCGAAGCGCCGGCAGCTTCGCCGTGATTTTTGAACAGGAGCGTATAGACGAGGCGCGGATCGTTCTTCAAATCCTCAACCCGCTCGCGAAATGCCCAGAATACGTTGGCGACATTCGTCTCGCTAGTCTCGGGAAGCGAGGTCACATGCTCGGGGCAGTCGATAATAACCTCATGTGCGCCAACGCCGTTCATGCGGTCGTAGAGACCGTCTGCTTCCCGGTCGAAATCGCCTTCGATCCGTAATACAGGGAATCTGTTGGGAACAACGCGAGTGGTCCACCCCGGCTTGTTAGGCGCGCCCGAGGATCGGAAAGCAAGAACCTCGGCGACAGTAAGGTCCTCATTGCCCGGGCAAAAAGGACAGACTCCGAGCTTCTGCGCGACTACAGGCGTGCGGACAAAATCGGACGGGCGCTTAGCTCGTTCGGTGGACACGATGATCCATTGCCCGGTGACGGGATCTCTTCGAAATTCTGGCAAGTTGGTTTTGGCCTCGACTGCGCGGAAGCGCGTTCACGCGTTTTTGTGGCGAAGTCGAAATTATATCGCTCTACGCGGAAAGAAGGCGTCAGGGTAATGAGAGATTTCAGGCGGATTTGAGGCGACCACGGTGATAATGTCGAAGCGAGCCTGGGACCAATCTGCGCCGGCCTTCAGCAGATACGACCGGGCAGCACGGATTAGACTGGTTTCTTTTTCGCGGCCGAGCGCGCGTTCCGGTCCGCCGTAGTCGGCAGTCTTTCTGGTTTTCACTTCGACAAAAACAATGGAATCGCCGTGACGAGCGATGATGTCGATTTCGCCGGAACCGTCAGGAAGGCGAAAGCGGCGAGCCAGAACGTGAAAACCCTTGCTTCGTAGAAACCGGTGGGCAATATCTTCGCCCTTGCGACCGAGAGCCTGCGTGGCGGCGAGAGCCCGGCGTTCGCGAAGCTGCCGCAAGAGGTCGAGGATTCGCCAGAGAGGTTGCCACGTTCTTAGCTGACGGCTTCGAGCGTCCACTCAATCACCTTTCCGCGGATGACATAACAGAGGTAGTATTCCCAAAAACGGCGGAATCGTGGAAAGCTGTTCACTAGAAATTCGAACCCCAGATATCTCCATAGTGCAAGTAGGCGAACTCGCACCGAAATCTCGCGGAAGCGCGCGGCGGAATAATAGCCAAACCCGCCGTGACCTTCGCCAAAATAGCGTAGCGAAAAGCTGTTGAGATGCCAGCGGTGCGTAGGATCGCAAAACGAGCTGAAGTCAGTATAGTGCGGCGTAACGATGAATACACGGCCGCCGCTGGCGAGGAGGCGGTGAATTTCTTCCATCATGCGGATTACGTCGGCCACGTGTTCAATTACGTGTATAGCCCGAACCTCACGGAATGAATGATCGCGGAGCGGATACGGAAAGCTGTCGAGGTCGGCAATGATATCGGCCCGGGTATTTGGACTCCGGTCGAGCCCAATCGAGCCAGGATATTTGTTGATACCGCAGCCGATATCGAGAACGGGAAGCGAGGATCGGCTTCGATCTAGCGGTCGAGAGCCCCGAGGCACTCTTTAGTGTATCCAGTGTTTCCGCGACGCAGAGGCGGAAAAACGAACTGCGAAAGTTCGGTTAGCGGTCGCAGATTGGATTTCTGAGAACCACTGGGATCGGTCTCGAGCAGTCTTGATGGCTGCAACAAGATGACGCAGAAGCACACTCAGTGCTCGTATAGGCCAGGCGCGCGGCCGACTTTTCCAGCAAACATTCGGTACACAAATACAAAATAGCCGATGGCGATAGCTATTCCGATGGCCCACCAGATCAGGCCAACGGAGAGAGCATAGGGGCCGGCGAGCGCCTTTTCAATGGTGATGTCGCGCCTTGGATCTGTGCTGGATGGAAGGAGCGTGGGATACAAAGCAGTTGCCGCGCCTATCAGCATGAACGCCAAAAAGGCGCAAGAGCTCAGGAAGGCCTGCCGGTCGCGCCCAGCGCGTGAAAAGACGAAGATTCCGATGAGCGAAGCAACAACGATTGCGGGAATGAGAAACAGAATCGGGTAGTGCGTGTAATTCGCGAGCGTCGAGGGGCGGATGGCGGTCGTGGCGGGAAGACTGATTGCGGTTACGATCACGAGTACAGGCCAAAGCGCTCGCGCCCCTCTTACTGCGCGCGTATGGAGATCGCCCTCGGTTTTGACTGCGATGTAAAGCGCCCCGTGAATCGCGAGCGCGACGAGCGCGACAACGCCCCCGATGACCGTGTACCAATCGAGGATTCCCGGGTTCGGGCCGACCTGCCAGTTGGTCCACAGGGGCAGAAAGAAGAAGTTGTCCGGGCCTATCGGGACGCCGCGAATCACGTTGCCGAGAGCCGCGCCATAAAAGATTGCCAGCAGCGCGCTTGAACCCGCAAAACAGGCGTCGAAGAAATCGCGCCAAACCCGTGCATTCAACCGCGTGCGCAGCTCGATGCCGAGCCCTCGCCAGATCAAGAGCCAGAGGACGATCATTAGTGGCAAATAGAAACCGCTGAACGCGGAGGCATAGAGCAGCGGAAAGGCGAAATAAAGTGTGCCGCCGCCGGCTAGTAGCCAGACCTCGTTTCCGTCCCAAACCGGGCCGATACTACGGATGACGAACTGCCGCTCCTCGTCGGATTTGGCCAGAAAGAGATGCACAATGCCGGCGCCAAGATCGAAGCCGTCCAGGACGACATATGCCACTAGCATCGCCGCGACGATCCAGAACCAAACTGCTCCCATCGATTCCTCCTACTCTCGCGTTGCCGGCGCGCCATGATCGGGAACCGGGCTCAAGCCCGAGTGGGGACCGCGATCGATTTCGCGGTAAACGAGCACCACGAAAAGCACCGATAAGACCGTGTACAGCCCCATGAAACCGAGTAGCGTGAACAATCCGTTGGCCACCGTGACGTATTTCGAGTAGCCCGCCGAGGTTCGCATCAGTCCATAAACTAGCCACGGCTGCCGGCCGATCTCGGCGGTCATCCATCCGGCTGTATTCGCAATATAGGGCAAGGGGAAACTGAGCAGCAGCGGCCAGAGCACCCAACGCGTCTCGAATAGCTTCTTGCGCCACAGCATAAAGGCGGCGACAGCCATCAAAAGAACAAACCAAGTGCCGAGCCCGGCCATGATGTGGTAGCTGTAATACAGCAGCGGGATGTTCGAGGGCCATTGATCGGGAGGAAACTGGTTCAGCCCTTTCACCTCCGCGGCGGTCGTGCCATAGATGAAGTAGCTGAGAACGCCGCTGACGACGATCGGATTGTCGATCTGGCGGGTCTGCTCATTGGGCTGTCCCAACAGAACGATGGGCGCGCCTGCCTCACTTTTAAACAGACCCTCCATGCCGGCCATAGTAGCGGGTTGGTTGCGCGCCATATAGCGGCCGTGCAAGTCGCCGGTTGGAAAGATTTGCAGAACGCAGAAGATGAGCCCGGAAACGACTCCGACGCGCAGGAACACACGGCCACATTCGGCGAAGCGATTCTCGAGCACGTAGAACGCGCCAGTAGCGGACATTACAAAGGCGCCGGTAATCACCGCGCCGCTCATATTGTGCGCGTATTGCAATAGCGCCCAGGGATTGAAAAGCAGACCGGCGAAACTCGTGAGCTGGAACCGTCCGTCAGGCAGCAGATGATAGGCCACCGGATGCTGCATCCAGGCATCGGTGACGATGATGAAAAATCCGGAGATCCAGGAACCGAGAAAGACAAGGAAAGCCGCCCACCAATGTCCCCATTTCGACAGCCGCCGTTCGCCGAATAAAAAGAGCCCGAGAAACGCCGATTCAAGAAAAAAGGAGAACACGCCCTCCATGGCCAGCGGTTGGCCGATAATGCCGCCCGTCACGCGCGAGAATTCGGACCAGTTGGTGCCAAATTGAAATTCCATGGGGATGCCAGTGACGACACCGAGCACGAAATTGATCCCGAAAATTCGGGCCCAAAAGCGCGCGGCGTCGTTATAGATTTCCAATCCTCTAATGCCGATGGTCTTGAGCACGACAATCAGCAGCGACAATCCCATAGTCAATTGCGGGAACAAGTAGTGGTACGTGACGGTGAAGGTGAAGTGGATGCGATGAAGAATTTCTGCGTTCATGGTTATTCGCTATACGTAAATTGCATCTCCTCGATGGCTGCATCAACCAGGGTGGGCAGGGCGCCATTGACCTCTGGCGTCAGATCCGTCCCCCATTCGGTTGAACCCGGCTGTATGCCGAGTATCGTGATCTCGGGCTCCTGGCTCCGGACCAATCGCAGAGCAGCCAGAAGATCGGCCACTCCGAGTTGATGAACGCTCCAACTGCCTTTCAGATCGTATACTTCATTTCCGCTCAGACGAAGGATTGTGCCGGGCTTTTCGCCGATGTCGATCGCGTCCAGCAACAGGAGGCGGTGTACGTCCTGGAGATATGGCAAAAGCTCGAGGCCGAGGGTACCGCCTTCGATCACGGTTGTACATTGCGGCAGGCGCGCGTCCTCATGAAGCATTCTCGCGGCATGGACGCCGGCTCCGTCGTCGGAATGGATCACGTTACCGATTCCCAGCACGATGGTTTCGGTTGCGGCCGGCATTCTTAGCGTTCCACAATTTCATGGGTTGCGGCTGGTACTTCGCGTATGTACTTATAGCCCGTGAAAATGCTTTCAAGAAGCCCGCTCTTCTCTTCCTTCGAGATGAGAATCGCGCTGTAAACATGGTGTATCAGGAACATGCCGAATAGAAACATCACACCGAAATGGATGGCGCGCAAATATTGCAGGTCGATCAGCCTGGGGAGCCAGCCGATGAAGAAATGAAGAATCCGGTTTCCTAAGACGTTATCGAAAAGAGCGAGGCCGGTAAGAATCTCGATTACAACCATCGAATAAACCGCCGCATAGGCCGCGCCCGCGAGCGCATTGTGGCCCACTTCAGACACAGGCCGCCAGCGGAGGAAGGCGTAGTACTTCAACATTCCGTTCATTCCGGCGCGGCGCTCTTTTCGAAACGGCAGAAACTGATTCCAGTGGGCCCAACGGTTTCCGGCAAAGAACCAGTAGAACCGCCAGATGAAGGCGCTAATGAAGATGAAGGCTGCGAGCAGGTGAATGAAGCGCATGGTTCCCATCACCCACGCGCGGTTCCCGACGGCTACGAAGAAAGGATCGTGCATGTAGGTGCCCGTGAAAGCGAGGACCATTAAGTCGAGCACGATAATCCAGTGCGCCAAGCGAACCGGTAGTTCCCAGACGTAGACTCTCACGAAAGGTGAGGCGTTCTTAACTTCTACACCATTCTGCATTTCATGATGCTCCGGCCGCGTCCGTCGATCACGTGCACCGCACACGCCAGGCAAGGATCGAAGGAGTGAATAGTTCGCAGAATTTCGAGCGGCCGCTCGGGATCGGCGACCGGCGTTTTTAATAGCGAAAGCTCGTATGCGCCGCGCTGCCCCTTGGCGTCTCGAGGTCCCGCGTTCCAGGTTGTGGGGACGACAGCCTGGTAATTCTTGATTTGCTTATTCTCGATCTCGACCCAGTGGCCAAGCGACCCGCGCGGGGCTTCGTGAAAACCGAATCCACGTGCACTTTGAGGCCAGGTGTCGCGGTCCCACTTTTCTCCGTTGTGGATCGCCAATTGCCCTTTGCTCATGTTGTCGTCGAGCTGGTCGACCCATCCAGGCAGCTGGCGCGCCATCACCTGCGCTTCGATCGTGCGCGCGGCGATGCGGCCAAGCGTCGAAAATAAAGCGGCCGGCTGGGCTTTCAATTGAGCCAGTGTGCCGTCCACCAGCGGCTTTACTTGCGGATGCCCCGCCGCATAGGCAATCACCATGCGCGCGAGCGGCCCAACCTCCATTGCCATGCCGTCGTAACGCGGAGCCTTCAACCACGAGTATTTCCGATCGACTTCCAGATACTGGTAGGGCGGTTTCGGCCCGGTATATTTTGGGTTCGTTTCTCCGGCCCAGGGGTGTTTCGCGGCGTTATCGCCGTCGCTGTATTCGTACCAGGCGTGCGCGACCGACTCGGTGATATGCATCGGATCGAGCGGGTGCAGTTTGCCAAGGTCGCGGTTGAGCACGATTCCGCGAGGAAAGAAGAAACTCGATGGATTGTTGATGCTGCCCGTTGGGTAATCGCCGTAGCCCAGAAAGTTGCCCACTCCCTCGCCGAGTTCAAACCAGTCGCGGTAGAAGCTTGCAATGGCCAGTACATCGGGCACGTAGACCTGCTGGACGAACGTTTGCGCCTGTTGCACCAATTGTCTGAGCAGCGTGATTCGTTCCGGATTGATCACCGCTTCAGGTTCGTTCGGATCGAGCACGGTGGTCATTCCACCGACGAGATACGTCTGCAAGTGCGGATTCTTGCCGCCCAGCGCCGCGTGAATGCGGATGAATTCGCGCTGAAATTCGAGCGCTTCGAGATAATGCGCCACCGCGAGCAGGTTGGCTTCCGGAGGGAGACGATAGGCCGGATGACCCCAATAGCCGCTGGTAAACAAACTGAGCTGCTGGCGCTCGACCAGCGTTTTCACCTTGTCCTGAATCGCTTTGAAATAGGTGCGGCTCGATTTGGGCCAACTGGAAATCGACTCCGCTAACTGCGAGGTCTTCGCGGGATCGGCTTTTAAGGCGGATGTTATATCCACCCAGTCGAGCGCATGCAAATGATAGAAGTGAATAACATGGTCCTGAACGTTCTGGCTGGCCCCAATAATGTTGCGAACCAGGTTGGCGTTTTCAGGCACCTCGATATCGAGCGCGTTTTCGACCGACCGCACGGACGCTAGCGCATGAACCGTCGTGCAGACGCCGCAAATGCGCTGCGCCCAGATCCAGGCTTCGCGCGGATCGCGGCCTTTCAGGATGATCTCGATGCCGCGGAACATGGTGCCTGAGCTCCAGGCATCGGCTACATGCCCTCCGTCTACTTGCGCCTCAATTCGAAGGTGTCCTTCAATTCTTGTAACCGGATCGATGACCACGCGCGCCATGAGAATCTCCTAGGTCTTACTTGGGCCGGAGGGCTGGCCAGGTGTTGCGCCTTCATCGGGCGGCGCCGGCTGTTCGTGAGGGCGAATCCGGCTGCGAATCGCCTGGCCGATGCCGTGCGCAATCGTGGCGCCTGCCACGGCGCCCGTCAGTGTCCAACCGATCGTCGAGACGGGAACATCGACGCCGAACCCAGGCACATCGGGAAGCCGCTCGTAGAATGGCGACCGCGTATCCCAAAAGCGATGAGCCGCGCAACTGATGCAGCCGTGGCCGGATTTGACGGGCCAGCTTGTGGCTTCATTCCAGCGCACCGTCGGACAATTAAATGTCGCTTCAGGGCCCTTGCAGCCCATCTTGTACAGGCACCAACCCTTGCGGTGTCCTTCATCGCCCCACTCTTGGACGAAACGTCCGGCATCGTAGTGCGCGCGGCGCTCGCACTGATCGTGAATCACCCGGCCATACGCAAATAGTGGGCGGTGGTATTGGTCCAAAGCAGGCAGTTCGTTGAACGTCAGATAGTGCGTCAACACGGCTGCGGTGTTCGCCGGGTTGTGCGGACATCCTCCTAAATTCACGACGTTCAAACCCGGCACTGCTTCTTCCAAACCAACTGCCCCAGTAGGATTGGGATGCGAACGTACTAGCCCGCCATCCCACGCGCAAGCTCCCACGGCGATCGTGGCGACGGCTCCGGTACATACTTCCTTAGCAATGTCCACGGCCGTCCGTCCGCCAATCGTGCAGTACACGCCTCCATCGGCCAGAGGAATTGCGCCTTCGACCACAGCCAGATATTTGCCTTTGTCCTCGCGCACGACCCTCTGAAGAGTTTCTTCGGCGCGCGTGCCCGCTCCCGCCATGATGAGCTCGTGATACTCCCACGAGAGCAGGTCCAAAACCACCTCGGCGACGGAGGGATGGCTCGAACGCAGCATCGATTCGGAATTTCCGGCGCAGTCGGAGAACTGCAGCCAGACAAGAACAGGCCGCTTCGTGGTGGCAAGCGCGTGTACAACTTGCGCCAGATACGTCGACGGCAGCGCCAGGGTGGTAACCATAGCGCTGCAAAACTTCAGGAACCGTCTGCGGTCGATTCCGCGAAGAGCCAGAGAATCGGCCAGGTTGCTTTCCGCCGCATCCATTTCCGCTCCAGTCATGTTGCCTCGATTCTCGCCGTTCACCTCGATAAGCGAAGGCCGGTAGTTATTAAGTGATCGCGAAAACCCTGAAAGACGAAAAAGTTTTCGTTATAGCCGTAATACGTCCAACTCGAAATCCAAGAGACATGCTTCGTGAGCGGCAGCGTCAAGCGGCCTTGCGGCTGATAGTATTGCGTCGGCAGGCTGCCGGACGACCGTACGAAAGAGCCGCCAAAGGAAAGATGCGGCGTCAAACCGGCATAGGTGCCCAACGCAAGATCGATCAGACCCGTAACCAGATGCGCATCGTCGCGATAGATGGATTCAACCGACGCCGAGTTGGGCGGATTCAGATAGAAAATATTCGAACGGTCCGTCGAGCGCGTGTATTCTGCAAGAACGCTGAAACGCTTTGCCTCTTTCGGAGCCCAATACAAAGATGCTGACGCCTGCTGACCTCTGAAATCGTAGTTGATGCCCGGCGTGGGATTTTGGTTATTGACGATTCCATAGTCGACTCCGGCGCTGAGCGAGCTGGAGACTTGATATCGCGCTTGCAGGCTTGCCCGCTGGTAGTTGTAAAGGCCGTTCCGGAAATACGTAGTTTGTCCGGGCGAAGCTTCGATGGTAGCGTTCACCCTAAATTTGGTCGATGGGTGATACGTCAGGCCGCCGATTCCGATGTTTTGCCGAAGTTGCCCCGAACCAGTCGGGAACAACCCCTCAACAGGCAAGAAGTAGAATCCGGTGTCGCCTAAGACGTACCGGTAGCCGGCGCGAAATGTTAACTGAGGCGTTATATCGAAGCTCGCGTCTATTTCGAACTGGCTGTAGTTATCGCGAAGCAGTGTGCTATATGCCGATGTGCTGGGAGTACTGCCGGTTGCTGCGATGATCGTCTGAAGCGCCGACGACAAGCCTGTGGTTTGTTGCCGGTCTGTCAACCAATTGACCGTCATCCGGAACCGCCGTCGAGGGAAGAGTTCCGCTCCGACACTGGCTGAGTTATGAGGCAGGTTTGCAGTCCCTGTGATGAGCGCCTGAAGGCCGGAATAGAAGCCGGGGAAGTTGTTAAAGTTGCCTGTTGCAAAACTGGTGAAATTGATGTCGCTTTCGGGCTTGCTGTACAGGTATTGGCCAAAGAAGTCGAACCAGTCCGTGACGTTGCCCGTTATATTGGCCCGTGTGTAAACGCTGTGATTCCGAATACCGTAAGTTTGGGTGAGGGTGTTCAGAGTGATGGGCTGTCCTTGCGCGGTGTTCAGCAGGCACGATGTCACGCTGGCCTCAGCGCAGTTGCCTGGGTAGTTCGGACCCGACAAATTCAACAACTGTTGATCGTCTTTAAAAGTCGTCCCGCCCTGTTCAATAGTTCCGTGGAAAAGACGTTTATTGAACCGGATGCCGGCCCGGTAGTTATTCATGGAATCCCGGATGAAGTTTGTAACGGGAAACTCCGTCCGTGCCGCGACAAACTGCGTGATCCCCTGGCCGTTGTCGGATGGGCGCTCGTAGGCAACGTAGGGAACGATCCAGCTAGTTGGGAACAGGTCCAACTCGAAACTGTATAGCTTCTTGCGCATGTCAAACGCCGATTCGGAATTGAAATACGCTCCGCCCGAAGCCAGGATCGGGTTCGCGTAGGAAGGGATGTTGTTGTAGTAGGCGATATTTCGGTAATCGAAATCGAAGTTATAAATGGTTTTCTTGGTGGCGGTGACATGCAGCGTCTCGTATGGATCGTCGCCCCAGTTATAAGCGCGCGCATCGATGCGGTCGAACAGGATGCCACTCGGGTTCAGAATGGTGAACTCTGTCCCGAGGAGCTTGGGCCCGCTCCCAAGATTGACGACGCTCCGGTACATGTTAAGGTTTCCCCCAACCGTGGTTTGCCACCGGTAGCCCAAATCTATGAATCCCGTGAACGAAGGCTGTTCCGAATTTGTAGCGTCGTTACCGGTCGCGTTCGCGCTGCTTTGCGATGCGCCAGCGCTGCTTTGCGGCGCCGCGGCGTCGCTTGTAGCGGTATTTGCCGCGGTATTGTTA
>JBAUZG010000270.1:0-27769 GCA_049585195.1 Bryobacteraceae bacterium | reverse complement strand
ACCTTTAATCATGCCCAGTTCTTTGGCGCGAACTCGGTCGACGGCAATTTCAATGACCCGACATTCGGGCAGGCAGTTAACGCGATGTCCCCCCGCCTGATGCAGGCGGCGTTGAAGTTCCGGTTCTAGCCTCAGGCCAAAGCAAGACCGCTCCAGTCGGAATCATCCGACTTTATGCACCGCTCGAAATCCGCCGATTTCTACAGCAGTTGCGCTATGAGCAATCTTGCCAAAGCCGGTATCTTCGCAAGTGCCGCTTTCTTATCCTGTGTTTTCGGCGTCGTATCCGATATGCGCCAGCTCCGCCGGAAGGAGGAGGCAAATTTTCTGCTTCCACTCGCCCTGTTCTCCAACGCTTTCGTCTGCGCAGGCGTGGGCATTCTGCTGTTTGGCGACTACCTGTTGACGCCGCAGTAGCTTCCGCACCGGGAGGGTGGGCTTCAGCCCGCGCGGGACTTTAGTCCCGCTCGACATTTTGCACCAATCAGTGCGGAACGCGTTGCGCCGTCGGATTCGCCGTCTGCTTTTCGCCGGCAGCCGTCTCCACCGGCTGAAATTGGCCGAGGCGCATTCTCTGTATCTCGATCGCCTCGTCAAGCTGGCCCTGTTTGAGCCGCTTGGTTTCATTCGCCATTTCCCGTGCCCTTTGTGAATCCCCGAGCTTTGCGTACAAGCGGCTGAGCTGGTAATGGGCATTGGCATGTTCAGGAGCCAATTGAATGACGCGTTCAAACTCGCCGCGCGCCTGATCGAGGCGCCCCAAAGCCAAGTATGCTTTGCCCAGCTCGTAGTGCGGCTCTGGAACGTTTTGGTTGAGGCGTATGGCGCTCTCGAGCACATCCACAGCTTCCCGATCCTTCGCGAGACGCTCGAGCGTCAATCCGTAGAAATAGTCAAGCATGAAGTCTTCAGCTATCTTTCTCCGCGCATCGATTAAAATGGCTTCGGCTTGGGCGTTGTTGCCCTCCAAGAGATAACTTTTCGCCATCGCAACGTACGCAAGCCCCATTTCCGGGTGGAGATCAACCGCCGCACGAAACGATTTTCTTGCTTCCGCAAAATCCCCTCGTTGCAACTCGATGCTGCCCAGCCGTATATACAGCGGATACTTGTCGTTCACGGCATTCAGGCCCCGGAGTATGACCTGCGCCGACTCGTCGAGACGATTCAGATCCATCAAAAGGCGCGTATAGTCCAAGTAACGATCGGGATTTCGCGGCTCGGCCGTAAGCGCGCGGCGATAAGCGTCCAGAGCTTGCGGAACCTTTTGAGCGTTTTCGTATGCAAGTCCCAGCAGGCTAAGCGTCGCGGCATCGTCAGGGTGCTCAGCGCGTAAATGCTCCAGCGTTCGAATTGCTTCATCCGGCTTTTGTGCGTTCAGATATGCCACCGCGAGATTGAACTGGTTTGCCCCAGACCGAGGATTCATTCGGTCAAGCCGTTCGAAACGGTCAAGCGCCTCGGCATACATCCGTTCGTCACTGAAAAGAACTGCCAGTTGATATTGCTGCTGCGCGGACAGCGTGGAACGCCGCTCCAACCTTGCGAGCGAAGCCTCAGCTTCGCTGCTTCGGTCCACTCGCAAGCAAGCCATTACAAACTGAAATGCGGTGTCTGGATCGTTATCTAACAGGGAAGGCACGCCGTTCAATTGCTCGACGGCGTCTTTGTCGCGAGCGTCCGCGAGATAAACCATCCCGAGGTAATAGTGCGCAAATTGGTCCGATGCGTCCAGCTCGAGCGCTATTTTGAGCTGCTTCTCGGCCTCGCCGTATCGCTTTTCGCCGAGATAATTAAAGCCGAGGTTCTTATGTGGACTGGCAAGCTTCGGGTTCAGGTGTATTGCTTCCCGATAGTGTGCGTCGGCCTTATCGATGCGTCCTAACTTCGAGTAAGTCACGCCAATTATGTTTTCGAGAGCAGGGTTATTCGGTCGGGCGCGGTTCGCGTCCTCAAATTCGCGTAGCGCAGCTTCATACTGTCCCTGCTCGAACAATCGAAAGCCTTCTTGAACGCTCGATGTCTGACCGGATGCGCGCCCGGCGAGGCACAGACCGAGAGTAACCAGAATAGGTCGATAGCTTCGCATCAAAGACTGGAGCGGGAGTCTGGCTGGTCCGCCTTTTGAATCGTCGCCTCGGCAAGCCGTTCAGTCTTAATTCGCCGAGATTGTTCGAACGCTGCCCGGGCTTCTTTCATGCGCCCCATTTTCTTGTAAACCATCCCCAATACATAATGGACATTGCCTTGATCGTCCGGGGCGAGCCCGCGGTTCAGCTCCCCTACCGCTTGAGCGAACTCCTGCCGCTGGAAATATGCTTTGCCGAGCTGCTCGTGAACCATGACGAGGTCTGGCTTCAGCCGGAGCGCCTTGCGCAGATAGGGAATCGCCTGGTTGGGTTGATGTTCGGAAACCAGGATGGCCCCTATCTCCGCATTCGCTTCAGCATGGTTCGGGTTGATGCGCAGTTCTTGTTGGAGCTGCGCGAGCGCCTGGCTGTTGTCATCGCTCTTCCAAAGCAGATCGCCCATCGCGAAGTGCAATCCCGGCAGCTCCGGACGCATCTGCTCAACAATTCGGTATTCGGCCAGAGCTTTGCCGTTTTCTTCCCGATAGGCGTAGGTCTCGGCCTGAAGCTGGTGAGCGCGAAAGGAATCAGGATCGGTTTTTAGCAATCGATCTAAGACGGAGAGTGAAAGCTGCTGGTAAGTTCTTCCAAGCAGATAGCGCACCTTTAAGTTCTTTGGATCGTCGCTGAGCTGCGCAACCAGCGCGGCCTCCGCCTCTTCAAACGCTCCGCGATTAAAATCAGCCAGCGCTCGTTTGTAGCTAGCGTCAGGCGAGTCCAACGGCTGTTCGTGCCGAAACTCGGCTTGCGCTTCCTCTGGCCTATTTTGCTGAAGATACACTTCAGCCAGACCGTAATGAGCGCCTTCCCAGTGCGAGTCTGCCTCGATCGCCCGCCGGTAGTGTGCAATGGCTTTATCCCAATCGCCTCGCGTCGCGTAGATATCGCCAAAGATTTGGTGGTAAAAAGGGCCGCCGCGCGGAACTGAAGCCAGCACCTTCTCCACTTCCCGATTCGCCGATTTGCGATATCCTTCGCCCAGCAGGAAAAGAAAATCGGCGTCACCGGGAAAATCGTGGACTGCTTTACTCAGTTGCGCAATCGCCGCCGCGGTCTGTCCCGAATCCCATAGGCCGCTCGAAAGCCACGAGCGTGCTTCCTTATTCATTGGCTCCTGCTCGACGGCCTTTTCTAGATGCGGGACGGCGCGCTGCGGACGGTACAACCTCACGTAATCGATTCCCAGAAACAAATCGGAGCCACGCAGTCCAGGTTTCAACGCCAGCGCCTTTTCGAACGCTCCAGCCGACTCGTCGAACTTGGCTTCCAGATAATAAACGAGCCCGAGATTTCCGTAAACTTCCGCTATGCCCGGATGTAGACGAAGCACCGCCGCGTACTCACGGGCTGCCGTGCCCAGATCGCCCGCGCTCTGCGCTTGCCGTGCGGCGAGGAAATGCTTCTGCGCCTCGGAATCGGCGTCCTGTCCGCTCAATACCGCGGCGCCAATCCAGAGAGAAAACCAAACAGCGCCAACGACGCTACCGAGCCGCGACCGCGAGGGAGCGGTCGTAAAGCGATTGGCGAAATGCCGCACGATATCGGTCCATTTTATAAGGTCACTCAAAACGAAAGCCGCAGACTGGCCTGCATACTTCGATTGCCCTGGGCCGATGTATATTGCCCGAAACTGGGGTCGGTCACTGTATTGTCGATGCCGCTGGTGCTGTTGGCACTGCCAAATCGGTGCCGATTGAACGCATTAAAAGCCTCCATGCGGAAGACGGCATTGACCTTTTCCCGGATTGAGAACCTCTTCTCGACCGATATGTCCTCGTCCAGATACATTGGGAGCCGGATGTTCGAAACGCGCGAAGCATCCCCCAGCGTAAAGCTCGCGGGCTGCGAAAAGGCCGCCGGGTTAAATGCCTTGCTTTCCCCGAAAACGAACGGCCCTTGATTAGAAAGTGTGTCGCTCACGCCCGGAACAACGTTTACGCGGCACGACGGGTTAAACAGCCCGCTGATATAACTGCCGCCGCAATTAATCGAAATCGGTGTGCCGCTGGTGTAGGTTTGAATAGCTCCCACGTTCCACCCGCTTACAATTGCGTTCACCACTCGGCCGCCGCTATTCAGAAGTGGCTTTCCCTTGCCGAACGGCAGCTCGTAGCTGTAGCTCAAAACAAACGATTGCGGCACGTCCTGCGCGCTGAGCGATTTCTCGGCTCCAGCATTATAGTTGTTTTGCATGTTGACCTGAGCCTGCGTGTTCCAGCCGCCTTCCGGCGGATAGGCCCCGTCGGCGTTCGTCAGCGTTTTCGCCCACGCGTAGCTTGCGAGTAGTGTCAATCCCGCCGAAAACCGTTTCTGCAGTTTGGCCTGCAACGCTTCATACGTATAGAAGCCAAACGGGTTCCCCTCCGACGAATTGTCCAGGCTGAAGTCGGTGTACTGCGGGAACGGCCGCAGCGCTTGCGCAACGGTCGCCTGGTTGCCCCAATCGCTCACGAAATTCGGATAGGGAATCGGAACCGGCGTCTGCCCCGCGCAAGCCGGCTTGGTGGTCTGCTGCGTAATCAGCACGTTCAAGCAAGCGCCCTTTGACAGATAAGAAGGATTCAATTGATTGGGAGCCCGCTGCTCGGCCTGCAAATGGTCGCCATGCGCGCCTACGTAACCTACATCGACCATGAAGTCCTTCGCGAACTGATGCTGAACATCAAACGTCCAGTTCTGAATTCGGCCCGGTTCGTCGGTATTGGAGAGAATCACGCTCGGCTGCCCGCCCGTGGAGCCGTTCGAAATCGTGGGGTTGATGAAAGGCGGCAGCGCGCCTGGATACGCGGTGATCTGGTCCGGTCTTATCACCGGTTGGTTGCTTCCTGTAGGCGCGTTGATCCGGAAGGGATTGGAAAACCCGGCGCTATCCGTTTGGGCGAAGCCGTTCACGATAATCGGCGAATAGTAGATACCGTATGCGCTGCGAATCACAGTGTTGGAAGTTAACGCATAAGCGAAGCCCACGCGCGGCGCTAACGATTTGTAGTAAGTGCTTTGAGGCGTACTGAGGCCCGTTCGCCCGGACCCCGAACCCGCAAACACATACGCCCCCGGCAGTCCGCCTGCTCCGGGATTCGGAACGGTCGGATCCATCCACGACATCCGGTTGTGCGCTTCCGTCACCGGCGTCGGAATTTCATAGCGGAATCCGAGGTTCAGCGTCAGTTTCTGGCTAACCTTGAAATCGTCCTGAACGAACGTGGCCCAATAGCGGGTGCGCATGCCGATGTCCTGAGGCGTTGGTATCCAGGCAGTGCTCACGGCTCCCAGAAACAGGCTGGCGTACGAAAAGCCGGAATTCGGATCGATCAGGTTTGACGTCTGCGCCGCCGAGAAGATGAACCGGCCGGAAGAATAGGCGAGTTGATTGGTGTCGAACTCCAATCGCCGGTGGTCAATTCCAAAAATGAAACTGTGCCGCCCTTTGATCCAGCTCACGTTGTCGTCAAACTCGTAATCGTTATCGATAAAGGTCGAATCGGCGCTGTCCGGGCTGGCCGTGACGCCGCCCGGCAAGAACGAAGGAAGCTGCGCATCGGTTACGCCCTTGAGACCGATCTGAGCAGCCAGGTTCTTGCCCAACGTCGAGAGCATATTCACCTCGGCACGGTCGGTGCGCGAGAACCCGAAATTGAACTCGTTTAACAGCGTCGGGCTGATCGTGTCGGTGTAGTTGAACCGGCCGTAATCGGTATGTTGAGTCGGGTTTTCGCTGGTCCAAATGGTTCCGAGTGCCTGGGTTTGCGTCAGCGGCATGTTCTCGTAGCTCCAGCTTCCCGAGATTCTTTGTTTGGGCGTGATGTACTCGTCTATCTTCGCGGTGTACAGGTTAGCTTTATATTGGTTGATCGTCGTATTTTCGAAATTGTTATAGACGTTGTTGTTCTGGGCCTTAGGGAAAAACGCCATCGCGTTCTTAACGACACCGTCGATGCGGCTCATCGGAATGATATTGCCAGCGTATGGCTGGCATGGCGGTCCGGAAACACACGTCGTGTAATCGTAAAGCTGGTGCGCCGGATAGGTAACGCCCAGCGACGTCGTCGGCGTCAGAAGATTCGAGAAATTCCCCTGGTCCCACGCCGGGTCCGGCACCGTAGTGGGGCCGGCCGATCCGGACTTGTACCGATAGAATTCCGTGTTGAACATGAAGAACGTCTTGTCTTTTCCGTTGTAGATTTTCGGAAGCCAGACAGGACCCGCTACCTCGAAACCAAAATCGTTCTGATTGTCCGGTTGGCGCTGCACGCCTTTGTAGTTGTTGTACCAGCCGTTGGCGTCCAGAACTTCGTTCCGCAGAATCTCGTATGCCGTGCCATGAAGCTGATTTGTGCCTGATTTCGTAACCAAATCGACGATGCCTCCCGTGGCTCGGCCGTATTGTGCTGGAAACGTGGCCGTCAGCACCCGAAACTCGGCGACAGCGTCGGTGCCCACGCCATAATTCATTTGAAGATTCGGATGCGTAAGCGAGATGCTGGCTCCATCTACCAAAACGTCGACACCGCCCTCCTGCCCGCCATTGATTTTGAACGAGAGCTGGCTGGTGGGAGTATTGGGCAGATTGCCCGTGAATCCAGGCGTTAGTTCGACGAATTGTATGGGGTTGCGAACCTGGCCCGCCACTTGCAGCGGCAGATCGGCTATTAATTGCGGATTAACCGACGTGCCCAGCTCCGAAGTTTGGCTTTCAACCTGGCTGACATCCCCGCGAACTTCGACAGATTCGGAGGTATTGCCAATCTGGAGAGACACGTCCAGCGTGCTGGTCGTCGCAACAGCGACGGTGATGCCGGTCTGCTTAAATTCCTTGAAGCCCGAAGCAGAGACAGTAATATCGTAGGTTCCCGGGGGAAGGTTCGAGGCCGTATAAGTGCCGCCGGAAGTCGTTACGGCGTTCGTTGTGACCTGGGTGGCTTCGTTTACGATCGATACCGTCGCGCCCGATACCGTTGCGCCCGATGGGTCTGTCATCCGGCCCGTAAGAGTACCGGCTCCCTGTGCCCACGCTCCAATTGGAAACGCCAGAACAGCCGATATAACGAATGCAACCAACACATTCGCACAATTCCGCTTCACTCCACCCAACAAGTCTTCCATAGCGCGCTTGACCCCTCAACTCCTCTCGTGTGAGGCGATTATGTCATTCCACTTCGCGGAAAAACAGGAAGGATTACAGTAAAATTTACTGTGACTTCGCGAACCTGCGATAAGCTGTACGTGACAACTTGCGGCTATGGAGCAGCTTGAGGACGAACACGTTTCCCAGATCCCCTTTGAACGCGCACAACGGCACCCATCGCCTGTCTGCTCATCCGATGGGAAACAGCATCTGGAGCTGTTGCATCGAATCGCAAACAGCCGTTCATTTTCTACCTGTCACACCCTGAGGGCTTTCCTGCTCTATGTCGGCGAGCATGCCATCGCCGGGCGGTTGGATGCCATCAAAGAACAGCAAATCGGAAGCCGCGTCCTGGGACGCAAGCCGGACTACGACCCGGCCGAAGACAATATCGTTCGCGTCCGCGCACGCCAACTGCGTCAGCGGCTGAGCGAATATTTCGCGGGCGAAGGCCTCGACGAGCCGGTCGTTGTTTCTATACCGAAGGGGCATTACATTCCAGTTTTTGAGCCGCGTATCCCGGCCCTGAATTACGTGCCGGACCCGCCCGTTTCCCCGCCCCCGACGTCGAGCAACGATCCTTCGCGTGAAGTTCACACAAGTCCGAAATGGCGCCGCTTCGGCATTCGCGCCGCCGCTTTGTCAGTCGTCGCCGCCCTCGTCGCCGCCGTTGTCCCGTTGCTTTGGTCCATGCACAGGGCCAAATCGGTTTCAGATTCCTCCTCGAACCAGACAACCGGCCCTTTATGGGCGCAGCTTTTCCCAACTGGCGGACCGGAACTCACCGTTGTTGCCGCCGACGCGGGCTTTGCGCTTTGGCAAGACATTACAGATCGCAGCCTCAATTTGGGGGATTATCTCAGCCGCCGATGGTATGCCGAAGGCGCGACTACAGATCTTAAGATGCGCGAGATCGCCATCCGCCGTTTTACCAGTCCAGCGGACCTTAGTCTCGCCGTGCGAATCGCGGAAATCGCCGGCTCTTACAATGGCCGCGTCCGGGTGAAGTTCGCGAGAAACGTGGACATTCACGAAGTGCGCACAGGTAATCTGGTGCTGATAGGCAGCCGGCGCTCGAATCCGTGGGTCGAGCTGTTCGAGCCGCGAATGAATTTCGTGCTCGAGTACGATCGCAGCCGTCACGGACCCGCATTCCGTAATCGCTCCCCCAAACCCGGCGAGCCGAATCTTGTAGCCCTTGATAGCAGCCTTTCGGTGCAAGGCCCGGAAACCAAGCTCATTGAATCCTATGCAGTAGCGGCTCTACTGCCAAGCCCCACCGACCGTGGTCACGTGCTTATTGTCGAAGGCCTCAGTATGGAAGGTACTGAAGCCGCCGGCGAATTCGTCACCAATCCGAAACGGTTCAGTACGCTTCTGCGGCGCATCGGGCAAAAGGATGACAAATCGATAAAGCCGTTCGAGGTTTTGCTCGGACTAACCGCCATCGCGGGCGGCTACGCCGACCCGGAACTCATCGCCTACCGCTATCCCCTGCAGTAATTGGTGCTGATGGCTAGCCGTTTGGCTAGCCGATGGCTAGCCGAACTTCGTCACCGGACCGCTTACTTGCGTGCGCGGCTCGGCCCAACAGTTGAATCCACAAGCTTCGTTTCCGAGCCACGACCGCCACGGAGTTCCGATGGCCCTGCGGGCCACCAAAGCTGATGAAAGACCGCAACCCCGGAACCGAGCCGCGACCGCGAGGGAGCGGTCTTCCGCATGTTTTTCAGAGGATTGGTCGTGACGAAGTTAGGCCCGCTGCTGATGGCTGAAAGCTCCACTTTACAGTTGCCATCCGCCGCCCAGCGAGTTGTACACCTCAACCAGCGCCAGACGCTCGTTCAGCCGCGCGGCCGCCAGGTTCAATTCCGCTGAATAATAATTTGTCTCGTTCGTCAGCACTTCCAAATAGCTGGTCGCTCCGCCCTGGTACCGCGTATGCGACAAATCGGATGCATCCTTTGCCGCCGAGGCCAGCGCCATCTGATGCTCGCGTACCACCCGGTATTTTTGATACGCGATTAACGCATTCGAAACATCCCGGAAGGCCTGCTGGATAGTCTGCTGGTAAGTCAGTAATGCTTGTTGCTGCTGTGCTTCCGCCAGCCTCAGGTTCGCCTTCAGCTTGCCCGCCGTAAAAATGGGCTCGGTAGCCGACCCGGTATAAGTCCACGCCCGCGAGCTGCCGCGGAAAAGCGTTGTCAGCGAGCCGCTCTGAATTCCCGCCAATCCAGTGAGCGAAATATCGGGGAAAAACGCGGCCCGCGCCACGCCAATTTGAGCATTGGCCGCAATCAGATTCTGCTCCGCCTCCCGTATATCCGGCCGCCGTTCGAGTAAGCTCGAAGGCAGTCCCGGCGGAATCGATTGCGGCAATGGCTGGTCGATCAGCGCCCGGCCGCGCGCAATTGGACCAGGGTTCAGGCCCAGCAGAGTGGTAATTGTGTTCTCCTGCTGTTGAATTTGACGCTCGAGGTCCGGAATGGTGGTTGCGGCCGTCTCTACAAGCTGCTCCGCCTGCCGCTGGTCGAGGAGCGGCGAAGCGCCTCCATTCACTAGCGCCCGCGTCAGCATTAAAGACTGTTGCCGCGAGCCAAGCGTTCGCTGAGAAATCTCGAGTTGCAGGTCCAGTTCGCGCAGCGTGAAATACGCTGTAGCTACGTTCGACACAAGAGTACTGACAACAGCGCGCTGAGCCCACTGATTGCCAAGCAGAGTGGCGCGAGCCGCTTCCGTGGCTCGCCTGTATTTGCCCCAAAAGTCAAGGTCCCAGGAGGCGGAGAAGCCCAACTCAATCGCATTGTACGTGAAAGTTGGGAAGCCGCCGCCGAGCGGAGGACTACGAAGGCCTGTGTCTTCCAGCACTCCGCTTACAGTCGGGAACTGATTCGAACGTGTCGCGATAAGCTCCGCTCGCGCCTGATCGACACGCGTCGCCGCCAAACGCAAGTCGTAACTTTGCTGGAGCGCGACGCGTATCAGCTTCTGCAATTCTTCGTCCTGGAAAACAGTCCACCACTTCGCATCGCCCAGCGAGCTCTCCGTTGCCGTGCCGTCCGCGCTTCCATCCGGACCACGATATGCGGGCGGAACGGCAACCTGGGGTCTTTTGTAGTTCGGCCCCATCAGGCAGGCTGCCTGGAACAGCAGCACCGCGAGCAACGGCCACAAATACAGACGCCTCATCGCGCCAGCTCTCCTTCCGTCTCTATTTCCGGCTCTCCCACCTTCTTGCGCTTGAATTTCGCGCTCAACGTTTCGACCACATCGAAAGTCACCGGAATCAGGAAAATCGCGATTAGAGAAGCCGCCAGCATCCCGCCAATTACCACAGTCCCGAGAATGCGCCGGCCGGCAGCGCCCGAGCCCGAGGCCGTCCACAAAGGAACGCAGCCCAGAATGAAGGCGAAGGCAGTCATCAGAATCGGCCGCAGCCTCAGCCGCGCCCCGGCCAAAGCCGCTTCCGCGATGCCCTTACCCTTTTCGTACTCATATTTGGCGAACTCGACAATCAGAATGGCGTTCTTGGCGGAGAGGCCAATCAGCATCACTAGGCCGATCTGCGCGTATACGTCGTTTTCAAGCTTCCTCGCAAATAGCGTCAGGTACGCTCCGAAAACCGCAATAGGCACGCCCAGCAATACGCTGAATGGCAAAGACCAGCTCTCATAAAGCGCGGCCAGAATCAGAAACACAAAAAGCAGCGACAATCCGAACACAGCGCCTGAGGAAACGCCCTGAGCCGCCTTCTGCTCCTGAAATGACATGCCCATGTAGTCGAAACCCATCTCGCGCGGCATCGTCTGCGAAAAAACTTCTTCCAGAGCGTGTGTCACCTGTCCCGAGCTGTACCCCGGCGCTGCAGTCGCAAATATCTGCGCCGAGTGATATTCGTTGTAGCGCATCGTGAATTCGGGGCCGTTCATTGCATGAATATCGGTCACCGCGCTTAACGGGACCATACCTCCATTGCTGCCCGTCACATAGAACTGCCCAATGTTTTCCGGGCGCGTGCGCGAGTCTCCCTCCGCCTCCACATACACCTGCCACTGACGCCCGAAGCGGTTAAAGTAGTTCACCAGGTATCCGCCCATGAATGTCTGCATCGTCTCGTAAACGTCCCCGATATTCACGCCCTGCCGCATCACTTTGGCACGGTCTACATCCGCATAAACCTGCGGCACGTTCGGCAAATAGGTGGTTGCAACGCTCATCAGTTCCTTGCGCTTCCGTGCGGCCTCGAGAAAAGTGTTCACATTCTTCGTGAGAAATTCCTGATCGGCTCCCGAGCGGTCTTCGAGCACAAAAGTCGCGCCTCCCGAAGTTCCGACGCCGGGAATAGCGGGCGGAGAGAACGAGAACGCAAGCCCCTCGCGTATTTGCGAAAGCTGCTGCGCCACATGCGCCTGAATCGCCGTGTACTGCTCTTCAGGCTTTGTGCGCTGGTCCCAATCTTTCAGCGGCACGAAGAAGAAAGCGCTATATGTATTCTGAACCAGGCTCAGCAAGCTGAACCCGATGACCGAAACACAGCCCTGCACCCCGGGCGTCTTCAAGAGTACGTTCTCGACCTTACGTGCGGCGTCGCTCGTGCGCTCGAGCGAAGAGGCATCGGGCAACTGCATCGCCACAAACATGTATCCCTGGTCTTCTTCGGGAAGAAATGCCGTGGGAAGCCTTCCCCCCAACAGCACCGCGGCCAGGCCGGCCAGCGCCAGAAACACAAAGCTGACACCCCACTTTCGAATCAGCAGGCCGGAGAAACTAAGGTAGCCCTCCCTGGCCCGCCCGAACCCGCGGTTGAACCAGCGGAAGAATGCTCCCAAGGGTCCGCGCGTTCTCTTCCGTGGCTTCAGTAGAAGCGCGGAAAGAGCAGGACTTAAGGAAAGTGCATTAAAAGCCGAGAACAAAACCGAGATCGCGATCGTCACCGCGAACTGCTGATACAATCGCCCGGTAATCCCAGGAATGAAAGCCGTCGGTATGAACACGGCCGCCAGAATCAGGGCGATCGCGACTACCGGGCCAGACACCTCTTCCATCGCCTTCAGCGCCGCATCGCGCGCCGTCATGCCTTCCTCGATGTGATGCTCGACGGCCTCGACAACCACGATTGCGTCGTCGACTACCAGGCCGATCGCAAGCACCAGTCCGAATAGCGACAGCGTGTTGACCGAAAAGCCAAGCATCGGAAAGACGATGAACGTGCCGATCAACGATACCGGAACCGCCAGCAAGGGAATCAGCGTCGCTCGCCATCCCTGCAGGAAGATGTAGACGACGACGACGACCAATGCTAAAGCTTCGAACAGCGTAAACTCGATTTCCTTGATGCCCGCCGTGACCGCCTTGGTTGTGTCGAGGCTGACGTCGTATGCTAGATCCTGCGGAAACCGCTGCTGCAATTGCGCAATGCGCTTGCGCACGCCCTGCGCCGCTTCTACGGCATTCGAGCCCGGCAGTTGGTACAGCGCGACAATGGCCGACGGCTTTCCGTTATACCGGCCCGCCAGGTTATAGGTTTGGGCGCCCAGCTCCGTGCGCGCGACGTCTTTCAAGCGCAAGCTAGAGCCATCTGGATTAGCGCGCAGAATGATGTTGTCGAACTGTTCCGGAGAAACCAGCCGCCCTTCCGCACGCACGGTATATGTAAACTGCTGCCCGCTCGGAATCGGCTCGCCGCCAATTTGTCCCGCCGGATTTACCGTGTTCTGGGTTTGAACCGCGTTGATAATCTGCGGCACTGTAACGCCTAGCTTCGCGAGCTGGTCCGGCTTCACCCAGATGCGCGTCGCGTACTGGCCAGCGCCGAATACCTGCACGCGTGATATACCTTTCACACGAGTCAGCTCATCCACCAGGTTGATGTAAGCGTAGTTCGCCAGAAACGTGCTGTCGTATGTATCCTTGGGCGAGTACAGCGAGATGAGCATCAACGGCGACGTCAGCGACTTCTGAATCACCAGGCCCGCTGTATTCACCTCGCTGGGCAACTGCGATTGCGCCTGTGACGTGCGTAGCTGCGTCAACACTTGGTCGATGTTCGGATCCGTCTTCACATCGAAATCGACCGTGATCTGTGTCTGGCCATTGTTGGCGTTGACCGAATACATGTAGTTCATGTTGTCGACGCCGCTGATCTGTTGTTCGAGCGGCGTGGCAACTGACTGCTCGAGCGTCTGCGCGTCAGCGCCAGGATAGAGAGCCTGCACCCATATTTCCGGCGGAACGATGTTCGGAAATTGGCCGGTGGGAAGGCTCAGCAGCGAAACGAATCCGACGATCACCATGACGATGGCGATCACCATCGCCACGATAGGGCGGTTGATGAAAAACTTAGCCATGTATATTTTGCTCTTGCTTAAGAGGGTTTCTGATTGGGATTTGAATTATCGGGCTTCGGATTGACGACCGCGCCATCGCGCACCTTGGCAAGGCCCTCGGTCACAACGCGGTCTCCTGGGTTGAGACCGCTTTGGATCACCCACATGGAGCCGTACCGGGTCCCTACTTTCACCGCGTGGATGCTGACTTTGTTGTCCGGCCCGACTACCGCAACCTGATAACTACCCTGCAGCTCCATCACGGACCGCTGCGGGATGACAAGCGCGTCTTTCAAAAGATTTGTGACGGCGCCGATCCGGCCAAATTGTCCCGGTCGAAGTACGTTGCCCGGATTCGGAAAAGCGCCAACAATGCGAATCGTCCCGGTCTGAGGGTCAACCTGCCGGTCCGTGAACACGATGCGCCCTTTCTGTCCGTACACGTTTCCGTTGGCAAGCGTCAACGACAGAGGAATCGCAGCGGAATTTCGAAGCCAATCGCCTCCCGGCCCCGGCTTGATGCGGTCCGAAACCTGCAAATACTCCTGCTCACTGATCGGAAAGTAAGCCTTGATTGGATTCACTCGCGAAACGGTGGTCAAAACATTGGTCGGGCTTACCAGGTTGCCAATCTGAATGGTTGCAATACCAGCGATTCCATCTACCAGGGAGCGAACCTTCGTCCAGCCCAGGTTGAGCTGGGCGCTCTCAATGGCGGCCTGACTCGTCTCAATCGCAGCTTTATAGGTCTCGATCGTTGCCTGAGCCGTCGCCCGTGTTTGTATGTCGTTGTCCAATTGGCTTTGCGCGATCGCACGTACTTTTGCCAATGGCGTGTCGCGGTTCACGTTGATTTCCGCGAGCCCTAGCTGCGCCTGTGCCTGCGCAAGCTGTCCTTTGGCCTGAGCCAACTGTCCCTTCGCCTGGTCGAGCGCCGCTTGAAACGGACGAGGGTCTATTTCAAAAAGAATGTCTCCTTCGTGGACAAACGAACCCTCGCGATACGTTTGCCTAATCACATATCCAGTCACTTGTGGCTGGATTTGCGCATTGGTAAACCCGTCGAGGGTGGCGATCCAGCTACCTGTCACAGGCACATCTTCCTGGACAGCGCTGACTACGCTTACTTCTGGCGGCGGCATCTGCGCAGCCGCAGCGGGCGCTTCTCTCTGGCACCCGGCCAGAAACACAACTGCGCTTAAAACGATGGCTAATAACAAATTACTCAAATGTCCCACCCTCCCAGGAAAAGACAGTCCGTATTTCGATGCGGGCAAGAGGCGAAAAGCCGCTTGCAGGTTGGAGAAAATCAAGGGCCACTACAAAAGAACGTCGGTCGGAAACACCTCAAATGGACAGAATTGGCGGAAAAAGCTCACGGGCAGGCAGATTCGCGGTCTCGGGCGGATGGCTCTGTTCGGAATCGCGCACAACGCCGCCGGTCGGCTGCGCGCTTCGACGCGTCTAGCTCCTTATGGTAGCTCATGCAGCTTCTCGGAGTTGGCGCTCGTAGTCGGCAAATAGATCGGCGTCGATGTCCATGGCGCGGAGTTCGATTTCGGCGAGTGAAAATTCGAAGCCAAGTGCCGCGGGTTCGAAGGTGTGATAAGTACCGTCATGAACGGCTGCGATGTACAGGTAGGCGGCTTCGTCCAAACGCGCTTTGGTCTGATGCTTGCGCAGGTCCTGAATCTGGCGCAGGGCGGCGGTGTCTTTTTCGCGCTGGCGGCGGAGGCGGTTTTCCTGAATGCTGAGGTTATTGAGCTGGCGCTGATAGGCCAGGAAGATTTTGGCCTCGATCAGGTGCTTGCGGACGGCCTCGTCTTCGCTGGGGAAGAGTTCGGCGAATTCGAGGCGGCCGAGTGCGTAGATACCCATTTCGAGTGAGGGAATGCGGAGGAGACGCCATTCCGTGTCCGCCAGGGATTGGACGAGGTTCCATTCGTCGTCATTGGCCGGTCCGAAGCGCTTCATGAATTCAGAGACGTGGGCTTCGTAGAGCGCGGCATCGTCGCCACGAAGTAGGATGGTGCGGCCCGTGAGGCCGGTTTTGACAGCGTTCAGGGATGATTTGGCTTTGCCGGTCTCGGATGTAGGGCCGGTGGAGAGCTGTGCATCGGCTTGATTCGCCGCGATTTGCGCGGAGGTGGACATAAAGGGCTCCTGAGATGGAAATGGCTCACGGGGGTCCGTAGGCCTGAGTGAACGTAGCACGGCGAGGAAAAAAAACGGATCGAAGTGGATGGAGAAAGTGGCGCTAAGTTGAAGCGAGACAGGAAGATAAAAATATTTTGGAAATTTGTGACCGGTTTGAGCGGCGCGATCAATTTCAGTGGTGGTTGGCCTGCCTGAGATGGAATGCCCGCGGATGCGAGAACTCGATTTCAGGTCCCGGATCGCGATTCCGGCCTCTGTTTTCGGAACGGGCTTTGGGATTTCACTTCCGCGGGTAGCGCATTGTACATCAATGTGACAACCGATCAGCAGGCGAAATGATCTGGGTTTGTGTGCCAAATGATGGAAAGCGGATTTTTCGCGACTAATGCAGACTTCGAATCCGAACGTCCTAAAGCCGTTTAGGTTCAATCTCCACATAGCCGATACATCAAACTGGAATACTCTACGCTGCGCCTTTACCGCCGCAGCCAAGTGTAAAATGCCGAATTACTGTAGGTTCGCGAATTCCAGCTTGGCTTGCCTGAGGAGCGGAATGTCGGGGTCGGCATCCTTCCAGAGCGTGAGGAAATCTTGGTAAGCGGTTCTTGCCTTGTTTTTATCTCCCGATAAAGCCAGGGCCCGCCCCAGTTGCAAGTGCGCCAGCACGCCTACAGGATCGGTTTGAACAATCCCGCGGTGACCGAGAATCCTCTGGAATTCGGTGACAGCCGCGGCACCCTGGTGCGCGGCTAGATAGGCCGCCACGCACATAGATCGGATAGAGTGCCCCGAAGCTGACGCGCGCGACACCCAATTCATAAGGAACGGCGGCTTGCAGCAGTTCGAAAGCCTTCGAAACGTCACCATGATTCAGTGCGAGCCGGGCGCGAAGGACGGGCAGATACGCAAATCGCACCGACGTATCCTCAGGGAACCGCCTTTCGAGATCGTTCGCGAGTGCTTGCGATCCGGAAGGTTCTCCAGCAATTGCCAGGGCAAAGGCGGCGCCATACTCCACTTCGCGGTCTCTTGAAAGCTGGAGTGCGGCCGTCGCCCTCTTCCTTGCTTCAGACGCGTTCCCGAAAAAAGCTTCCCGCACTGCTGCTCCCGCTTCCCACAAACCCGCGCGCTCTCGCTGCGCTGCGTGCTGAGCCTGATCCACTGCGCGGCGTGACGTATTCCTTGCCTGTTGCAGGTGACCTGAGTATGCCAAGGCAAACGCCTCTTTGTTGGAGATCCAGTTCTCCGCGCCGGACCCTCCACGAGCCCGAGCGGCTTGCCGTTCCATTCCCGCCTGGTCACTTTTCAGGAATGCAATATCGTACTCAAGCATGAGAAACTCGTCGATTTCCAGCCCGCGTGCGGCCGCGCGCCTGAGCGCGTCCTCGGCCTCCTCCAAGCGATCGAGATAGACATGGTTAACGGCCAGATTGTAATACCCGATCGCAAAATCTGGGTCTAGCTCGATAGCTTTCCGGGCTTCGACTATTGCTGTTTCGTATTGACCTGCGACTTTGTTGAGCACACCAGATAAGAGGTGATGGGGTCGTGCTTCGCGGGGATACGCTCGCGCCCAAGCCTCACAGATTTGCCGCGCCTCATCGAGATTTCCGGTTACTAACGCAGAGTAACTGGCAAGAATGAAAAACTTCTCCGGGTCACTCGCACGATCCCGCATTTCCCAGGCTCGCCTGGTGCTTTGAGCGGCAAGATCAGATTCATCAAGGTCCGCATAGATCCGGCCGAGCGATGCATGCGCCATAGCGAACCCAGGATCAATTTCAATAGCACGCCTGAAAAACGGCAGAGAAGCAATGGCCCCTCTCGCAGCGTGAATCTTCCAACCTGCACTGTACGCTTCCAATGCCTCGAGCGACGGTGTTGTCGCTTCCGCGAGCGGAGTATCGTGGTTGGCGATCGTGGCGAGCGATTCGCCGACTCGAGTTCTGAATTTACTGGCCAACTGACTCAGTGCATTCAGCACATCCTCTTTCCTTCCTGCCTGTATCTGCTCCTCATCGATGAGGTCTCCGGACCTGCAGTTCTTTGCGCGTAACCCTAATACGTATTGAGTTCCGAGGCTTGCAATCGAACCTTCCAGAACGGCAGAGCTTGCGGTCCGTTCGCAGATTTGCCGCGCAACATCCGGAGTCAGCCGTGCATCCACCGGCTGGCCCATGAGCCGAAGCATCCGCTGGATGCGCTGGTCGGAGATAAGGCTGAGGAACGGTGATTGTTGAAGCTGTACAGCCAACCCTTGACGAAGCGTCCCGTCAAATACGGGATCGCCAGTCGCGTTTACGAAGTCGGCGAGAACGATTGTGTCTTTCTCGGAAAGCGCAGGGGCGCGATGGAAGTAGAGGAACGCGGCCCCCGCGATCGAGAAAGCGCCAAAGGAAGCTGCTACGGCCCGCCTCCAGTATCTGCGGGGCTGAGCTCTTACGGGAACTATGGTAGTGGCAGTGATGCTTTCTCGTGGTTGCTTCCCCTCTTTGAGCAGCTTTAGATCCGAGCTAATGTCGGCGGCATCCTGGTAGCGCAACTCACGATCCTTTTCAAGCATTCCTGCAATGATTGTGCTTAGACCAGACGGTAGGGCCGGATTCACGCTCGAGGGGGTGGCAGGGCGGACATTCAGAATGGCATCAATGGTCAGAACCGCATTTTCTCGCGCGAAGGGCTGCTGGCCAGTAGCCACTTCGTAGAGCGCCACTCCGAGGGAAAATAGATCGCTGCGCGCGTCGATTTCTTCTCCTCGTACCTGCTCGGGAGACATATAAGAGGTTGTGCCAAGGACAGCGCCTTTCAAGGTGAGCGATTCCTCGCCGGACTGGTCTTTCGCTTCAGGAGGGATCACCTTGGCCACTCCGAAATCTAGAATCTTTAGCCGCCCATTGCCGACAATGAAAATATTTGCCGGTTTGATGTCCCGGTGGATGATCCCTTTTGCGTGCGCAGCGTGCAAACCATCGGATGCCTGGATGCCAAAGTCCAGAAGCTCGTCTGTGCTGACCGGCCGCGCCCGGATTCTCTGCTTGAGGCTTTGACCTTCCAGCAATTCCATGACAATCACAGGCTGTCCATTGCGTTCCTCTATCCCGTAGATCGTACAAATATTGGCGTGGTTCAAGCAGGAAGCCGCGCAAGCTTCGCCCTCAAAGCGCTGTAAGGCTCTCGGGTCAAGTGCCAGGTCCTCTGGCAGGAATTTCAAAGCTACGCGCCGTCCCAGACGGATATCTTCGGCTTCGTACACAACGCCCATACCGCCGCTGCCAACCTTGGATAAGATCCTGTAGTGCGAGACGGTCTCGCCCACCAGAGCAGAGTCACTCGGCTGACTGGAGACGCGGCCCGCGTGCACGAGTGCTTCGGCAGCCACTTCCAAAGCCGGTGACTCGAGGAAAGTTCCCGCCTCGTCGTGGTTGGCGAGCAAGCGTTCAAGCTCAAGCCGAAGAGCCTCGTCCCCGGAACAAGTATCGTCCAGGAAAGCGGCTCGCCGACTCTCGCCGATCTTCAGGGCCGAGTGGAAGATTTCGTCGATTTGCCGCCAGCGCTCCTGTTGCATGGCGCTCTTATGTCCTCAGCTCGCCGAGGAGCCAAGCCTTCGCCAGCCTCCAGTCGCGCATCACCGTCCCGGGAGATACCTTTAACACCTCGGCGGTCTCCTTCACGCTCAGGCCGCCAAAAAACCGGAGTTCCACTACTTGGCTCTTACGCTCGTCGACCCCTGCCAGACGGTTGAGCGCCTCATCAATCGCGACTAAATCGCGCCGTGGCTCCAGGGCCGATATCGCCGATGTATCGAGGGAGATTCGTTCTACTCCGCCTCCGCGCTTGAGATATTGCCCGGAGCGAAAAAGGTCCGTGAGAATCCGCCGCATCTGACGCGCGCAAATAGCGAAGAAGTGAGCACGGTTTTGCCAGCTCACCCCCTTCCAATCCACCATCCTGAGATAGAGCTCGTTAATCAGTACCGTAGTTTGCAATGTGTTGCCATGCCGCCTGCGCGAGATGCAACGCTTTGCAGCGCGGTACAGCTCTTCGTAGACCAGAGGAGTTAATCTCTCGAGCGCTTGATCGTCTCCGCGGTTCCAGGCCTGAAGCAAATCGGTGATCTCGTGCGTGGAGGACGTAACCATGCAGCCGCCCGGCAGCAACTCGGAACTGAGGTGCGTCAAGTCTAACACGAAGCCGCCGAACCCGGTTTCGCCTTGGCCTGAAGAATTGCTGGCTAATGTTGCAGTTTTCGAGCGCAATTCTCGTTAAAGGAGATGAAAGGATGGCGGCCGGGCGTAGGCGAGACGCGAGAGTGGGAGGCCCAGGCTGCGGTGCAAGAGTGTGCCCGGACGCTCATGCCTGATTGCGATGCACCAATACGAGACAACTATGAAACCAACAATATCCATGATCATTACTGCGACAGCGCTATGCGCTGTGTTGGCAACGCCAGCCCGCATTATGGCTCAAGACGAACAAGAAAACAAAGCAGAGGGCCCTCCGCACTACGCGGTTACCGACCTTGGCACGTTTCCCGGCGGGACGTTGAGCCAGGCTTTTCAAATTAACAATGCGGGCTGGGTGGCCGGGTCTTCGAATCTGACCGCCGGGGGCCCTCAACACGCCTTCCTTTGGTATGGCACTGGCCCCTTGAAAGACCTCGGCACATTGGGCGGGCCGGCCTGCCCTGGCTGCAACAGCGGCGCAGACGGGCCCAACCTGGGCGGCGAGGCGGCGATTGGCTCCGAGACTTCCAAGCTAGATCCGAATGGTGAAGATTTTTGCGAGTTCGGCACTCACCGTCAATGCCTCGGGGCGATCTGGAAGGATGATACATTGAAAGCGCTTCCCACCCTGCCACACGCCAACAACGACAATGCTTTCGGTCTCAACGATGAAGGCCAGGTGGTCGGGTTTTCGGAGAATGGCATTCGCGATTCATGCCTAAACAACGGTAGTTCTCCGGTTTTCCGTTTTGAAGCGGTGCTATGGGAACCAAACGGCGAGATCCGGGAACTTCATCCGCTCGCCGGCGACACCGTCGGATTCGCCTTAGGGATCAACGACGGCGGCCAAGTCGTCGGCGCATCGGGCCTGTGCTCGAACACCGCAATTCCTCCAAGCCCCGCTGGGGCCCACGCAGTGCTCTGGGAAGAAGACGGCTCGCCCACTGACCTCGGCAGTTTGGGAGGCACGCTTAACGTTGCCAACAGCATCAATAATCGAGGTGAAGTGGTCGGGGGCTCGCAATCCTCTAAAGACGGCAACATTCACGCCTTCGTATGGACTCGAAACACAGGTATGCAGGATCTCGGCATTCTTCCCGGGGCCGTCGTGACCGTTGCTCCGTGCTGTAACACTATTAACGACGAAGGCGAGGTGGTTGGCTTTTCGATAGACGGGACCACCGGGAACTCGCGCGCCCTCGTTTGGCGAGACAAAGTGCCAATGGACCTCAATAAGTTCATCCCGAAGGACTCACCGTGGTATCTACAGATGGCTCTCTCGATCAATAATGCTGGAGAGATCGTGGGCCAAGGCTTGATCGCCGGCAACGTCCATGCATTTCTGGCGACGCCATGCGACCAGAACCACGCCGACGCGGAGGGCTGCAAGGATATACAGGGCACGGCCGCCGAAGCAGATGAGGCCGCCGAAAGTCCGCAACCAGCGCTGTCCGACAATGCCCGCAAGCTGCTTCAGCAGCCGGTTCGCCGCTATTACATCGGCGGACCACATTAGATTGCAAAAAGCCGCAGAGGAACGGAAACGGCGGGCGAATTCTGGGCGCTCGCCATTTTGATTGCGTTTGGAGTCTGTGGTCGCTGCTGCCTTGATCCCTTATTCGCCTGTGGAGCTAGGGTGCCGTTCATGCATTTGCCTTCAGTGCCACATGAGTGGCCAATCCGTCGCGTACGGATTGATCGAGCCGCATCGGCAAGCTTGAAAGATTCCGAAAAACAACTGGATGTATAACCTGAATAATGCCTCCTTCTGCCTCTCCAGAGCGTGCGCAACTCACTTCGAATCGGGCACGTCCGAAATCGTTCGCGGATAGGGACTGATAAAACGCCACTGGCAAGCTCAATCCACTTCCCCAGTTTGTCGGTGTCTCGGAGAAATGTTTCTAGTACCTGGAAATCCCGGAGAGACGCCAGCTCAAAGCGGGCGGCGGGCAAGATAGCCCGCCCCACAGGTCGGTCGCCCACGCTTCCGGCTCTTCTTCCTCACGGGCTACATATATTCCAACATTTTCATGAAGCCGTAATCCATGTGCATCTGTTGATGGCAATGGAATAATGTCGGCCCCGGGTTGTCTGCAACCAAATCCACTTCGGTGGCGGCATTCGGCCGCACAACCACGGTATCTTTCTGAATGCCCACCGTCTTGTGGCCTTCTACGCTCACCAGTTCGAAACTGTGGCGATGCAGATGGACCGGGTGCGCTTCGTTGCTCCGGTTGTCAAAGACGAGCCGGTACCGCTGTCCTTGCCGGACGTTTATGGGATCGGCTTTTGGGAAAGACTGCCCGTTAATTGTCCATTTGTCGACCCAATGATGTCCGGCGAACTTCTTTTCGAAAACCAGCGGCACGCGTGTCGCCGGTTTCTCGGTTGTCCGTTGCCCGCCAAAGCGCGTGTAATCCCAGCGCTCGGCGGAGGGCGCACGCCACTGCGCTTCGCCGCGCCGGTTTGAATACTCGATCACTGTGCCCAGGCCCTGTTTACGTTCAACTTCGTCAGTCGAACCGAGGATCCATACTCCTGGGTTATTCATTTCGACCGTCGCGTCGATTCTTTCCGCCGGCCCCAGTTCAAGCGCTTCCACTTCGGTCGGATGAGGCACAGGATTTCCATCCAGTGCGACAACCTTGAATTTGTGGCCCGATAAACCAATGCGATGCGGCAGCGTGGCGCTCGCATTCAGTATGCGGAACAGGATCCTTTGCCCTTGTTTGACGTGGATCGGTTCGCCGAAGCCCAGGCAACGATCGTTGATCGAGAAGTGCTTGTAGCCGATGTCCATGGAATCGTCATCTTCCGAACCTGCGGTAGGAAAGCCATTCCATTCATGCATCGCGAGCAGCACTTCCTGGTCATACGCGCCAGCCTCGCTGCGCGGCTCGACGATCAAAAACCCGAACTGTCCCGTATACAAGCCGCGCCTCAGGTTGCGCCCCGCCATCATGTGCGTGTGATACCAGCGAGTCCCCGCCGGCGAGGCTTGAAACGTGTAACGGCGAGATTCGCCTTTCTCAACAGTCGGCGTTCCTTCCTCGATCGATCCGTCGACATCCGATGGGATATGGAGGCCATGCCAGTGCACAATTTCGGTCGAATCGGTTTCGTTACGGACATCGAACGTCACAGTGCCGCCTTCGCGTACTCGGATTACAGGCCCCGGACTCGATCCGTTATAGCCAACAGTCCGGACCGAGCGCCCCGGCGCCAGGTCAACGGTAACCGGCGTGATCCGGAGCGTGACGGCGGGGAAAGAATCCGGCACCGAATCCCCGATGAGCGGCATAGACGCTCCCGCCGCGCACAGCCGTAAGAAATCTCTACGGTTCACATGTCTATTGTGGCGGGTTCCCGATCAATGACGATGAAACCGCGCGTAGCCAGATGGATGCCGCGATTGCACCCGGGTCGGGATGGCCGAGCGCACGTTCGGCGAGATAGCTCGAGCGCCCCCGGCGCGGAAGCATATTGGCGGTTTTCCGTGCTCCTTCTTCAGCAGCTATCGAAGCAGCCGTCAACGCGCGAGCTATCGGCGTCTTCGCTGCGGCTTCGATGGCGAGGGTATCTACGAACGGCACAAGCGCATCGAGCATGGTGCGGTCGCCTGGACGCGCTCCGCCAATTTCGCTAATCGCGACGCAGCCTGCTTCGACGGCCGCTGCCCAATTTGTTAAATCGTTCATGCCTCGGGTGTCCAGCGCCGCAGCGGCCTTCAAGAATAAAACGCCATACAGAGGGCCGGACGAACCGCCCATCACGTCCTGCAAAATAACGCCAATCTCTCTTAGCGCCTCCTTGACATGATCGAGTGGAAGCTGCGCGGCTGCGCTCTGAACGGCTCGCGCAGCGCGCGCCAGATTGTTGCCTAGGTCGCCATCGCCCACCTCGCGATCCATCTCCGTCAACAAATCTTCTGCGTCAATCAGCGCTTTGCAGGCCGCCTCAATTGCCCGTGAGATGTCCCGAGGCGCGACCGGGAGGTCGCCCGCGGACGAGGACATCCGCCCCACGGCAGATTCTGCCGTAATGGTCCTCGCCTGCCAAGGCGATGCCGCTCGTACCGATAAGTTCGGCCAGGCTGGAGCCGAAACCGGCGCGTCCAGCCAGCGCAATCGCTCGTCGTCCACGCGCATGATCGAAATCGAGACGCCCGCCATATCGAGCGACGAAAGGAACGTGCCCGCGTACATCCGCTCGACTATTAGGCCCTGCGATTCTAAGCGCTCGTAAGCCGACCGGCCTACAATCGCAAGCTCCATCGGTGTGGTTGAACCAAGATTGTTCACCAATACTGCAATCCGGTCACCCGTGAGCAAGTTGCGCGCGCGCACGATTGGGTCGATGAGGAGATCGACCATCTCGGCGGCGGTCTGGAGCGGCATGCGCCGGATGCCCGGCTCGCCATGAATGCCGAGGCCAAGCTCCACTTCACGCTCTCCCAAGAGAAAGCTTTGTCTCGCCGTAACAGGCGAAGTTCCCGCTGCGAGCGAAATACCCATGGTCCCGATGTCGTCCGCCGCAGCCTGCGCAACCGAGACAACCTCTTTGAGGCTTCGGCCTTCTTCCGCGGCCGCTCCCGCGATTTTGTGGACGAGGACGGTGCCCGCAATCCCGCGCGCGTCCGAGCGGTCGTGGGAGTCGAGCAGCGCCACATCTTCTGCCACTGTCACGATTTCTACGCAAAGGCCATCGGCACGCGCCATTTCTGCCGCGAAACCGAAATTCAAGCGGTCGCCTGTGTAATTTTTTACAATCAGCGCCACGCCCGCGCTGCCGCCTACGGCCTTTATGGCCGCGTACACCGATTTCGCGCTAGGCGATGTAAATACCTCACCCGCCACGGCCGCCGTTAGCATGCCTCGGCCTATGTAGCCCGCATGCGCCGGTTCGTGGCCGCTTCCGCCGCCCGAGATCAGCGCTACTTTGCGGTCACGCTCCTCCGCCGCATCCGATCGCAAGAGCACATTTAAGCCCTCGATCCGGGATTGTTCCGGGTAGAGAGCGAGAAGCCCTTCTATCATCTCCTCGACCACTCGGTCGGGGCGATTGATGAGCTTCTTCATGACTCGGAGGGTGGGCTTCAGCCCGCGCGGGACTTCAGCCCCGCATGCAGTCTACCTCGCCCAGGCAAGGCCGTCCGCACCCTTGCCCGCGTCAATCAGGCTCGCGACCGTCCAGTCGGAAGTTTTGATAGCCGCCACCTTATGGCTGCGGTCACAGGAAACATAGGCGAGGTCGCCGCCCGGCCCGATCAAAACCTCTTGCGGCGCGCTGGGCACGTCAACCGTATGCGCGACTTCCATCGTTTTCAAATCGACCACTGCCACTTTGTTCACGGGCGGCACAGCTACAACGAGCCAGCGTCCATCCTCCGTAGCGGCGGTTCCGTATCCGGTACCCGGTAAACGAACCCAGGTCTTCACTTTATCTGTCGAGGTGTCGATCACAGCCAGCCGCGGGCTCGTCTGGTCTGAAGTAAAGGCCATACTATCGTCAGCGGAAACCGAAATCCGTTGCGTCTCTCCCGAAATAGGAATCACGGCAAGCGTCTTGCGCCCCTCCATATCGAGAACCGACACCGTACCCGGTCCCACGTTCGCTGTGTATCCACGCTTGCCATCGTGGCTGATCGCGAGCATATGCGATTCGGGCTGTCCCGTAGGAATGGTGCCGATTACCTTGAGCGAATGCGGGTCGATGATACTGATCGTTTGGTCCAACTCCGTCGTGACATATAAGAGCCCATTCTTCGGACCGAACAACGGGCAGTGCGGTCTTACTCCATGACCGAAATCAAGTGTTCCGACCACCTTACGCTGCTCGAGATCAATCGCTACCACCTTTTGTCCATTCGTACCCGGCTTGCCAACACCTGAATTGCCGTAAATCGGCACGTAAGCCATTCGTCCATCGGGAGAGGCGATAACCTCGTGGCCAGTCACACCACCTTCGGGCACTTCGGCAATCTGCTGGTTCTTGACGGGATCGATCAAGCCGAGGCTTTGATCGCCTTTATTCGCAACGAGGAGCATTCCCGTGTTGCGTGTGTTGTCCCGGGACTGAGCGCCCGGAGACGATAGTAGCGCCAACACAACGGCCAAGCCGAGGAAAACCTGAGAACGTGACATGTCTCGCGCCTCCCGAGCAGTAGCTCAACTTCGCTACAGTATCACAGCCCAATTCTGGCCGGAAGCGACAGCCAGGAACAGCAAGTATGCTCCAATCGGTTATTAGGCCGCAGTTGCCGGTCCTTCGACGATGATGACTCTTTCGCGCCGCCGGTTTCTCGCGAGTCTCTGCGTGGCGAGTTCCGCGGCGGCCAGGGATGCGGGGCCCGACCTTACTTTTCCCACAAATGCTCGCGACCGGATCGCTATTACCTCATATCCTTTCCGCGCCTATATCCAAAGCCCGTCTAATCGTGGACGCAACCCCGCCACAGCGCCACTCGCAAAGGCAGGCCCCGACAAAGCCATTATGGACCTGAAGGAGTTTGCGGGCATGGTGGCCAAGCGGTTCAATGTTTACAACATCAATCCGCTTGCCGATCATTTCTCTTCAACGGATAGCGCCTATCTCGATACGTTTCGCACCGAGGTTGAACGCGCTAAATCTCACGTTGTCGATCTCGGATTAGCGGGAAAAAACTTTTACGATCCCAATCGCTCCGAGCGCGACGCCGCCGTGGCCTATGGCCGAAAGTGGATCGACATTGCCCGCCACATCGGCTCCCCGAGCGTCCGCCAGCACATACATGCGCGGCCCGGCGTGGCGCGCAACGTGCCTTTGGCGGCCGATAGCCTACGGCGGCTCGTCGATTATGGCGCCGAACGCAACATTATCGTAAATCTCGAAAACGATAGCGCAGTTTCCGAAGATCCTTACTTTCTTATCAGCGTCATACGTAAAGTGAACAGTCCCTACCTTCGCGCTCTGCCCGATTTCGGCAATTCCATGCAGGGGCATGACGCCGAGTACAACGAGAAAGCTGTCAAAGCGATGTTTGGGTATGCCTACGGCATGTGCCATGTCAAGAACATCATCACAGCCAAAGGCGGCCGCGTCTATCGAGTAGACGTGGGCAAGATGTTTGCCATCGCCCGCGCCAGTTCCTACCGCGGCTACTTTTCCATGGAGTACGACACCGCTTCTGGCGACCCGTTCGAGGGAACCGACACATTGATCGAGGAGACCATCAAGTACCTGGCCTAGCGCGGGCGCAAGGAAATTGCATGCACGAAAACCGGCAATCGTTTCTGGCCGCATGGGAAGACCGGCTGACGGCCATGCGCAATATTCCGGTGGTCCTTAAAATCGTGTGGCAATCGGGGCCCTGGGTCGTCGGCTCCGGCCTGCTGGCCCGCGTCTTTGTCTCGGTCGTTCCGGTCGGCGTCACCTACATTTCCGCGCGCATCATAGGAATCCTCGGCGACATCCTGCCAAAGCACCAGCCGCCGCCCAAGAATTTCTGGTGGCTGGTTGGGGCCGAATTCGCTCTCGCTATCATTGGGGCTGTTTCGAGCCGTTTGATCGCGTTCCTAGATACGGTGCTATCAGATCGGTACTCGCGTCACGTCAGCATTCTGGTTCTCGATCATGCCTCGCAACTGGATCTCGCGGCTTACGAAAATCCGGAGTACTACGATCGGCTCGAGCGCGCTCGGGTTCAGGCCACCGATCGCCTGGTCATGATTCAAGCCACGGGCCAGTTCATCCAGCAGGCCATCACCACTATTTCTCTCGCCGTCCCTATCCTCTGGTTTTCGCCCTGGCTTTTGCTGCTTTTGCTGGCCT
>JBAUZG010000269.1:0-1701 GCA_049585195.1 Bryobacteraceae bacterium | reverse complement strand
TCTGACACGCCGCCGCCGCCGCCGGCCGCCCCCGCATCGAAAACAACTGGCGCCCGTACCCCGAACAACGGGTCTACTGCCCCGCCCATCCGCGTCAATGTGAACGAAGTGATCGTCCCAGTAACCGTCACCGATGATAAGGGCCGATTTGTTTCCGATCTTGATCAGAAAGACTTTCAGGTTTTCGAAGACAATAAACCCCAGCAGATCGAGTTTTTCACGCGGGAGCGGAACCAGCCGGTGGTGATCGGGTTTCTGATTGACCTCAGCGCCAGCAGCCGGGTGCATTGGAAGAATTATCAGGACGCCGCCATCGAGCTCGTGCAGACGCTTCTGACCGACGAAAAGAAGTTCTCCGGTTATCTGATCAGCTATAGCCAGGATGCCGAGCTTCAGGCGAATACCACAAGCGATCCGGAAAATATCATCGAAAAGCTGCGGAAACTGAAGCCCGGAAGCGGCTCAGCACTGTTTGACGCGATTTACATGTCCTGCACCAATCGAAAACTGGTTCACGGCGAGCCGATTCAACCGCGGCGCGTTGTGATCATCATCGGAGATGGCCACGATGATGCGAGCAAGCGAACGATCGACCAGGTGATAGAACTGGCCGCAAAGAATCAGGTGACCATCTACTGCATTAGTACGGCTGCCTTTGGTTTCAATAACATCTACGACCAGAATCTGGTTCGGCTGGCGGAAGAAACGGGCGGACGTGTTTTCTATCCTCTCGAGAACGTATACAAAGACACCTCCGGTTATCTCTCACAGCCTTCTGACGATGGCAATTATGCGCTGAAGGTCGGCACAGGCGAGTACGCGTCCGCTGTGGCCCGGGGAATGTACCACTCGGTCGCTGCCGTGGCCGGCGAGGTGACGACACAATATATCATTCGATATGTTCCGCAAAACGACAACGGCAAAGCGTATCGCAATCTTAAAGTAGTCGTCGATTTGGCCAACGTGAAGGTCCGGGCGCGAAAAGGCTATTACGCCTCAGCTCCGTAACCGATACGCTATAGGAATGGCAGCGACGGGCCGGGTTATCAATTTCGGTGATTACCGGGAGCGTGCTGGCGAATGGTTGCCTTTGCTCGTACTCTTGCCGGGCCGGCCTGATGAAGTCTCCGGCGTACTCCTTCTCGATAAGCAACGCGACGAACTTCACCTGAAACTTCGCAACGATTGGGCGGAAATCGCCTCGGAAGAAGACGTGGAAGTGCTTGCAGAAATCGAGCACGATCTTGCATTGAAGGCCCGCGAGTTAGGAGGCCAGGCGCTCCTTCAATGGCTGGAAGAAAACGCCTCTCATACCGTTCAGGTTGGGCCAAGGCAAGATGTCGCGGTTCGCAACTTTTCGACTGTGTTACAGCGCCTGTACCGGGAGAATGTTCGCACGGTCGTGCGCCCGTTTATAACGCATTTGCCGGTTTACTCGTTGGAGGTGGCCGCCGGCCCCTTTCGCACGAATCCTGAAGAAGTGGAGGCCGAAGGCTGGATGGAGGGGCCTGGCAACTTGAAACTCGATCCCGACATGTTCGTTGCGCGCATCCGGGGCCATTCGATGGAACCTCGAATTCCGGACGGAAGCTGGTGCGTGTTCCGCCGGGGTGTTGTCGGATCGCGCAATAACCGGCTCGTACTGGTGCGAAACTCCGAATTGGCGGATGAGAACCGCTATACGGTGAAACGGTACAGGAG
>JBAUZG010000268.1:0-3331 GCA_049585195.1 Bryobacteraceae bacterium | reverse complement strand
TCCTCTGCTCACGGGCGGGAGAATGCAGGGCCGAGCTTGGCGCCTGGCAAAATACCGGCGACAGTAACGCGGCTCCAATGGGAAGGGCAAAAAGAGCCATGGGCGAAAATCTCATAACGCAGATTCTATCTTGCGAGTGGGATTCGATTCTCCAAGCGCGAGTCAAAACAGCATAGGATGAAATTAAACCAATAAATGGCTCTTGCCGTTCAAGCAAAAACCAAAAGACGGTTGGCGCTGCTCTTTACCGTCCCGCTTGCGTTCAGCCTGATGTTTTTCATCGCCAATACGCAAGCCGAAAACACCGACATCGAGATTCTTTCCGCGCAGAATCTTCGCTCGTCCCTGAGCAATCTTCTTGCCCTGACACAGGACGCCGAAACTGCCGAGCGCGGTTTCCTGCTGACTGGCGACGACCGCTATTTAGGGCCGTATGAACAAGCGAGCTTACAGATCAAGACGCAACTTGAACTCTGCCGCAACCTGTTCAATGACCACCCCGAGCTTCACGACAGCGTCGAACAGCTTATACGCCGCATCCAGTACAAATTCGACCAGGTGGCGAAGGTGCTTACGTTGCAGAGGACTTCGGGGTTTATGGCGGCCTTGCAGTACATCGAGACCGGCACCGATCAGGACACCATGGACGCGATCCGCTCCTCTATCGACACCATGCAGGTTCAACTGGCGCATGAGCTATCGAACGCGCACGAACGGCAGCGCAGCGTCGACCGGGCCGTGTTTTTGTTCTTTCTCGTAAGCACCGCAGTCAGCATCGTGGTTCTGATTTCCCTCTATTACACACTGCTCGACTATATTCACCGCCAGGAAGCGGCGCAGGGTGAGCTTTCGAAGCTCAACCTCGAACTAGAACAGCGCATTGACGTGCGCACGCGCGAGCTTCAGGACATGAACGAGGAGTTACAGCAGTTCGCCTACGTCGCCAGTCATGATTTACAGGAGCCGCTTCGCACCATCACCAGCTTCACTCAGTTGCTGGCAGCGCGCTACCGCGGAAAACTTGATGAAGATGCCGATGAGTTCATTTCGTATATCGTCAGCTCGTCGCGCCGGATGACCGAGTTGATTAACGGCTTGCTTGCTCTGGTGCGGGTTCGGAAGACCACCAAAGCAGCCACCCTGATTCCGTTGGACAAGCTTCTCCGAGACGCAGAAGCGTGCCTTCAGGCGGCCATCCGTGAAAGCGGCGCGGTGATCGAGGCCGCGCCGCTTCCAACTCTTGCTGTGGATGCGCTACAGATCACTCAGCTTTTCCAGAATCTGATCGGGAACGCCATCAAGTACAGAGGGCAGAGCACCCCCGTCATTCGTATATCCGCCCGTCGGAACTCATCCAACTGGGTATTCGCAGTTGCCGATAACGGACAAGGGTTTGACTCGCGCTACGCGGAGCGCATATTCGGATTGTTCCAGCGCCTTCAGGGCCGTGATGTCGAGGGAACGGGTATGGGCCTCACCATTTCTCGGAGAATTGTGGAGCGGCACGGCGGCAAAATCTGGGCCGAATCGAAGCTCGGCGTCGGATCCACTTTTTATTTTTCTTTACCGGCCGCTCTGGAGACGAAGGCCCCGGTGGCCGAGCCGGTTCCCGCCGCGACCGCGCGCTAATCCCTGGCTACGGCATTAGGGAACAAACGGCCAGTCGATTGCGTTTCAAACTGCTGAGACAGGAAAGACGAATATGACCCACGAAGCCTTCGAGAACTGGGCAGGATACTTGTGGGCCGCTTTGGGAGTGGTATGGCTCTTGGCTGCGCTCCGGGTAAAAGCCACGGTCCGGAACGAATCTAGCGGGTCCCGAACGCTTCACATTATTGTGATAATTGTGGCCTTTTTCCTCATTTTCGCTCGCCTGCACGGGTTAGGTCCGCTGGATGCACAAATCGTTCCACCTTCGTTTGCAGGGGATGCTATTGGCTTGGCCGCGACGTTCGCGGGACTGGTGTTCGCGGTTTGGGCCCGCTTCGTTCTGGGTAGAAATTGGAGTGGCACAGTGACCATGAAACAGGGTCATGAGTTGATCCGGAACGGTCCATATCGCTTTGTGCGCCATCCCATTTACTCCGGTTTGCTGTTAGCGGCTTTAGGGACCGCTCTGATTCACGGGCGCGGGCGCGACTTTGTTGGATTCGGTCTCGCATTCCTAGGCTGGTGGCTGAAGTCCCGAACTGAAGAGAAATTTATGGTGGAGCTGTTCGACGGTGAATATGTCGAGTACCGGCGCCAGGTGAAGCGGCTTGTTCCTTACGTGATCTGAGCTGCTGCGGTTGTGCCGCCGTTCACGTGCCTGCGAATCGGATGAGCTTCGCCACATACGCCTTAAAACCCGGCGCGCAGGCCCAGGCGTTACCCTTGTAGATCGAGTTAGAACCATCGAACGCGCCAAAACATCCGCCCGCCTCTTCCACCAGAATTTTAAGCGCGGCCAAGTCCCAGGGCTGAGCGTTCGGCTCAATCCATACATCCGCCCGGCCGGTCGCGAGCAGCGTCGCATCGAAAGCCCCGCCTAAACCGCGAACAGCGCCGAACTCCGCAACCCATGGGAGCAAACCGTCAAACAGTGCGACTCCCGCTTTATTGAATCCATTAAATGAGAGCACCGATTGCGCCGGCTCCGAGCGGTTGGAAACGCGTGTCCGTTCGCCGTTGAACCACGTTCCCGCGCCTTTCGAAGCCCAGATCAGCGCACGTTGTCCGGGACAGCAGGCGGCTCCGGCGACAATCTCGCCCTGATCTTCGAGCCCAATCAGAACGGCCCATAACGGAATGTCGCGAACAAAATCGCGCGTACCGTCAATCGGATCGACGATCCACTTGCGGCCGCTCGAGCCAGCGCGGCTTGAGCCCTCTTCGCCTAATACACCGTCCCCAGGAAATTCGCGTTCAATGCGTTCGACAATCAGCTTTTCGCACGCGCGATCGGCGGCTGTAACCGGCGATTCATCGGCCTTCAGTTCGGCGGTCACGCCTTTCCGCTGAAACTCTGCTGCGAGCTTTCCCGCTTCTTCGGCCCAGGCCTTTGCCGCGGCCACTTCGCGTTCATAACTCATCTCCACGATTATCGCTAGCGCCAAATGCGCCGGCGTCAAAAGCGGTCGAGACCCCATACCTTACCTTGCTGGAGGAGGCCATTGTAACCGCTCGCGCACGGCTCTGTAGGATGCCTTCGATCCAACGCGCAGCTTCCGAGCCACGACCGCGAGGGAGTTCCCCATGGCCCTGCGGGCCACCAAAGCTGATGAAAGACCGCAAGCCCGGAACCGAGCCGCGACCGCGAGGGAGCGGTCTTCCGCGTGTTTTTCAGAGGAGT
>JBAUZG010000267.1:0-22141 GCA_049585195.1 Bryobacteraceae bacterium | reverse complement strand
GTTCAAACTCTGCGGCCAGCTTTGAGCACTTACTCTTCAGATCAAACAGTTCAGTTCGCTTCGGACCAGTCGGCGCAGCTGATGGCTTTTTAACCAGATCGCAGCCAAGTAGAGTGGCAGAAACCGCTGCGATGCCGCTGCGTCGAAGCGGCAAGGGCAAGGCCATAGGTGCCACAATTTTAGCGCTATCCTTCAGCCGAGCGAGCATAAACAGCACGCATAGCCGCTCCCGGCGTGCTGCGGAGGCCCACGCCCTCAGCTCCAGTAATTCCGATCCAAATTCCGAAACTGCACCGCCTCCGCCAAATGCTTGGCCGACACGCGATCGGCCCGGTCCAAATCGGCAACCGTTCGCGCCACGCGCAAGATGCGATCGTGCGCCCTCGCCGATAGATTCATTCGCCGCACCGCCATCTCGAGCGTCCGCTCGCCTTGATCGTCGAGCGCGCACAGATTGCGCAACTGTGCTGCCGGAATCTGGGCATTGTAAAAGCCCCGGCGCAACTGGATCTCCCGCGCTGCTTCCACACGTTCGCGTATTTGAGCGGAGCTCACGCCCTCGCTCTTGCCCCTTAATTCCTTGAACGGCACGGCCGGCACTTCGACGTGCATATCGATGCGGTCGAGCAGAGGACCGCTGACCTTGGCCAGGTAGCGTTGAATGATGCCGGGCGTGCACCGGCACTCGCGCGTTGGATCTCCGTAGAATCCGCATGGGCAGGGATTCATGGCCGCCACCAGCATCAATCTCGCCGGAAACGTAAGCGTACCGTTGCTGCGCGCAATCATCACCGTTCCCTCCTCGAGCGGTTGCCGCAGTTGCTCGAGCACGTTGCGGGGGAACTCGGGCAGCTCGTCCAGAAACAGCACGCCTTGATGAGCCAGGCTCACTTCCCCGGGACGCGGGACACCAGCTCCTCCGCCGATCAAGCCCGAATCGGAGATGCTGTGATGCGGAGCGCGAAACGGCCGCTGACGAAGGATGCCGATGCCTGCCGGAAGCACGCCAGCTACGCTGTGAATCTGCGTCGCTTCGAGCGCTTCGCGAAAGGTCAGCTTCGGCAGTACACCGGCGATACGGCGGGCGAGCATCGTCTTGCCCGATCCGGGAGGACCGATCAGCAGCACGTTGTGGCTGCCCGAAGCCGCGACTTCCAAAGCGCGCTTCGCCATGGTCTGGCCGCGAACATCACGAAAGTCCGGTTCGTTTTCGCCAAGGGCTGCAAAGTTCGGCGGCGCCGGGACGGTGGGCTCAAAGGCCTCCGGTTCTTTCAGGAACTTGACTACCTCGCTCAGGTGCCGAAGCCCAAACACCCGCACACCATCGGCAACCGCCGCTTCATTTGCGTTTTCGCTTGGAAGCAAAATGTTGCGGATGCCCCGCTGCGCCGCGCATACCGCGATTGAAAGCGCGCCCCGCACGGCGCGAAGACTCCCGTCAAGCGAGAGCTCGCCAACGATCAGGTAGTCGTCGCTCGGACGGACCTCGCCCATTGCTCCCAGAATGGCAGCCGCCATAGGCAGGTCGAATCCGGCCCCTTCCTTTCTGACATTCGCCGGAGCCAGGTTGATGGTCACCGATCGCGACGGATAGCCAAAGCCGGAATTGATGAGGGCCGACTTGATTCGTTCCCTGCTTTCCTTAACGGCCGTGTCCGGCATGCCGACAGTGATGAAGTCCCGCTGACTCCCGGACGGGAACATATCGACCTCCACATCAATAAGATGGGCGTCAATGCCGTAGACGGCGGCGCTCCGGGTTCGAAACAGTGCCACGAGATCTAGTCACCAGCGTTCTCCATTCGTCTCAAGCCCTAACTCACTCGCTTACAATGGCATGCATGCTGGATTTGTTTCGGCTGGATGGCAAGGTCGCCCTCGTTACCGGAGGAGCCAGCGGCATCGGCGAAGCCACTGTCCGGGCATTTGCCGGCGCCGGAGCCCGGGTGATGATTATCGACATCAACCTGAAACAGGCGACCGCCCTGGCTCAGTCGCTGCCCGACGCGGTGGCTCACCAGTGCGACATTACCAAGGAAGCCGAAGTGAACCAGCTTTTCCGCACATTCGACCGGCTCGACATCCTCGTTAACAACGCCGGTATCGGTTTGGTGGGCACGATCGCCGAAACCGGATTGGATGAATTTCAGAGGCTGTTCCGCGTCAATGTCGAAGGTACGTTCCTTGTGACACGGGCAGCGCTGCCGAAGCTCCTGCCCGTACGGGGATCAATTGTCAATATCGGTTCGGTTGCCGGTTTGGTAGGGGTGAAGCGCAGATTTGCCTATTGCGCAACAAAAGGAGCCGTCGTAGCCATGACGCGGCAACTAGCCGTGGATTACCCAACGCAGCTACGGGTCAATTGCATTGCTCCAGGAACGGTCGATACGCCTTTCGTCGAAGCGTACCTCGAAAAATATCATAAGCATGAGAAAGAAAAGGTGCGTGAGGAACTGAACAGTAGGCAGCCGGTCGGAAGATTGGGCCGGCCGGAAGAAATTGCGGGATTAGCTCTATACTTATGTTCGGCTGCTGCCGATTTTATGAATGGCGCGGTTGTTCCGATCGATGGCGGTTGGACAGCGGCGTAACTTGTTCAAAACTTTACAGTTGACGTGATTCTGCGAAATCCATAACATAGGAAGTACATTTGTTGTGGTCAGGTTTTCCGGATAAGCGGTTCAACCACGTTTCGTTGAGGGAAGGATCGCGGTAAATAGCGGCATGACTTTTCGACTCCGAATGAGGGAGATCGCCCTACTCACTTTATTAATGATGGCGGTAAATGCCTCGGCGGCAACCCGAAGGCGCCATCGCGTTCATAGTGCGGCGAGCAGTTCTGCTACAGCGAAACGGGCGGCAGCGCCGAGACCGGCATTTACTACGGCCCGAGCCGCAGTTCACCGTCGCCTTGCCACGGGAACTTCCGCAACACTGGTTGCCACCACCACTACACACGGCGTCATTCATTCTCGTAGCCGGTACTCGCGTCGGCGGGCGATCTATAGTCCCTGGACTGAGCCTACGTTTGCCGATTCCACAATTGGCGATATCACTCTCGGCGAGGACCCCGTGGTGCGCAAGGCGGCTGTTGACGCCTTGGGGCACTATAACGGGTCAATCGTTGTCGTCGACCCTCAGACTGGCCGAATCCTTTCGATGGTCAATCAGAAGCTGGCGATGACCGGCGCTTTTGAGCCTTGCTCGACCATTAAAATCGTCGTATCTCTGGCTTCCTTGAGTGAGAAGATTGTCGACCCCGACGCCCCCATGCGCATCACCCGGCGCTCTTCCATTAACCTGACGCGCGCGCTCGCAATGTCGAACAACGCGTATTTTGCCAAACTAGGCGAGGAACTCGGTTTCGACCGTGTCCATCACTATGCTCAGCTGTTCGGCCTGGGTGAAACGGCTGGCCTCGATCTTGAAGGCGAGGAACCGGGAACGGTGGTTGACCACCCTCCGAGCGATGGCCTAGGGATGATGACCAGTTTCGGTTCAGGCATCCAGTTGACACCGCTTGAACTGGCCAGCATCGTTGCGACCGTCGCTAACGGCGGGACGATGTACTATCTCCAGTGTCCACGCACCGCCGATGAAGTTCAGAAATTCGAGCCAAAGGTGAAGCGGTACCTGGATATCGCGAATTTAGTTCCCTCTATAACACCCGGTATGATGGGAGCGGTTGAATACGGCACAGCACGCCGGGCGAGCTTCAACCAGGCCGAAACGGTGCTGGGCAAGACAGGTACATGCACGGATGAAACGAAACCAGGAGTGCATTTGGGCTGGTTCGGTTCGTTCAACGAGTTGGGCCCTCGTAAGCTCGTGGTTGTCGTTTTGCTCACCGGCGGCCGGGGCGTCAGCGGCCCGATTGCATCGGGAATTGCCGGGCAGGTCTACCGGAATCTCGACATCCAGAAATACTTTACGCCTGACAAAGCTTCGATCGCGACGCCAATCAGCCTCCTCACGCTGGGTCATTAGCGATCGTTGGTCATCTCGAATTCGCCGGGCTTGCATGGTGGAGCGGGCCTCCGGCCTGCCATGCCGCCATTCGTGGCGGCATAGCTCCCTCTTCTGGATCAAGACAATGCACGAAAGCCGGGCGCGAAAACCGGCTATGCAGGCCAAAGTCCGCTCCACCGGTACGAGCCCCCGGGCTGAGCCCCATAAGCGTTAACTTAAGGCCGAACACAAGAAATTTGGCCGCTTTCACTTGTCCGAGAACGCCCCTTAACCGCCGGACACCGGAAATAGCTTCCCGAGTGGCACGTGATCCAGGGCTGATACGACTGCACCTTTCCGTCAGCCCAATCGGCGGTTATGAAAGCGCGTTGAGAGCGCAAGTACGTTCTGTCAGGGCGAGCTCGTGAGATGACCTCGAATCCGAGTGGCAGAAGCACGGACCGCTCGCGGGGATCGCACGTCCCTATCGGAAATTGTTGATCAGCACGATATTAGAGTTCCAGCTCTCGCCCTGCTCGAAGACGACGTGATGTTCGTCGGGCGAAATTGTGATCGCTGCTGTCCAGGGCCGCCAGATGGGATACGGGAGCGTTCTCAGGTCGGTAACTTTGCGCGAGTCCACTTCCAGAAATTTCAAATGCACTCTTGCATTCGGCCTTTCGTCTTCGCGCTCCAAAAAGAAGATGCCGCCCCGACCAAGCGCCCACCAACCGTAGTACTTCGGTGAATCGAGCACGGGTTCCTCCATGCCGGTCCCGGGCTGGCCGAGTGGGCGACGCCACAAACCGCCCTTACTGCGCCCTTTTGCAAAGTAGAGATATTTCCCGTCGGGTGATTCCATCGCATTAAACCCTCCTCGTGTCGTCACCTGGACTGCCGGGCTGGAGGGTGATTCGCCGACAGATGCCGAAACTTTGTAGATTTGGAAGTCACCCTTCCGATTCGAAGCAAAATAAATCCAGTGGCCGTCGTTGGACCAGCTCGGCATGGCATCTTCCGCTGGACTATGCGTGATCTGCCGCGTCTTGTGCCCTTCCACCGTCACCGCGAGAATCTCACGATTTCCGTTGATGCGCGAATCGAACACAATGGCGGACCCGTCGGGGGACCAGCGTGGCGTTCCGTTATCGGGTCCGCCGGAATTTGTGAGCTGAACGGGGTCGTTCCCTTCTGCATCGGAAGTCCAAATTTCCAAGGGACCAGTGCGATTGGACTCGAACGCGAGCTTGTTTCCGTCTCGCGAGTACATGGGGCTTGTGTTCATACCGATCGAGTAGATGAATCGTTTCAACAGGCCTGCGGTCGGCGGCTGTGCCCTTAGGATTTCGAGGTTCCAGAGACTCGTGGATCCCGTATACACAACGTATGCGAGGCGATCCCCTTGACGAGCCACGGTGGGAGAAGAAATCATCTCGAGACTTGACGTTATCGGATACGCGACGCCTCCGCTTATCGGCAATCGCCAAAGTCGGCGACGGCCATTTTGCTCCATAGCAAAAATCAGATCCTTGCCATCCGGACTCCAAGCGATCCCCAGATAGACGGCCCCAAAGTTCGTCAAGCGGCGCGGCTGCCCTCCCCGGTCGAGCGGAAGTAAATAGATCTCCTCCGCACCAGCTCCCGGCGCTTGAACGAAGGCGAGCATTTTGCCATTTGGAGAGATCGCTAGCTCCGCATCGCCGAGCTTGCTTGTGGACGGACCGGTAAGAGGCATCTGCTCTGTACTTTCAACATCAAGGCGGACAATACGACGCGAGCTCCAAACATTTGCTTCGGAAAGCGTCTCGGATCCCCTGGTCGGGAGGGCAAGCGCCACGTGTCTGCCATCAGGAAACCACGCAATGCGACCCAAGGCCCCACCGAGATAGCTGTTCGCGAACTCTACTTGGAGAAGCTGGCGGACGGGTCCGCCCAGCGTTGAGACAAGGTAATATCCCGAATGCCCTCGCAAGTTGCGATAAAAAGCGATATACCGGCCATCAGGAGACCAAGCGGGCATCGTATCGGTCCCTGGCGGACGCGTGAGGCGGAGCTCTGTGCCGACATCAATCAATTTCACATAGATGCTTGAGTTTGCATCACCTTCCGGGCTCCAGCTATAGGCTATTTGATCCCCTTTGGGCGAGAACGCCGGATCTTCCGCGAATCCCGCAGCGCTGGTCAACGGAACAGGTTCTGCGAATAGGGTTTTGCGACCGGCATGCCGCACACGGTAGGACGCAATGCCAACAAGCACGACAATCAGGAGACCCGCTGTTCCGAACTGAAGCACCCGATTCCCAACCCAGAACCTGCGCGGCTTCTTCAGGTCTCCGTGGGCTGTCTGCGTACCGGGTGTAGACTCCACAACTGGCGCTACAAACTGATAGCCGCGCCCAGCAACAGTTGCAATGTAACGGTGATCCTTTGGATTGTCACCCAGGATCTTGCGGACTGTGAAAATGCTTTGGGTTAGATTTGCCTCTTCCACCACACTACCCGCCCAAACCCGGGCTAGCAGCTCGTCTTTGTCGATCAGCCGCCCACGGTTCTCAACCAGCACAAGCAGGGTGTCGAGCGTCTTTCCCGCCATCGGGATCGGCTCGCCATTTCGCCGCAGAACACGGGCTTCCGGATCCAATTCAAATGGGCCGAAGGTGAAACCCGGCATCGCTTTCAACCACTTGAGATGACAGTTGAGAAGGTTTTAAAGCAATTTGAGAACTTTTGATTTGCCACACAGGAGTTTGATGTACCCCCAGATCGATGATCCACGGCATGAGTCGCCGGGAAAACAAACTATATACAATTATCTCCGCCACAATTTGTTTGGCAAATCTACTGGGCTATCCCAGACTGCTAAAGGGAAAAGCAAACACCGGGTTCTCGTTAGCTCACCAGTCTACTCCTGAACTCAATGTGCGCGTGTACAGCTTCGCGGGGCTGTCATCCTGGGTACTTCGTGGAGCAGAGATTGAAGCTGCCCGCATGCTCCACTCCGTGCATATCGAACTGAAATGGATCGACTGTACGTCACCGGTGGTACACGCTTCTTGCATGTCGATCCAGTTGCCGACCGACTTGATTGTGCGATTCCTTCCCAAAGCGCTATCCCAAGTGAGCACGAGTGCGCTCGGTATCGCCGGCTCTTCCGGTGATTATGGAACCGCGTTCATCTTTTACGACCGGGTGGCCGCTCTGCGAACCCACACGAGGTTTTTGCCCCCAATGATCGGACGAGTTATGGCGCACGAGATTACTCATCTTCTGCTGCCGCAGCAAGGTCATTCGGATCTTGGATTGATGAGGGCGCAATGGAGCGCGGACGATCTGGAACCCTTGAGTTCCGCGTGCCTCGGGCTTCCCAGCCGGTCAGTGCAATTGATCGAGAAAGAAGCGCTAAAGAGGGTGCTTGCCGCGCGTCCGAGATGACCTGCGAAACCGACCCAGGCAAATGAAAGCAGCCAACATGATAAGCGTATGGCCATCCAGGAAGGCCTGTTGGCGACGACAAAGCCCGATTACCACAGAAAACTCGGCTTCGGCTCGCGAATACGCGGTGTGTCACCCTGCGGATGACGCCGCCGTACACCTGTCCGGCCCATTGGCAGATCCGGTTCGTCGGGGCATCTGGAAACAAAATGATGCTGCGCCTTCCGGTAAATGCTCGGCAAACAGGGTTACTGGAAGGTTGCTTTCCTTCGCCGTTCAAAATGGCTCAACCGCGTCTTCGGAACTCTTAAGTTAACGCATATGGGGCTGAGCCCCGCCACGGCCCGCCTCATGCCCCTCATCTATGATGTTGGTGGGCTTCGTTTTCGCCCAAGCGGTGCCGCCATTTCTCACGGCTCGCCGCATGACAGCCCTAGTATTCCATGCTGATCCTCGCCTCTGCCTCACCTCGACGGCATGAACTGCTTCTCGCAGCTAGGATCGAGCATGTTGTCCGGCCCGCTCATATTTCCGAAACGAGAGAAGAGGGCGAGCCTCCGCACGCCTATGTCCAACGAATCGCCACAAACAAAGCCCAAGCTGTTTCTGCGGCTGCGTCCGAAATCGTCCTCGGCGCCGACACGATAGTCTGTGTAGAGGATACAGTTTTGGGGAAACCGGGCGTCGCGCAGGAGGCCGCCCGCATGCTTCGCCTCCTTTCCGGACGCGAACACACAGTGCTGACAGGAATCGCTCTAAGGCAAGGCAATCGCCTGGTCACCGGTTTCGAGGAAACTCGTGTATGGTTTGACGAATTATCCGAGCAGGAAATTGCCGAATACATCGAAACGGGCGAGGCGTGCGACAAGGCAGGAGCCTACGCCATCCAGGGGTACGCTTCGCGTTTCGTGCGGAGAATCGAAGGCTGCTATCACAACGTTGTCGGATTGCCGGTCTCGCTCGTTTACAGGCACCTAAAGTCCCTATGAAGAAGCTCGACGCCGCATTTGCTCTTTTCGGCTTACTTGCTTCAGCCGCTGCGCAAACAGCGCCGGCAACCCCATCCTCGGAAGGTCCAGTCGCGCTCAGTCATTCGCTAAATGCTCGTCTGCATCCCACGCCCGTTTCGGCAGTGAAATTCCCCGACGGTTTTTGGGGAACGCGAAACCGCCTGGTTGTTGAACGTGTCCTGCCCATGCTGCGGCAGCAACTCGAAGAGCACGGCTCGATCGAAAATTTTTTGCGAGTTACTGAAATTAAGAACGTTCCCCGAAGAGGCCGGCCATCTTCCGATGCCGATGTTTACAAGTGGATAGAAGCCGCTTCATGGGCCATCGCCTCGCCCGACACGTCGGTTTCAGCCAGGCAAAATCTTCAGGCAGAGATCGAGGCCCTGATTCCTGAGATTGCCGCCGCTCAGGACTCGTCCGGTTACCTGGACACCAACTTCACAGGAGACCGCGCTCACCTTCGATTTGGCGACCTCCTCCATTCGCACGAAGACTACTGCCTTGCACGCCTGCTCTTCGCCGGCATCGCTTACTACCGGGCCACGCAGCATCGCAGTCTGCTCGAAATCGGCCAGAGATTTGCCGATTATCTGGCAGCCAATTACGGGTCTTCGGCCAAACCATTTATCGCCGCCCACCCTGAGCTGGTCAGCGCGCTGGTGGAACTTTATCGCACCAACGGTGAGACAAAGTATCTCGATTTGGCACGGTATCTATTAAGCGGAAGCGAGCGTGAACGCCTGCATCTGAAAGACGGGGATGTGCACTCCATATTCAGCGGCAAGCCTTTCACTTCTCGTAGTGAGTTCGAAGGGCAAGCCGTGAATGCGCTCGAGGCTGCCTCCGGCGCGACCGATTATTTCGCCGAATCGGGCGATCCAGCCTACAAACGGGCCCTCGATCTGCTATGGACCGATCTGGTCTCACGCCGTTTGTCCATCACCGGCGGAGTGGGTTTGCGTTCGGGAACCGATTATTTCGGCGAGCCCTACGATGTGGCCGATGGAGGGCTTGGCTCCGAAGCTCCAATCGGTGTTGCGAACGTATTGTGGAGCTTCCGGATGCTCGCCTTGACGGGCGATGCGCGGTATGCAGACGTTATGGAGCGGGCTTTGTATAACGAAGTCGGCGCCGCGATCTCTTTGGCTGGAGGGGTGAGCTGCGGGCGCGGATACACCACGGCCAGCGCGGATAAAGCGAAGGCTCTCTATTATGAGTCTGAATACTGCCCTCCCGATGTATCGTCGCTGGTTGAATCTCTGGGCAGCTTGTTCTACGCGACCAGCCTCGACGGTGTTTACGTGAACCTGTTTAACGATTCGGAACTCGATTGGCATTTGGAAGATGGCATAGGCCTTCGCGTCGTCGAGTCGACTAATTATCCCTGGGATGGCGAAGTGAAGCTTACCCTGTACCCGGCAAAGCCATCGCAGTTCTCTTTTCATGTGCGGTGGCCGGCCTGGGCGCCAACAGCCGACGTGCTGATTAACGGCAACCGCGCGTCTGGCGATTTTCAAATGGGTTCGTTCATTACGCTGACGCGCACGTGGCAGGCAGGAGACACCATTGTCGTCACCTTCGGCGAGCAACCCACTCTGATCCGCGCCAATCCTCGTGCAGGCGCCCTCTATGGGAAGATTGCGGTAGAAAAAGGGCCGCTCGTTTTCGCCCTTCAACAGGCCGACGAGGGAACAATCCCAGTGTCCGACTTGTTCTTGCGCGCTACCGCTCCGGCAACTGTCGAATTCCGCAAGGATTTGTTTGGGGGCGTTGCGCTCCTGAAATATCCAGGATTTGTTTCCGATCAACCTTTATCCAGTCAACCGCTGTACCAGCCCTGGAAAGATAGCTTTGTGCAGAGCCGCCGGCCGGCATCGCTCGTGCTCATGCCGTACTTCGCAATTGGAAGCCGCGAAGCGGAAGGTTTCGAAACCTGGATTCCGGCTATTCGCTCTGAATCGCTTCCAACCGCGACTGTGGGTATGCGATCGGGAGGAAGCCGCTGACGCGCTGGAAAAGATGCCCGCTATAAACGCGACATGCGGCAATCGATTGACAATCGTAACCGAGCCGCGACCGCTAGGATGCGGACCTGCAATTTTCTACACCTCCTGGCGCCCAGGAGCGTGCTCCTCTTTAAGCGAAGTTACACGGTGTACGTGTACAATCGAGAAGAAAGTCCCTTGCAGAATCTGTTTTCCTGCGTGACGTTTCCGCGGTGGAGTGCCGGCGGGCTTGTTAACGCTCTTTGCTTCTTCCTCCTCCTATGCGTGCCGTTCGGTACCGGCACTCTGAATGCCGCCCAAAGTGGAGGCGAGCCACCGGCGAGGACATCCGATAACAAACAACCCGGCTCTGCCGGCAACATTGCCGCTCCCGGCGCGTCTGTCGATACCAAAACTTTTAAGGTCGGTCCGCAGGATGTACTGAAGATTATCGTCTGGCGGGAACCGGATTTCACGGGGCTCTACACTGTCCACTCCGACGGTAAAATTACGCTTCCGCTTGCCGGAGACATTCAAGCCGGCGGACTAACTGCGGAAGAGATTCAAAAGAATGTCGCTGCCGCGCTAAGCAAGCTGATCCAGAAGCCGAATGTCACGATCACGGTTCAACAGGTCTTGAGCCAAAAATATTACATGGATGGCGAGATCGGCCGCCCCGGAGAGTATCAACTTACGGCGCCCACGACCGTGCTCGAAGCGATCAGCGTTGCCGGTGGTCTGCGCGATTTCGCAAACGGCAAGAAAATTTATGTCCTCCGCGGCGATAAGCGGATTCACTTCAATTACAAAGACGTAATCAAAGGCAAAAACCTCGAGCAAAATATTCAACTTCAGCCAGGCGATCACGTGATCGTTCCCTAATCGAAAAACCGAACATGCTAGAGAAAGTTACCGTTCAGCGCAGGCCTTTCGACTTCGAAGACTATATCGACGTGCTGCGCCGGAACGTCCGCTGGCTCGCTGGGCCTGCTTTCTTCGGACTCGTGCTTGCCACGGTGGTGGCCTACACGATCGACGACACGTATGTGTCACGCGCGCTCGTGCGCATTGTTCCGCAACAAGTTCCGGAGACGCTGGTCCAGACAGCCGTGAATCAAGCTCTGGCCGACCGCATCAATTCCATGGCCGAAACGATCGAAAGCCGGAACTCCTTGCAAAGCATCATCGTGACCTATGGGCTGTATAAGGATCAACTCAAGACCGAGCCGATCGACGACGTGATTTCGTTGATGCGGCACAATATCAAAATCCTTCCCACCGAGGGCGTTACGAACGTCAACGGCCACAACCTCCCTGCGTTTCAGATTTCGTTTTCCTACGACAATCGCTATCTTGCTCAGAAGGTCTGCGCCGAGGTGGTTACCCGTTTCCTGAATGAGAATGCCAGAACCCGCTATGAATCGGCTGTTGCAACCAATCAATTTCTGAACGACGAATATCAAAAATCGAGGAATGAGCTTGAGGCGATCGAGAATAGGCTGACTGAGTTCCGCATCCGGAACGCGGGCCATCTACCGGAAGAAATGCAAATGAACATGGCGCAGATGAACGCCCTTGACAGCCGCTTGACTGGATTGAACGACTCGTTAACCCGCATTTCCGAGGAAAAGATGATGCTCGAGTCTCAACTTCAGATCGCGAAGGAGCGTCTCGCCGCGATCCACGATGTGACGCCCGATTCTGTCGTGCGCGATGCGCACCTCGAGCAGCTCGACAAGGACATCACGACGGCCACTAATAACCTCAGTTCGCTCGAAGAGCGTTACACCGACACGTATCCCGATGTGGTCGCAGCGAAGGCCCAAATTACGCAGTTGAAACAGGAACGCGATCAGCTTCTCAAGGAAACAAAGGCAAAGAAACCCGACACTCATCCGGTCTCGGCCGCTGCTTCGAAAGAACGCATGGATCTCGAAGCTGTTATCCAGCAAATACAAACTCACATCAAGGCAGCCGACCTCGAGGCAGCCGGGCTTTCGCGCGAAGTCGCTGCTGTGAATCAATCCATCAAGCAGTATCAGTCTCGCGTCGAGAGCGTCCCGGTAGGCGAAAAAGAATATAACGACCTGGTTCGCGATCGCGACCTGGCAAAGATCCGTTATCAGGAATTGCAGATGAAGCGCAGCAGTTCAGCCATTTCGATGGAGATGGAGAACCGCAAACAAGGCGAAACACTCGAAGTGCTGGATCAGGCTTCACTCCCCGACGCCCCGACAGCTCCCAAACGTCAGGTCATCATCCCAATGGGCTTGCTCGGCGGTCTTTTCTTCGGGTTGGTTGTCACGGGAATCCGCGAAGTAAAGGACAATTCCCTAAAGAATCTAAAGGACGCTCGTGTCTATAGCCAGCTCGCTATTTTAGGAAGTGTTCCGCTGCTTGAAAACGACCTCATCGTGCAGCGCAGGCGCCAGGTGATCTGGATTGGCTGGGCAGGCGCCACGTTGATTGGCATCGCGATCATGGCGTTTTCGGCCGTCCACTATTATTTGAACAAGGGTTGATCGTATGAGCCGAGTGCATGAAGCGCTGCGAAAAGCGGCGAGCGAAACACACGAACCAACGCATCCGTCAAGCGCCGTCTTGCCGTATGAGCGCCAGTCCGCCGGCGACATTCCAGAGTCCGCCAAGGGAATCGCGGCCGGTCTGCTGAATGGTCTCGATGAAGTCCCCTACACCCCGCTTCCCGAAGCGCTGCTCGTCAACTTGAAAAATCCGCGCGAGGCGCCCGGCGAAGAGTTCCGGTCGTTGCGGACCCGTCTGAACCACCTGCAAACCATGCAGCCGCTCCGCACGCTTGTGGTGACAAGCGCTTCCCCGGCCGAAGGCAAATCGTTTACTGCTACGAATCTTGCGATCGCGCAAGCGCAGCTTACTGATAAGCGCGTACTTTTAGCCGATTTCGATTTCCGGCGTCCGATGGTCGATAAAACCCTTCAGTTATCAGCGAGCCCCGGTATTACCGATTACCTGTGCGGCGAAGCACCGCTGGAAAAAGCCATCAGGAAGATCGCAACTGCCAATTTATACGTTATGACGGCTGGGCATACAGTGCCCAATCCACTCGAGTTGCTGAATCTCCGAGAGTGCCGCGAGTTGGTTGACACACTGCGCCAGAATTTCGATTGGGTAATCATCGACAGCCCGCCGCTCCTATTCGCAGCCGATGGGAATCTGCTGGCTACCATGTGCGATGGAACCATCCTGGTGGTGCGAATCGGCTCTACCACTTTCGAAAACGTCTCGCGAGCCATCCAGTCCCTTTGCGAGAACAATATCCTGGGAATTGTTGTGAACGGCGCACGTCGCGGCGAGCTATACAGCAAATACAGCTACTATCACGACTACTACGGACACGTTTCGCACGAAGCCGACCCTCCAGCAGCACTGCCGACTCCCAAACCCGCAGCGTAACCGCCCGGTTGAACACGCAAGAGGTGGACTGAAGTCCGCTGCAGGCTGAGGCCTACCATCGAGCAACGGATCTCGGACGGTGGCCGCCTGCTAATTTGTCTCTAGATGCCCCGCTACGCCGCGATCGACATCGGCAGCAATTCCGTGCGCATGATGGCCGCTGAAGTTACCGCCGATGGGACTCGCATTCTTGCACAAGATCGCCAGGTGACGCGCCTCGGCGAAAGTGTGTTCCGGTCCGGCGCCGTCAGCCCCGAAGCGCTCGATTTCCTTTGTGCCACACTCGACCGCATGGCCGGCGTCTACCAGAAGCTGGATGTCATTGCCACCCGCGCCGTGGCCACCAGCGCTGTCCGCGATACCGGCAATCAGCACGAGTTCATCCAACGCGTAAGCGCCGCGGCGGGCGCTCCGGTAGAAGTCATATCGGGCCAGGAAGAAGCGCGCCTCATTCACTTGGGCGTCGAAGCCAGATGGCCACGCCCAAAGGAACGCACATTGATTATCGATGTCGGCGGCGGTAGTGCCGAGCTGATCGTCAGCCACAACGGGCAACTGATTGACGCTGCCTCGCGTCCCCTGGGGGCGGTACGGTTGAAACAGCTCTTTCTCGAAACCGACCCGCCGACTCCCGCCGATCTGCTGCGCCTCGATCAACACATCGAAGAAAAACTTGCTCCTTTCGTCCGCCGTCATCAGGAAAGCAAATTCGACCGGGCCATTGCCACTTCTTCCACCGCCGCCGCCCTGGTTTGCGCTGTCAACCGGGTTCCGCGATCGCAGCGCGATGGCGCCGACCGGCTGCGCGCGAGCACTGCACAAATTCGGCAGTTTTATGAGTTGCTTATCAAGGAAGATCTGAACGAACGCCGCCAATGGATCGGTATCGGCCCGCGGCGGGCTGAAATCATCGTGGGAGGCACCGCCGTCTTCCTGCGGTCCCTGCAGGCATTCCATCATCATTCGCTATATTATTCGGCCGCTGGCGTTCGCGACGGCATCATCGCCGATCTCGCTCAACGGCGTGTCGGCCGCGAACTGAGCTGCTTATCTCGCGAACAGCGGGCGATTGTCGAAGCAATGGCAAAGCGCTATGGCACATCGCTAAAGCACGCCCGTAACGTTGCACTGCTCGGCCATCGCTTGTTCGAATCCACACAGCCGCTCCATCAACTTCCCCCTGGAGCCGGCAAAGTTCTCGAAGCAGCCGCCTATCTCCACGACATCGGACACTTCGTCAGCGGCACCAGTCATCACAAGCATTCCGCGTACCTGGTTGCCAACTCCGATTTGCCCGGCTTTCAAGATCAGGAACGGCTGACGATCGCCGCCCTCTGCAGGTTCCACCGCCGTTCCATGCCGCAAAGCAGTCATTCGCATTATCAAGCTCTTGCTCCCGAGTTGAGACGAACTGTTTTGTACCTGGCCCCGTTGCTCAGAATCGCCGATTCGCTCGACCGAAGTCACGAACAGAAAGTGAAAGACGTCCGCGTCTCGACCAAAAATGGCTTGGCCGCCCTGCTCATCGAAGCCGACGCGGATGCCGACCTCGAAATGTGGGCTGTCGGCGAAGTCGCGCCCGCATTCAAGGAAGTGTACGGCTTGAACGTGATCGTTCAGAGGGCTAAATCGTAAGCGGATGGACGAATATCTCGCAAAACTTTCTCTAGCGGCCTTTGCCCGCGACCGTTTGCACGCGCTGCTCGAACGCGTCGACCGGGAGTGGCGGCGATGCGCTGAGTGCTCCGATTCTGACGCGGTTCACGATTTTCGGGTCTCACTGCGCCGCTTCGGTGAAACGCTGCGGCTGTTCAAGGATCTGATGCCTAAAACAGGATGCAAACAGGTTCGATCGGAGCGCCGCCAGATCATGCAGCTTGCCGGGCGCACCCGCGACGTCGATATCGCACGAGAAATGTTTGTTTATTCCGATATCGCCATTCCATCCGACCTCGATAACTTTCTGGCGACCGAGAGAGCCATCGCCGAGGCCGCTCTTCGCGCCTCGCTTGCTGTGGGATTGGCAACGTCGTTCCAACGGCGCTGGGAATCTGCTCTCGAGCTCGACTCGGCAGAATATCTGAATCCAGCGGAAGCGCTTCCGAGCCGCGACCGCGAGGGAGTGGTTTGGCGAAGCGCCGAGACCAGTGCCGCCAATGCCCAACGCGTGCTGCCTGGCTTGCTCGAGGGATATTGCCACAAGGGTGAGAAACTCGCAATCGAGGGCGTCAAGGCCGCTAAGCTTCATGAGCTGCGCCTTGGGGCCAAGCACTTGCGCTATGCGCTCGAAATCTTCCGTCCCGTTTACGGCCGGAAAATGGACATTCTACTGGCCAACATGAAAGAAAGCCAAACCGATCTCGGCGAAATCAGCGACTGCACCGCAACCATCGCCTGGCTCAAAGAAAAGAAGATCGTTCGCCGCCCTGAAGGGCAACATCTCCGCGGCTATCTGGAACATCGCGCCGCCAAAGGCGTAACCAAGTTCGTAAACTACTGGCGCGATCACTTTGGGTTTCCCGCGTTCTATGAACACTGGATCCGCTATTTGAAGATCTATGCGGGCCGCGTGCCCCCAAATCGCCGCAAACAGCCTATTGTCGATGCCGCCGCGGCAGACGATCAACTCGCCATCCCGGCAATCTTGTCCCAGGCAGCCGAAATTTCAGACAACGGAGTCTCCGAACCATATTCGGGTGTAAGAAACCCGCGGTAACCGACTTTTACAAAAGCATTCATCACGGCTTGCCAGTCGATGCTGCCTTCGAGAAGCGGAACAAACTCGCCCATCTTAAAGCCCTGCATCTTGTAATCCTTAAGATGAACTCGTTTGATGCGTGGGCCGAGTATAGCGATCCAATCCTGCGGAAATCCGTACTGAAAAATGTTGCCAACGTCGAAGTGAACCGCCACATACTTCGAATGAAACTGGTCCACAAAGCGGCGCATATCCAGCGGGCTGGTTAAAAACCGGTTCCAAACCTCTTCGAAATTCAAAGAAACTCCCGCTTTTTCCGCGTCCGGAATCACTTTGGGCAACTCTGCGGATACGCGCTCCCAGGTTTGCTCGTAGCCGTGCTCCATCTTCGTCCCCCAACCTACGGCCCCCGGCACAACCAGAATGGAATCGGTGCCCAGCAGCTTCGCCATCTGTATACCGCGCAGCAGCCCAGCCACACCTTGCGCCCGCACTTTCGGATCGTCCGCATTCAATGGAGTATCGGCAATGGCCCCAGACACCCAAATATCGACAATCGTTATTCCGGACTTCCCAGCCGTTTCTCTCAGCCGTTTTAAGTCGTCATCGGAGGTGTTCAGATGCACTTGGTCGCCAAGCGCAATCTCCATGCCCTCGAATCCCGCCGCCTTCGCCTCCCTGAAGCGATCTTCGAAAGGCTTGCCTTTCGCGAAATTACCGGAAGTGATTCCCTTACGGAACCGGCCGCGTCCAGTTGCGCCGAAGGCTGTCAGTGCCGCGGCCGCCGCAGTCGTTGTGAATTGTCTCCGATTCAACCCTACATCATGACAGATCGCCCTCGTGGAGGGTGGGCTTCAGCCCGCGCGGGACTTCAGTCCCGCCCAAGTTAAAATGTCCCTTCATGCCAAACCTCCTCTCGGGCAAGAACGCCATCGTGCTCGGCGTCGCGAACAAATGGTCGATCGCATACTCAATCGCCTCCGCGTTCGTTCGCGAAGGAGCCACCCTCATTCTCACCTACCAAAGCGAGCGCCAAAAACAAACCGTCGAGGAACTAGGAGCAGAATTGGGAGCGAAATCGGTTATCCCCTGCGATGTAACAAAGGAGGAAGAACTTGGCAGCCTCGTTTCCACCTTGCAAAATGAAATTGGGACGCTCGACGTCTGCGTTCACAGCATCGCCTTTGCGGATCGCGAGGCCTTGAGCCGCCCATTCCTCGAGACCAGCCGCGATGGGTATCTGTTGGCGCAGGAGGTCAGTTCCTATTCGCTCATCGCGCTCGCACGCGCCATGGTTCCACTGATGACGAATGGTGGATCCATCCAGGCCCTGACCTATCTGGGGTCGACTCGCGTTGTTCCCAACTATAATGTCATGGGTGTCGCCAAAGCCGCTCTTGAAGCGGCTATGCGCTATCTGGCCAGCGAACTGGGCGAGAAGAACATACGCGTGAACGCCATATCCGCAGGCCCCATCAAAACCGCTTCCGCCCGTGGTGTCAAGCACTTCACCAAGATGTTAGACAATTTCTCCGAAAATGCCCCTCTCCGCCGTAACACCGACCCAGCCGAAGTCGCCGATACTTCCGTGTTCCTGGCGTCCGATCTGGGACGGGGCGTTACCGGAAATATCATCTTCGTTGATGCCGGCTACCACATCATGGGAATGAAACATAGCGAGAAGTGAAGGAAGACTCATCAACGAAACGACTGGGTGCTTCGTCCGTCAAAATAGACAGGGATTTATCCACCCGTTACGCCATCGAGTTACTCTATAAGGTTCGGGCGTTCCAGCGCCCCTCGCAAACCTTCTATGTAAGGAAACCGAAGGCGCGGGACACCTTAACGGGACATACCTTCTTATGATTCAGGTTCAAGGCCTCACCAAGCGATACGCGCGCAACGTCGCCGTGGATGATATTTCGTTCGATGTAGAAAAAGGCGACATCGTAGGCTTTCTCGGCCCTAACGGCGCGGGCAAGACGACTACCATGCGCGTTCTTACCTGCTTTCTACCGCCCACCAAGGGCACCGCCGTCGTTGCCGGTTACGACGTTTTCGAAAAGCCCTTGGAGGTGAAAAAGCGAATTGGTTACTTGCCCGAATCTCCGCCGCTCTATCCCGAGATGGAAGTAGCCGATTATCTCGCCTTTGTCGGCCGTCTGAAGGGCATTGCCAGCTCCGACCTGAAGCGCCGTATCGACGAGGTGAGCGAGCGCTGCGCAATCCCCGACGTCAAAAACAAGCTCATCTCGAAGCTCTCGAAAGGCTACCGGCAGCGCGTTGGACTCGCCCAGGCGATTATTCACAATCCTGATGTCCTGATACTCGACGAACCTACAGCTGGGCTCGATCCAAAACAGATCATCGAAACACGCGAGCTCATCAAGAACCTTTCCGGTGAGCACACCATCATCCTCAGCACCCACATTCTGCCGGAAGTGGAAGCAGTTTGCCAAAAGGTCATCATCATCAATAAAGGCAAGCTGGTGGCCACCGACTCCGTTGAGAACCTTACACACCGCATGCGTGGCACGGACGCTGTTGCCGTCGAAGTCGAGACCGATGGCATTGCAGGCCAGTCGGATGTGCAGCAGAAACTGGAACGCGTTTCGGGTGTGAGCAAAGTGCTCTACAAGCAGGCCGCCAACCACCGCATGACGTTCGAAGTAGAAAGCCTCCCCGGGCATGTTGCGCGCGCCGACGTGGCTCGAGCCGTAGTGAACGCCGGCTGGAATCTGCTCGAGCTCCGCTCATTGAACTACAGCCTTGAGGAAGTCTTCCTGCAGTTAACCGGAGCCAATCCCGACGTGGCCGCCGAACCCGTCATCGCCGGAGAGCAACAATGAGAAACATTTGGACCATTTGCCGCCGCGAGCTATACAGCTACTTTGTGTCGCCCATCGCCTGGGTCTTGCTCGCGATTTTCGCCTTCCTGAGCGGTTATTTCGGTTATGCCGCGACAGCGTTCTTCGTCAAAGACAGCATCGAGTCCCAAATGCAGGGGCAGTCGTTTCCGATGAGCGTGAACGACCGTGTCATTGTTCCCGTTCTGCAGAACGTTTCCGTCATCGCTCTGTTTTTGATTCCCCTGCTGGCCATGCGCCTGTTCGCCGAAGAGAAGCGGCAGGGCACAATCGAGCTCCTCATCACCTCGCCCGTCCACGATTGGGAAATCATTATCGGCAAATGGCTCTCCGCCGTGATCATGTACGCCGCGCTGCTGTTCCTGGTTTTCCTCGACTTCATTTTTCTGTTCGTCTATGGACGGCCGGATTGGAAACCCGTCGCGCTGGGCTTCCTCGGTCTATGGCTTCAAGGCGCAAGCATTCTTTCGCTCTGCACGTTCATCTCGACGCTCACGAAAAATCAGATTGTGGCCGCCGCCGCCGGCTTCGCTCTATCGCTTCTTCTGTTTGTATTGAGCTGGGCCACGGCCTTTGAAAGCTCCGCCGTAGCGCAGGTGCTGTCCTACCTCTCGATCGTCAGCCATTACGACAGCTTCTCCCGCGGTGTGCTCGATAGCAAGGACTACGTTTTTTATCTATCCATGATTTTCTTTGGCTTATTCCTCACTGCCCGGTCGCTCGAGTCGCTCAGGTGGAGGGCATAGATGGCAACTAAGACCATGGATGCCGCCTCGCGCCAGGCGAAGTATGGCGCGACAGCCGCGCTTTACGTTCTTGTTGTCGTCGCCGTTCTCGTAATCATAAACTGGCTGGCCAACCGCTACAACAAGTCGTACGACGCAACCGCCAACAAGCGCTACACCCTGTCCGAGCAGACCAAGAAAATCGTCAACGAGCTCAAAGGCAACGCCACCATCACCTACATCGACCGCACCTCCCAGTTCGATCAGGCCAAGTCTCTTCTCGACCGTTACGGGAACCTCTCCCCTAAGATCCACATTCAGTACATCGACTACGCGAAGAATCCGATCCTTGCCCGCAGCTACAACCTGAAGTATCCGGGCACGGCCTTCGTCGAACTGAACGGAAAGAAGGAAGAAGCCAAGTCGATGACCGAGGAAGGCATCACCGGAGCCTTCATCCGCGCCGAAAAAGGCGGTACCAAGAAAATCTGTTTCGCACAGGGCAGCGGCGAACATTCGCTCGACGAAACCGGAGCCACGGGCCTTTCGCGCTTCAAAGACGCCCTATCCAAAGAAGATTACGACGCCGTCGCCACCAACCTCCTGCAAACCGCGCAGGTCCCGAACGATTGCACCGTGCTCGTTCTCGCAGGCCCTCAATACGACTACCAGCCGCCTGAAGTCGATGCCATCAAAAAGTACGTCGAAAACGGCGGCCGCGCCATGTTTCTCCTCGACCCGCCCCTGCAAATGGGCCATGAAACGACCAGCAAAAACGAGGGCCTCGAGAAGCTCCTGGCCGGTTGGGGCGTCACCATCGGCAACGACCTCGTACTCGAAGTCAATCCCATCGGTCAGCTCTTTGGCCTGGGCCCGCAAGTTCCGCTCATCAATTCCTACGGAACTCAGCCCATCGTCACGGAACTGCATTCGGTCACCGGTTTCCCGCTCGCCCAATCCATCGACATCGCAAACAAGGACAAGACCACCGTCGAGAAGCTCTTCTCCACCGGCAACAACGCCGAAGCCACTTCGGATCTCGCGGCCCGCTCCGTCTCGCTCGAGGATCCCAAGAATAAAAAAGGCCCGTTCACGCTCGGCGCCGCCGGCACTTACTCGACCGGCAAGCCAAATGAGCAAGGGCGATTCGTCGTCGTCGGCAACTCCGGATTCGCCGCGAATAATTTCATCAGCTTCAATGCCAATCGAGATCTCGCCATGAACGCCATCAACTGGCTCGCCCAAGATGAAGACCTCATCTCCATTCGCCCGAAAGAAGCAGACGACCGCAGGTTGAACGTCAATGCCTCGCAGATGCGCCTGTTCCTCTACTTCACACTGATCGCTTTGCCGCTGCTCATCATCGGCACTGGCGTCAGCGTATTTCTAAAGCGGAGATAACACACATGAAGCCGCGTAGCTTACTGGCAGCGACCGTGCTCCTCGCTGCACTGAGCGGAGTTGTCTGGTGGGCCAAGAAACATCCCCAAGCCGGAACCACTCCTACTACAACTGCCGCCAGCCCGAAGGTCGTCGACATCCCTTCGGCCGACCTTGAGCAGATCACGATCAAAAAGAAAAACGGCGCCGAGCTGGTTCTCGACCACGCGAGCGGTACGTGGCAGATCACTCAGCCCGAGAAACTTCCCGCCGACCAGGATAGTGTCTCCACCCTGACCTCCGCCCTCGCGCCTCTCACCGCCGATAGCGTCGTCGACAACAATGCGGCCGATGGACCCAAATACGGCCTTGCCGCCCCGAGCATGACTGTCACAGTCGCCCGCAAGGGCGGCAAATCCGACACCATCGAGTTCGGCGACGACGCCCCCGCCGGATCGCTCGTCTACCTAGAGCGCCTGTCCGACCCCAAAATCTACGCCGTCTCGACCTCCACCAAAACCTCGTTCGATAAGACCGTCAACGATCTGCGCGACAAGCGCCTCCTCACTTTCAACAACGACAAACTCACGAGCGTTGAAGTCGATTCAAAGAAGGGTCCAATCTCCTTTGATAAAAACAACCAGGGCGATTGGCAAATCGTAAT
>JBAUZG010000266.1:0-13500 GCA_049585195.1 Bryobacteraceae bacterium | reverse complement strand
AGCTTGGCCATTTTCATCAACGCGGGAGCCGGCGTCGAACCCACGTCGACGTACGATTTGATGGCGGCGAGCTTCGCCTGGGCGGCTGGATGGTCATCCTTCATGCGATCGATGCGGCCTAGAATCTCCGACAAATCGACCGGGATGATCGAAATCTTCGACGCCTCGAGCAGCTTTTCACTGTACCGGACCGTGTTGAAAGCCTGTGGCCGAGCGCCTAGTGAACCGACCCTTAGATTCTTCAATCCCCTGACAACGTTACAGACTCCCAAAAACCACTCGAGATCTTTCTTGAAATGCTCCGATTGCGGCGTCTCGGTATGGAGCGTGGTGAGCGAATACGGAATGCCGTACTGCGTTAAGTTGTTACACGCCGACATCTTGCCGCAAAAACTGTCGCGCCGGTCGCGGATGCTCATCTTCGACGGTGTATCGGGAGTGGCTTGTACCAGCACAGGAACACCTAAATCCGCGAGACGAAGAGTATCGGCAATGCCTCGCTCGTCGCCAAAATTAGGCAGCGTCACAACAACGCCGTCGATATCGTCGCGGCGCGACCGAAATAGCGCGGCACATTTTTGGGCTTCATGATACTGTTCGACTGCTCCGAACTTTGTTTCCTGCGGAGTCGGAGCCACAACTTCGACGCCGGCGCCCTCGAGCGCTTTAATCATGTCCTCGCGACCTGTAGCGGCCAGGTGATCGGGGAAAAACCCGCGATTGCCGACAATGAGGCCGAGCGTCGGACGTTTTCTACTTTTTGGCATTGTTGCCTCTTTTGGGAAAGAAACGAAACGTGTAGAAGCCCCCCAGAAGGCCGAGAAAGATTCCCCACCAAATAGGGGCATGCAATTTTGCAAGCACCACCGGATACGCCGGCGGAACGTAGATGTGATAAATGCCCGACGCGAAAATCAAAACTCCATACGTCAAGAGCAATACGCCGATGAAGAACCAAATCGAGATGAGACCTTTGCCCTCAATCATGCGTGCTTACCAAACTAGAATGTTCAAAACCCCAAAAACGACAGCTACTACTGCCGCCCAGAAAATCGGCCGCTTCCACAGCGGCAGATGGCCTTCCGAGGGCAGATCTGTCGCGCCATAGACTAGCCCTGTCAATTCGGCAACTGGCCTCGGCCGCGTCATCAAACTCACTACCACTGTGATCACAACACAGATAATCCATGACCAGAGCGCGCGGTACATGTTTTCCGCCATGCTTTTCGCATACGGAGAAAGCGCGACATAGCGGAGCGCCGACGGATCGACCTTCACCCAGGCCCACATACCAATCGAAGAGAACGTTCCCACCAGAAGCCCCCAGAACCCACCAGGCCCTGTCGCACGCTTCCACAACATGCCCAGAAGCACGGTCCCAAACAGCGGCGCGATAAAAAAGCTGAATAACTGCTGAACGTAATCCATGATGCTCAGGAATTGCATGACGAAGTACGCTGTCCCAATGCTCACCAAAACGCCAAACAACGTGCACCAACGGCCCACCGAAACGTAGTGCTGGTCCGAAGCTTTCTTTTTGAGAAATGCCCGGTAAATGTCGTAGGTCCAAACGGTGGAAAACGCGCTGACGTTTCCCGCCATCCCCGACATGAAGCCGGCAATCAGCGCTGTGATCCCAAGACCCAGCAACCCCGGCCCGCAATAACGGGCCAGCATCAGCGGCAAGACTTCGTTATACGTGTAAAGACCAGGGCCAGCCTGCGATTCGCCCACGAGTTTCTGCGGCAGAACGGCCAAAGCGAGTAACCCAGGAAGGATCACGATAAACGGCACGCACATCTTGAATCCCGCTCCGATAACCGGCGCCATCTTCGCCGAACGCAGGTCTCTCGCTGTCAATACCCTTTGAACCACCAGGAAGTCCGTTGTCCAATATCCGAATGAGATCACCCAGCCCAGACCAAAGATGATCCCTGTCCAATGGATTCCCATAGGATTATCGCGAAACGAGCCCAAAGTGCTCCACAAATGCGTGTACTGCTGGCCCGGAAAATTGGCGGCAATCCGGTGCACCATGCCAGTCCATCCGCCCGTCTCGATCAACCCGATGATTGAAATCAGAATTGCGCCGAGCCAAATCAGAAAGAATTGCAGAACCTCGTTGAAAATCGCCGACAGCAGACCGCCGAGGAACACATACGCCGCGACCGTCAATGACGATACCCAAATGCTGAAATGAATGTCCCAGCCGAGAATGACCTTCAGCACCAGGGCCATAGAATACATATTGATGCCGCTCATCAACACGGTCATGAAGCCGAATGAGATTGCCGCCAGCGCCCGCGCCGGCTCTCCAAACCGCAACTGCAAATAACCTGGAACCGAGTGCGTGCGAGAGATGTAATAGAACGGCATCATCACCACGCCCAAGAAGAGCATCGCTGGAATCGCGCCGATCCAGTACCAGTGCGTCGCAAGAATCCCATACTGATAAGCCGAGGCCGCCCATCCCATCAGCTCGAGCGAACCGAGATTCGCCGCCACGAAACTCAACCCCGCCACCCAGGCGGTCATGTCGCGGCCCGCAAGAAAAAACTCCTCGCCGGTGTTGGTGTACCGCTTCAGGTAGAAACCAATGCCCAACACCATGGCAAAGTAGAGCGCGATAACCACCAAATCGACGGTACTGAGATTGATGAGCTTTTCCGAACCCGGTTGGAAGAAGAGCGCGAGGATAGAGGGCATTATGATCGACGAAGGTCTCCCTGGAAGCGTAGCGCACGCCTTGACGCCTGAAAAACAGTGTAATCGCTTTCAGTAGTGATGATACGGCATTCCCGAGCAATTATGTCAAGCTGGTTCCGAGAATCAACTGGACAACATGATTAGCTGCCCTGGTGGCGCGGACGATCGTTTTGTGTCGTCTGTGTAGGTTTCCGAACAGGCAGGCCACAAAAGGCGATGACCTGCCCCACCGTCCAGTTAATTCTCGGACACCACGCTATTTCCGCACCGGCCCCGTCGAGTCTCGCACCACGAATTCCGGGTGAATGACAACTTCCCGCCCGGCCGGCCGGGTCTTGACAATATCGGGAGCCAGCGCCTCAAAAACGATATGCCCGATCGTCTCTCGCGGTATGTGGAGCGTGGTCAGCGAAGGCGAGCAGAACTCCGACAGCTTGATATTGTCGAAGCCTGTTACTGACACATCTTGCGGCACTCGCAGCCCTTGCTCCCGGAGCGCGCACAACACGCCCAGCGCGGTGAAATCGTTTACGCACACGATTGCAGAAGGCTTGAACCCGGAGTTCAGGATCTCGAGCCCCGCCTCGCGTCCTCCGTCGAGACTATCGAGATTCGCCGCGATGGTCCACTCCACTTGGGGCGCATGGCGCGAAACCGCTTTCCGGAATGCCTTTTCACGAATGCTGATCGGTCCGAGCGCTGAATGATGGCTTACAAACGCCATTCTGCGGTGACCGAGATCGTACAGGTAATCCACCGCCTTTTCCACTCCACGGGCATAGTCCACGCGTACGTTTGAAATGTTCTGTTTTGCCGTACCGACGTCGTAAAATACCACCGGCATCCGGCTTTCCGACAGCTCCTCGATTAGGTGCGGTTCCATCTCCGAGACAATGATCGCCAGGCCGGCCACTCTCCGGCCAATCATCAGTCGAATACTGCTGACCAATTGTTCGGTGCTGTAATTCGTGTTTGCCGCCAGAATCTCGATTCCGTGCGCGAGCGCCTGTGTTTCGGCAGCCTTAAATATGTCGAAGAAGAAAGGATTCTCCATGTTCGACACGATGATGCCGATGGTACGGCTCTTACCACCCGCCAAACTTCGCGCGTGAAGGTTCGGGTGGTACTTCAACTCCTCGACAATCTTCAGAACACGGGCTTTGGTGGATGCTTTTACCGGGCCTGTATTATTCAGAACACGGGATACGGTCGCTGTGGAAACCTTAGCCCGCTTGGCAACCGCCTCAAGATTCATCGAATAATACCGTAGCGCTCATAACCAGCCTGCCGCTCGAAAATGGCCGGCGTGATTGTGTCATCGCGCGGCCTTCGCTCGCTGCTTCCTGGGGGCCTGTTTTGCTTCCTCAGGCTCTATGCTGGTCACTTTCGCGGCAGGCTTTCTTTGCGGCATCTGACCCAAACTCTGCTGTAGAGCCTGCATCAGGTCGATCACAGGAGCCAGTTTCTTCGGCGCAACCCCCTTCACCTCTACGCCCTCTTTCTTCGCCTCGATCAGCTTCGAAAGCTGCGACTGATACTCGTCGTGATACTTCGAGGGCTCGAATTCGCCGGCGAGACCTTCCACCAGTTTCTCAGCCAGCTCCACCTCCTGAGGTCGAATTTGCACGCTGTTGTCGCGTCCATATTCCGGAACGGCCCTTACCTCCTCCGGGTAGAACATTGTGTGCAGCGTGAGTCCGTGGTCATGCGGCCGGATAATTACTGTGTACTCCCGCTGATGCATGGCGATTTTCGCAATAGCGCTATAACCAGACTTCTCCATGGTTTGGAACAAAAGTTCGTAAGCTTTCTTTCCCGCCTCTTCCGGCACCATGAAATAGGACGAGTCGAAGTAGATTGGATCGACGTCAGCCTCCTTCACGAACTCCAGAATCTCCATCGTCTCGCTCGATTGCGGGGCTATTTTCTGAATCTCCTCGTCTTCTACGAACACGAACCGGCCCTTGGCGACCTCGAAACCCTTCTTCAGCTCGTTACGTTCCACAACGCGTTCGCAGACCGGGCAGTAGATCTGCTGCTTGATCCGGCTGCCGCATTTTTCGTGGATCTGATTAAAGCTGATCCTTTCGCTCCGCGCCGCCACGAACAAGCGGACCGGCACTGAGATGAGACCAAATGAAATATAACCCTTCCATACCGTAGAAGCCATCAGCGCCGCCTCCCGTTCGCCGGCGAATATAACCCCATATTAGACGCCGATTCCGCGCCATGTAAAACAATATCGTTACATTTGTAGCGATGCGAACGGTCCGATAGGTCCTGCTACTGTATCGCTGATGAAAAGATTTATACTTTTTCTGCTCCTGGCATGTTCATGCCTTGGCGGAGACGATACCGCGGCGCGGAAGCAGGACATGCTCTGGCAGAAGCTCGCTCGGAACATTGAGGGTCTCGATTCGCAGCTTGACGGAGTAATGGGAGTCGCAATCGTTGACCTCACGGATCATCGCCAATGGGCCTATCATGCCGACGACGTCTTTCCAACCGCCAGCACCATTAAGCTTGCCATCCTTGCCGATCTGTACCGCCAAGGGGAGCTGTCCCTTGAGGGCAAGCCTGCCCGTGCGAGGCTAAGCGATCGGTACACGGTCCGCCGCGAAGATTTGGTTGCGGACAGCGCGGTCCTCGGCAATATGACACCGGGTGTAACGATACTCACAAATCGGGACCTCGCTGGAGCAGTGGTCGCTGTGAGTGATAATTCTGCCTCCAATATCCTCGCCTCGCGCCTGGGCATAGACGACGTGAATGCTCTGCTCGACAGCTTGGGCCTCAAGAAAACCCGACTGCGTCGCCAAATGATGGATCTCGCGGCTGCAAAACAAGGTCGGGAGAACGTGGCAACGCCGGCCGAACTTGTTTCCCTTCTCCGCGCCATCTACGACAATCAAATCTTTCGTCCCGCACTCACAAAAGACTTCTTCACACTGCTCGCGACGCCGAAGGATAGTTGGATACCACGGCTGATTCCGGAAGGAGTAAAGATTGCGAACAAACCGGGATCGCTCGCGGGCGTCCGGTGCGACGCGGGCATCGTCTTCGTGCCAAACCGCCCGTTTGCAATTGCCATTATGACCACCTACGATCGAGACGAGCACGCCTCGGAAGAGACCATCAGCCGTGTCGCGCAGTTAGCCTGGCGCATGTTCGATGTGATGTCGGTTTCATCTTCTTACGGACGGCAGATTACCGAGAGGAACAGCCACTAACTCGTTTCCGGTGCAAAATGCTCATTTTGACCGCTCCGTCGAAAATCACGCATTGGGTGGCGCTACGGTCGCTGGCGAAGCCGTTTCCAATTCGCCAATACATGCACCAGCAACCATTGCAAGCGCCACGTTCGCCGAACAGATCCTCGAGAACGGGCAAAGATCGGGAGTAAGAGGACGTATCTGAGCTTCATCACAGGGCATCACAGGCACTTCACTGGCCCATCTAGTAGACTATAAAAGCCATCCAAAATGTCCACTAAAGAGAGAGAACGGGTCGATCTTCTTCAAGGCACTCTCGATTTGATCGTATTGAGAGTGCTGGCTACCATGGGCCCTCAACACGCTTATGGAATCGCCGGCCGTGTCGAGCAGATATCCGAAGAGTTACTTTCCCTTAACCAAGGCACTCTTTATCCGGCTCTCGTTCGGCTGGAACAGAACGGATGGATCCGTGCTACCTGGCGAAAGACCGAGAATAATCGAGACGCAAAATATTACACCCTGACCAATGCTGGAAAACGGGCACTCGAAAAAGAAACAGAGCGATGGAGGCGATCGGCGGGATTGGTAGAAAAGCTTCTCCTCGAAAGACAGTAGTGCAATGGCATTTTGGAAGCGTTTCCTATATAAGCTTCGCAATTTCCTGCAACCCGGTCGCGCGGAGCGCGATTTGGCAAGAGAGATCGGCTCGCACCTGGAGTTACTCCAAGACGATTTCCGACGGCAAGGCATGAGCTCGGAGGAAGCGCGGCTGGCGGCAAAACGAGCTTACGGCGGCATCGAGCAAGCAAAGGAACTGCATCGCGATGAACGATCCTGGATCTGGCTCGAACAAATTCGCCGGGACGTCCAACTCTCCATAAGATCTTTCGCCAAGACACCCGGCTTCTCAATGACGATCGTTTTGACGATGGCGCTGGGCGTCGGCGCGAACACGGCTATCTTTAGCCTGATCGACGCGGTGATGCTTAGGGCGTTGCCGGTCAGCCATGCCGAGCAATTGCTGCAGGTGAACATGGCCAACCGCGACATTTGGGGCATGGAGGAACCCTATGTGAGCAATCCGATCTGGGAGCAACTGCGCGATCGCCAGGATATCTTTTCCGGACTGTTTGGCTACGCGACCGCGCGGTTCGACTTGTCAGCGCGAGGCGAGGCTCGCTACGTGCAAGGAAACTACGTATCCGGTCAGTTTTTCGACACGCTGGGTCTGCGCCCGACCGTAGGTCGAGTAATAACAGCCGCTGATGACCACCGGGGCTGCCCTGGAACCGCAGTGCTCAGTTATGGTTTCTGGCAGAGCGAATACGGCGGTCGCGCCGGCGTGGTGGGTAAGACAATCTCATTGGATAATCATCCCTTCGAAATTCTAGGTGTGATCGGACACGGATTTACTGGCGTGGACGTCGGCCGGGAAAGCGATATCTACGTGCCGCTCTGCGCCGAAAAAATTATTGGCGCGGACAACAGCTTGCTGGATGACCGGCAAGGCGGATGGCTTCGTGTCATCGGTCGCCCGAAGCTTGGCCTTTCGATGAATCAGGTTGAGGCACGGCTCAAAACGCTGGCTGGTCCAATCATGGAGGCAACGATACCGCCGAATGTAAGATCCAGCCAGCAGGAGATTTATCTCAAACATACGTTCGACGTTGAAATGGCTGCCAACGGCCTTTCCAATATCCGCTCGAAATACCGCCAGGCACTGATGGTGCTGATGGTGATTGTGGGAGCAGTATTGCTGATCGCGTGCAGCAACGTGGCCAATCTACTTCTGGCGCGCGGCGCGGCGCGACAGCGGGAGATCGCGATTCGAATGGCGCTCGGATCGGGACGCGGCCGCCTGATTCGCCAACTGCTCGGCGAGAGCCTGCTGCTGTCACTCACCGGGGCGGCGTTGGGGATTGTATTTGCACGCTGGGGCGCGCGGCTGCTCGTGGGACTTCTCATTTCGAATGTCTATCGCGAGAACCAGGTGTTTCTCGATCTGGCGATCGATTCGCGCGTGTTCGCGTTCACCGTAGGGATGGGCGTTCTCACCGGTCTGCTGTTCGGGCTTGCCCCTGCCTGGCGTGCGACGCGTGTCAATCCGCAGTCAGCCATGAAGGCGAACGCGCGCGGCGTAACGCAAGGCGGCAAATTTGGACTGGGTAAAGCGCTGGTGGTGGCGCAGGTGGCGCTCTCGCTAGTCCTGGTGGCCGGGGCAGGATTGCTGCTCGCGACCTTCATCCGGCTCGAAACGCTCGACCCGGGTTTCGAACGCGCGCATGTCTTGCTGATGGACCTCGACCTCGGCGAAAGAACGACTCCGCCCGCGCGGCGGTACGTAGTTTTTAGCGAGGTGCTCGAGCGCCTGCGCGCGCTGTCCGGCGTTCTCTCCGCCAGCGATTCCGACACCACTCCACTCGGCGGCGCGGTGGATGTTAACTATTTGCAAATCGACGGCTACAGTTCCGCAGGCAAGGAACGTCAACTGGTTTTCTTTAACGAAGTCAGCGACAGGTATTTTGAAACGCTAGGTACGTATCTTCTGGCCGGGCGCGACTTCAATGCGCACGATACTCCGAATTCACCCAAGGTGGCGATCGTGAACGAATCTTTCGCCCAGAAGTATTTCCATGGGCAAAATCCCATCGGACGGCGCTATCGCGCCGACCAAGGCAACAAACGGGGTGAACCGGTCGAAATCGTCGGCTTAGTGCGCGACTCCAAATACTTTGACTTGCGGGAGGACTTTCATCCTACTGTTTACGTCGCCGCTAGCCAAAACGCTAAGCCTGGCAGGCTCCTCACGTTCGAGCTGCGCGCCGCCGCTGGTGACGCAACGGCCATGGTCCAAGAGGCGAAGCGCGCCGTCGATGCTGTCGTTCCCGATGCTTCCTTGCAATTTAGAACACTCTCTGCGCAGTTCGACGAATCGCTCGCGCGCGAACGGCTGCTTGCCACGCTCTCGGGCTTCTTTAGTGGGCTCGCCCTGCTGCTCGCAATGATTGGACTATACGGTGTCACTTCGTATAACGTGACCAGGCGGCGGAATGAAATCGGAATTCGCATGGCGCTCGGAGCCCAGCAGTCACGCATTCTGCGCACTGTATTAGGAGAGGTAGCAATTCAGATCGGCATCGGTCTGGCAATCGGATTGGCGGCGACGATCGGAACCACGCGCTTCATCGCCAGGTTTCTCTACGGAGTGAAGGCGAACGATCCGTGGACACTTTCGCTGGCCGCCGCGATGCTCGCTTTGGTGGCTGCGGTAGCGGGATTTCTGCCTGCGCACAGAGCTTCGCGCCTCGATCCGATGGACGCTCTTCGCGAAGAGTAGGACGCATGAAGTGCCTGTTTTTGCTTCTGGCGCTCTCAGTGAATGCTTTGGAAGCTCATGCGAGTGCTGCCGCGGAGGTGCTTGCGAAAGCTTGCAGAACGGGCGACTTAAAGACAGCGGAAACTCTCGTTTCCTCCGGCATCGATCCCGACCTGCCCGATCAATATGGGAAGACGCCCCTATATTATGCCGTGTCATTTAACCAAACCAAATTGGTTGCTTTGCTGCTGGCGTATCATGCAGATCCGAATACGCGATCTCTTCCACTTCAGGCGGCAGCCGAATTAGGCAACTTACATATTATTGAGATGTTGTCTGCAGCCGGCGCTCAAATTAAGACAAAATCGGCGGCGGGACGAACGGCGTTACACGTCGCGGTAATTGGCAACCATCTGGATATTATTCAATTTCTGATTGAAAAGGGCGCCGAGATCGACACACTCCGGATGATGTACTCGTAAAGCATCCGGCGGATTTCACCAGCGTGTCGAACCGCTGATAGATTTCACACTGCCCGCCGGTCGCCTTCATGGTGATGACACTCGATGTTGAGCCCGCATTCGATCATCGTCTCCACCATCTCGCTGCGCAAATCCTGATAATGATCAGTGGGCGGAACCGGAAAATAACCGCTTAGATCCGCATAATCTCGTACCGACGAATTTATGTGAGTGCGCGGCGGTGATTGCTTACGTTTCTTCTCTTAGCAATGCCGCCGGATTGATTGCGAGGGCACGCTTTGCGGGAATCCAAGTAGCCGCGATGCCCACTAGCGACATTGCAATGATCACTCCGGTCATCACAATCGGATCGCGCGGCGTCGCCTCATACACGATCTGCGCCAGCAAACGGCTGGCGAACACGCCCACGGTGAGTCCGGCCGCAGAGCCGCAAAGCAACAATGCAAACGGGCGGCCGAGCGCCGTGCGCATCAATTGCATGGACTGCGCGCCGAGTGCGATGCGAATGCCGAATTCTTTTCTGCGCTTCGAAACCGAATAAGCCGCCATGCCGAACACACCGGTGATTGCGAGCACGGCTGCGAATAGTCCCATGACGCCAAGGGTCACGGTCGCCGCGCGTGCCGGAAAGAGCATTAGTGCCAGGGAATCGGGCCAGCTTTGAATGGTGAACGGCAGGTTCGGATCAATTTTCGCGAGCATGCGGTTCAAGGTGGACGCCATTTCGGCCTCCGGCAGGTGCGAGCGAACGACCAGAGTCACGTCGCTAACCGGATATTGCGCTGAGGGAAAGAACATCGCCGCCTGCGGCTCTTCGGTCAGAAAATTGTATTTTCCATCCTCCACAATGCCAACGACCTGCCACCGCGAACCGTCTCCCTGAGCGAAACGGCGCCCGATGGCCGCAGAGCTTGCAAATATCTTATGCGCGAACGTCTCATTCACGATGACAACCTTCGGTGCTTTAGTGTCGTCATGCCACGTAAAATCGCGACCGGCTAACAGGTGGGTTTTCGCAGCATGTAAATAGCCGGGAGAAATTGAAAAGATTCTCGCTTCCGTCACACTGTTTGAGGCGCGGAAATCCGTTGTTCCCTCGCGGTAGACTGGCCCGCTATTGCCGCCGGCGCTCAGCGGCGTCTCGTCAATGATTCCGGCAGAAAGGACACCGGGAAGGCGCGCGGCTGCATCCAGCAGACGCTTATAAAAAGTTAACTGCGAGTCGCCGGAGTAGCCTGCCATGTGCAGGTCCGTATAGGCCAGCATGGCTCCTTGTGGTTGGAATCCTAACGGGGCGTTGAGCGAGCGCTCCATTCCGCGAAGAGCAACCAAAGAGGCGGTCAATAACAGCGCGCATAGGGCGATCTGCGCGCCCAGCAGAAGATCGCGCAAAGTCAATCGGCGAAATGCCGTCGCACTGGCGCCACCTTTCATGACGTGAGTTGCGTCCATGCGCCAGATTTGCCGCGCGGGGAATAGCCCGGGCAAGATGCCGCTTACCAGTGACAACAGCACGGCGACGATATAAACGCTTGCATCCGGAATCACAGTGACGCGGACGGGAAATTCGCCGAATGGCTGCCAATATGTGAGCGCCCGCAGCAAAATGGCAGCGAGAAACGTGCCCGCTACGCCGCCGATGAGCGAGACCAATAGAGCCTCCGCTAAAAGTTGGCGCAAAATGTGCCAGCGACTGGAACCGATTGCCAGCCGGATCGCTAACTCGCGGCCACGATCGGAAGCACGCGCGGCAAAGATGCCGGCCAGATTCATGCACGCCGCCACGAGAACCAGGAACGCCATGACCATGGTGGCGGATAGGAATCCGCGCGCGGGATCGCCCATTTGATCGCCGTTCAATCCAGGCGTTACCAGGCGCGCGTTCAAGCCATCGTCTTCCCGATACCGTTTTGCCAGTGTGCGCGCAATTGCATTCAAGTTATCGGTGGCTTGTGGCGCGGTCACGCCTGGTTTCAGCATTCCGATCACGAAGGAGCCATGACTAAAACGCTGGTGTAGAAAATCGTATCTCTCAATTTGTTGCTCATTGACGATCGGCGCAAAGACGTCCGGCCAGAAGATTTGCTCCGTGCCGTGGAATTCTTTTGGAACGATGCCGATGATCGTGAACGGCTGCTTGTTCAGGTCAATGGTTTTGCCAACGATTCCCGGATCACCGCCAAAATGCAAGTGCCAGAAGGCATCGCTCAAAACGATGTAAGGCACGGAATTGGGCCCATGCTCGTCGCGGGAATCGAACAACCGGCCGAGTTCCGGCTTCACGCCTAGCATGCCGAAGTAACTACCCGATACTTCGTAGAACCAGCACTTGTAGGCGGCGGCTCCCGTGCTCAGGCCGGCTAATCCGATTCGATAGATGGCCATATCGCTGAAGGTTGTGTTTTGGCTGCGATAGTCGATGTAGTCTGGATACGACTGGCTAATAGACCCGTGAGGCTTGTTCACTACCTGCACGAGCCGGTCCGATGCGGCCACGTTGAGCGGCCTCAGCACGAGCGCATTCAGAACACTGAAGACCGCCACATTCGCCGCAATGGCAAGTGCCAGCGTGACGACTGCTGTAATAGCAAAGCCGGGGGATTTGCGCAACTGGCGCACGGCATAGCGAATGTCGCGCGCCACACCATCCAGCACCACTGCCGTATCCGCGGCCGTCGCGTCTCCTTTCAGTGCACTCCGGTTTCCAAAACGAAGCAGCGCATCGCGACGGGCTTCCTCCGGCGTCATTCCAGCGGCGATATTATCATCGATTCTTAGTTGAATATGCGAACGAATCTCGGCGTCGATTTCCTGTTCGAGCTTCGCGCGACAAAAAAGGTTCGCAACCCGACGATATAGCGACACGGGATCACCTCATGCGTAGCGCATTAGCGCGAATACGCCTTTCACCAGTTCTTGAAAATCTTGTTCGGCCGCCTGCAACTGTTTCCGCCCGGAAGCCGTCAACTTGTAATACTTTGCCCTTCGATTAGTCTCGGTTAGGCCCCATTCGGAAGCGATCCAACCACTCTGCTCCATACGATGCAGCGCCGGATAGAGGGAACCCTCTTCCACTCGCAGCAAGTCATCGGAAGCGCGCTGGATATGCTGGACAATCCCGTAACCGTGAAGCGAGCGCGTGTGCGACAGCGTCTTGAGAACCAACAAATCCAACGTCCCCTGCAAGTCGTTCTTCGGCATATCGACGCTATGGGCAGCATACCCCTAGATGTTTAGGCGTGTCAAGATCATTTCTCAGCGAACTGGATAAAAGAATCAGTTTCTTGCTCGACTATAGGCCGCGCATGAGTTCTTGCTCGCTTAGTGAAGACGATGCCTTTCCGCCACATGTTGGCAGCCAGGCAGTGAGAACTTTTTCATCCATTCGGTTGTTTTTAGGCTATCCAAGCAGCGTGGTACTTGCAGGAATCACACTCCGATTTCCGAAGCCGTGACATTCGAAAAAGGCTACATAGATCAATGTTTTGCTCACACGCTGAAATGTGGGGATATCGGACAACTACTTGGATCGAAGTTCCAATGCCTCAGTCGGCGACGCCGTTTGCGAGAGCAACGTAGGGCAGAATAGCTTCGTTCCGCCGCCAACGTCGAAGTTACTGATTTCCCGGTTTGCAGCGCCATCGCGCGATCTAATCCGTCGGCTGCGAGCCGACAGTGCTCGTGCCGCAGATCAAATATCGTAGTACAGCGCGAACTCGTAGGGATGCGGGCGGAGCCGCACAGCATCGGCCTCGGCTTTCCTCTTGTAGGAAATGAACGT
>JBAUZG010000265.1:0-2253 GCA_049585195.1 Bryobacteraceae bacterium | reverse complement strand
GTAAGCGTCTGGTAAACCGCCTTGCGCCTCGAGGAGGATAGCGTGATCAGGCTTGAACGGCAGCGTCTAAGGGCTTCCAGTTATGGGGCAACAGTTCGGCGAGCCGATTCACAGGATGTGTAGCGATGCGCGAGAGCACATCCCGGAACCAGGCGAACGGTTCGACGGCGGTCCGCTTGCAGGTGGCTATGAAGCTCAGTAATACGGCCGCCGTCTTACCGCCGGCGTCGCTACCAAAGAATACCCAATTGTTGCGCCCGATAGCGATGCTGCGGTTGGCCCGCTCGGTGGCACCATTATCGATCTCCAGATCGCCGTCTTCGAGAAAGCGCGTCAAGGCCTCCCACTGATTCAGTGCATAGCGCACCGCTTTGCCAGCCGGGCTCTTCGGTAGAACTTCGTCGCGGATCTCGAGCAGATACTGGTGCAGTTTCGCGATCACCGGAGCCGACAACTGCTTTCGCACTGCCAGCCTCTCCTCGCTCCCCAGACCCTTGGCGCGGTCTTCGACCGCATAGAGTCGCGCGATCAGATGCAGCGCCTTACCCATGCGTTGCTGGTCCGAATCCAATGCCTTATAGAAATACCTGCGTGCATGCATCATGCACCCCACCTCTATCAGCCCTCGCACGGGTTTGAAAAAAGCATCGTAGACGCAATAAGCGTCGGCTTGCAGGTATCCGGTATATCCATTCAAAAACTGCGCCGGACCGTCGCGGCCGCGCGTCGGCGTATAGTCATAGATCACTACCGGATGATCGGCATCGCCGACATACGGCCAGATGCGGCCGGTCCGCGGAAACGGCAATTTTCGATCCAGCACTTTCACGCCCGTGTCGTCGGTTCCGATTACCTTGGACTCGAACAGCAGCTTTTTCGCCGCCAGATAGAGCGGGTCGAACAGTTCGGCCACTGCCGGCAGCCAGCCGCCCATGGTCTTGCGCGAGATCTCGACGCCCTGGCGCCGGAACAACTGTTCCTGCCGGTGCAACGGTTGGTGGTCGGCGAACTTGCTGACGATGACCTGCGCCAGCATGCTCGCCCCGGCGGTGCTCTTCTCAATCGGCTGCGCCGGTTTATCCGCCGTCTTCACCGTGCAATCGCAGGCATACTTCAGCCGCACATCCTCGATCACTTTGATCGACGCCGGAATGTATTCGTAGCGTTTGCTGGTCTCTTCGGCGATCAACCGCAGATCTTTGTTGCAGCCATCACAATGCTTCTCGCTATCGGCTAGATCATGCACGATCCGTTCCCGCGTGACATTCCGCGCCAGCGGCTGCCGCCCGCTGCGCTTGGGGGCTTGTGCTTCCTTGGACTGTTCCTGCTCTTCCTCAGAAACCGGCTCGGAATCTGCTTCTTCTGGATCGCTAGCCTTCCAGAGCGCCTCGAACAACGCTAATTGCTCCTTGGAAAGCTGTTCGCTCTTGCGGTCGCGCTGCGCCTCCAGCAGTTCACGCAACAGACTCCGGTACTTTTCTTTCTCCGAGCTCTCGTGCCTCAATTGCTCGCACAGATCGACCACGATCTTGCGCAACACATCCACGTCTTTCGGCAATGTGTTGGGATCAATCGGCGGCACTGTTCCCAGATTAACCAGGAACAGGCCCGCCTACAATAAAAATCAGAAGTAAGTTGAAATGTTTTTATGCTGCGGCACGGCGATAGCGCTTGCTCCGCTTGGCGGTGCTCAGATCGATCCCGCTTAGCAGTGCTCCCAATTCTTCTACCGTGATCTCAAAGTGCGTTGCGCCAGATTCGCCGGAAGGAATCGCGAAAACTCCTGCCTCCAAGCGCTTCGCCCAAATCGCAAAGCCACTGTGATGCCAGTACAAAATCTTCAGCAGGTCTTTCCTCCTGTTGGCAAATAAATAGAGATGTCCGGCGAAGGCATCCAACTCCAGGTGATCGCGCACCAGGGCGTGCAGCCCATCGAAACTCCGCCGCATATCACACGGCGTCAAGCACACATACACCCGCACGCTGGCCGGCAGAGGAATCATGCTCGTATTACGTCCAGCACCAGGCGCAGGGTCGCCGCGTCCACGCCCTTACCGATGCGCAGACGCTCGCCGCCGCTCAACACTAATTCCAGTGCGGAGATCAGCTCAGCGCTTCCGCCTTCGCCTCCAGTACCGCAAATCGCACCGTCTCGCTTTTTCGCAACCGTTTCCGCCATTGGTAAAACGTCGCCTCTCACAGTCCGCGCTCGCGGCAGAAAGGGCCCACCGCCTTCCCACTGGCTTCTTGCTC
>JBAUZG010000264.1:0-17633 GCA_049585195.1 Bryobacteraceae bacterium | reverse complement strand
GCGGATAGCAAATTCTTTTTGCCGGGACGCGCTTCGGGCCAACATGAGATTGGCCACGTTGACGCACGCAATGAGCAACACGAAGACCACGGCTGCGAGAAGAGCCAGCATGGTGTGGCGTAGACCTTCCAAGCCGTAGCCGCCCAATGATTCCACCGTGCCGCCCATTCCGGCTTTGTCGTTGGGGTAGAGCTTGCCGAGGCGAGTGGCGACGGTATTTAGCTCCGAACGAGCCTGAGCGATGCTGACGCCGGGTTTCAGACGGGCAAAGGAAAGAAAGCTTTCGCCGTTGCGGGTATAGTCCGTTTTGGTGTAGCCAACGGGCACCCACAGTTGACGTGGACCGCCCCAGAACTGCCAAGTGAAATCAGGAGCCATGACACCAACCACGGTGAAATCTTCGCCGTCGACCTTGATGGCATGGCCGATAATGGCAACGTCTGCACCGTAGCGACGCTTCCAAAGGCCGTAGCTCAAGATGACTTCGTGGTCTCTGCCAAGGAATTCTTCTTCCGGAAGAAACGTGCGCCCGAGCATGGGTTTCACACCTAGTACCGGAAAAAAGCTTGCTGAGACGCGCAAACCGGGCACTTGTTCCGGCTCACTGCTGCTAGTCGAGAGATTGTAGCCGCGGCCCGAAGAATCGAAGATCGCTATTCCTTCGAAACAATGTGTCTGTTTTTCGAAATCCCAAAAGTCAGGTGCGGAAATGATGCTTTCATTACCTGGCCCTTTGCCAAAGGTCTCCCAGACGAGCACGAGACTGCTGATGCCGGGAAACGGCAGCGGCTTAAGAATAGTGGCGTTCATGACGCTGAATATGGTGGTGTTGGCACCGACACCGAGAGCCAGAGTGAGCACTGCCGCCACTAGGAAGCCAGGCTGGCGGAGCAAAGTGCGGAAACCATAGCGGATATCGGCAGTCGTGCTGCTGAGCCACGTCCATCCCCATATATCGCGCGCGTCTTCGGCCGCCAAGGTCAGGTTGCCAAGTTCGCCGGATGGAGCTAGCGCCGCGAGTGATTCGAGTTCTTCGCGCATATCGCGATCGGCTTGGCGGCGCACAGAGGGCAACAAGAACTTCAGTTTTTGCCAGTTCATCTGCTTGACCTTTATTCCTTTCCAGGACCTTTCGCGGCGCGCGCCGGCACCGGACCCATGACGCTGGTGACTGCTTCCACGAATTCAGACCATCTGGAGTGCTCCTCGAGGAGATGCTTCCGGCCAGCGGGGGTGAGGCGGTAAAATTTGGCGCGGCGGTTCAGCTCTGAGGTATTCCACTTCGAAGCAATCCAACCTTTCAGCTCCAAGCGTTTGAGAGCCGGATAAAGCGAGCCGAACTCGATATCGAGCGCGTCATCGGAGGCGCCGCGGATGGCTTGCGCGATGCCGTAACCGTGCATGGGGCCGAAGATGAGGGTTTTGAGCACGAGCATGTCGAGCGTGCCCTTAAGCAGTTCCATATAGAGAGATTCTATATGAAGGAGATCTCCATGTCAAGCAGCCGGCTCAGTGCCCCCTGCGCGGACATTCGGTTCCCACGAACGGCCACCGCGATCCTGCTTGCCCGTTAACGGAAACGAGGAATGCAAGGAAAAACCGCTCGCTCAAGTTTGGTCTCACAATTGCGACGCACCACGCTCAAAGGAGTTACCTTTGAACCCAGACTCTCGGGGACCGATATCAATAATTCCCGCCCTTATCAGCGTTGCATTGAGTTGTACCTTTGCCAAGGCGGACGACTGTGCCTGGTCCAAAGTGTTACCTATGTGCCCGTCTTTACACGCCGGGAGTTCACGATCGTTGTCGCCGCGTAAATGGGTCGACTTGCAGGGGAGGATTTCCTGGCGAAGTGAGTGTATTGCAGGAAGCTACGTTTTCGCCGGTGATGGCGGGGCATTCGTCGGTCTCGAGGCTGCGTTCGCCGAATCAGGCTTCAACGCGGTTTGAAAGCTGGCTATGATCGCTTCGGAAAGGAAGATTTTATGCCGGCTTTTGTATCGACTGCAAAGCCCTTCAAAGGTTTGGGAATGGAGGGAGCCGTCGCAAAGTGGTATGCGTCGCTTACTAAAAAGTCACTAGAGGAGTTTAAGGCGCTTGCGCGGCGTGCGGCTGAACTGACTCCGCCAGAGGGTAGCGTGCTCGAAGTGGCTCCCGGGCCAGGATATTTCGCGATCGAACTGGCGAAGCTCGGGAACTATCAGGTCGCTGGGCTGGACATTAGCAAAACGTTTGTCGAAATAGCCCGCGCCAATGCAGCGAAAGCAGGTGTGCGGGTTGATTTTCACCTCGGTAACGCGTCGAGCATGATATTCGGCGACAACACATTTGACTTTGTTCTGTGCCGAGCGGCTTTCAAGAATTTCACCGAGCCGGTTCGGGCGCTTGAAGAGATGCATCGCGTTCTTAAGCCTGGCGGGCAAGCGTTGATTATCGACCTGCGCGGAGACGCGTCGAAGGATGCGATCAAAGAGGCTGTAAATGGGATGCGGCTGGGCGCCGTGAACGGAGCGATAACGAAACTGACGTTTCGGTTCATGCTGCTGAAGCGAGCTTACACAAAAAGTGGATTTGAGCAGATGATTTCGAAGACGAAGTTCCGCGATACGGAGATTCGAGAGAGCCTGACGGGCCTCGAGATACTGCTCAAGAAAGATTGCGAGGCATCGTAATCAGGTGCGGACAGACTTCGACTCGGCATCGAAATAGACCGGCTGCTTGCGGAAGTAGGATTCGTTGGCCATGTGGCAGGCAATGGCAGCGTGATTGCCGAATACGGCGTCCTCGGCGACGGGCTTCCGGCTTTTGACCGCCTGGAAGAAGTTCCATAGGTGCGGGCGGACGTCGTCCCAATCGTTGCCCTGGAAGACGGTGTCGCGGCTGAGTGGTTCGTGGCCGGGCTTAGGATCGTGTTCGCGATGCCAGGCGGTTTCATACTCGAGTCGCATTTGGCTGGGAAAGCTGCCCGCGTAGTAGCTTGGGCTTTCATCGGCGCCAGTTTGGGGAATGAAGCGCAATGAAGTGCCGCTTGCTTCGAGAATACCTTTGGGACCCAGGAAGCGAGCCATTTCAGGCGTTTCGGCGGCCAGGCTCAAGCGCACGTAAACCGGAATTCCGTGGTAATCAAATAGCACGGATTGAAGATCGGGCATGTTGCGCCCGTCTTTCCATCGAAAGATGCCGCCTAATGCGGAAGCCGAACGCGGCGCCTCGTTCCAGCCGAGGGTGTAGAGCATTCCGCTGAGCAAATGAACCATCAGGTCGCCGGCGACGCCGGTGCCATATTCGTGCCAGCAGCGCCAGCGTGCGAAGCGGTATTTGTCGAAAGGGATTTTGGGGGCGTCGTTCAGCCAGGTGTCCCAGTCGATGGTTTCGGGCGAGGCGTCAAACGGAGGAGGATACTCCCAAGCGCCGGTTGGGCTGTTGCGTCCGAGGCTGAGCTCGACCATTTCGATATCGCCGATGACGCCCGCGTGGTACATCTCGCGGGCCTTGGCGCAGAGGACGGAGCTGACGCGCTGGGAGCCGATCTGGACGATACGATGGTTGCGTTGGGCGGCTTCGGCCATGGCGAAGCCCTGCGGAACGGTATGCGACATGGGCTTTTCGCAATAGATATCTTTGCCGGCATTGCAGGCGTCTACGACGACGCGCATGTGCCAGTGGTCGGGTACGGCGGCGATGAGGCAGTCGATGTCCTTGCGTTCGAGTAATTCGTGGTAGCGGCGTGTTGTGGGAAGGCCTGTATTATTCGTGAGCTGGCGCGCAAGCGTGTGACGGCCGTCATAGAGATCGGCGGCGGCGACACAGGTGACACCGGGAAGCGTGAGCGCGTTCGAAAGGAGGCCGGAGCCTTGCATGCCGACACCGATGATGCCGAGACGGGTGCCATCGCCGGACGCCGGCGGTTGGTTGGTTTGGGCAAAGAGAGGATCTTCCAGAAACGCGGGCGTCGAGGTGAGGACGCCGCTCGCGGCAACCGCGCTTCTCAGAAAATGGCGGCGGTGAAAAGGTTTGTTCAAGGTGATCTCCTGATGGGAGTGAGTTTATTACATGGCGGTGCGGGACTGAAGTCCCGCGCGGGCTGAAGCCCACCCTCCGAGTTATTTGGGGAGGGTAAAGCGGAAATCTGAACCGTTCTTCCCATCGCTTTCCACCCAGATACGGCCGCCATGATTTTCGACAATCTTGCGGCAGATGGCGAGTCCAATGCCGGTGCCGGGAACATCTCTTCCATGCAGGCGTTTGAAAACACCAAAGACGTGATTGGCGTACTCGGGCTTGATGCCGACGCCATTGTCCCGAACTGAAATGATCCATTCATCGCCCGAATCTTCAGCTGCAACGTGGATGAGCGGGGGAAGGCTGCTTCTGTATTTGAGCGAATTGCTAAGAAGGTTTTGAAACAACTGGGTCATCTGCGACTCGTTAGCAATTACCTCCGGCAGCTCGTCACGAGTGGCGGTGGCGTTGCGTTCGCGGAAAGAATGGTCGAGATTGAGGAGGGCCCACTGAAGGGCGTTCGCGAGCTCAAAGGGGGCGCGTTTCAATTCGGAGGCGGGTCCCACACGGGAATAGGTCAGCAGATCGCTGATTAATGTATTCATGCGGCTGACGCCTTCGACGATGAATGCCGTATATTCGGAGGCCTCCTTGTCGCCACCATAGCGGCGCTCGAGCAACTGAGCGTAGCTCGAGATAGTCCTTAGCGGCTCTTGCAGATCGTGACTGGCGGCGTAGGCAAACTGCTGGAGCTCCTCGTTGGCTTTGCGTAACGCTTCCACGGATTGGTAGAGGGCGCGTTCGGCGCGTTTCCGATCGGTCACGTCGACGAAAGCGCCAACAACGCGCCGGACATTTCCGTGCTCGTCGAATAACGGCTTGGCGGTGCCGTAAATGTCGTACCGGATGCCGTCGTCGCGAACGATCTCGAGCTCATCGTGGATCTCTTGCCCGAGGCGGCCCGCTTTTCGAATTGGTAAATCCTGGGCGTCGACCCGTTTGCCGTCGCGGCAGATATGGAATGGCAGGTCCGTTGCGCTCGATCCGGTTTCGGCGATATTGAAGTCAGTCTCGACTCCGAGCAAAGCGGCAAAGGCCGGATTGGCCTCGATTTCATTAGCCTTCGCGTCTGCAGAGATGGCGATGGGGACGGGAAGCAGGGTGACAATCGACGAGAGGTCAGCGAGCCGCGCCTTTAGTTCGGCATTTTCCCGTTTCAGGCGCTCATTCTCGTCCGCAGCGGCGTGGGCGGTTGCGTCCATGAAGTAACGACAAGCCTTTCAGAGTTGAAACATACGTCTAGGGCGCGGCGGCCCGCTTTGAAAGGTTAGACGCACAACTGAGAAATCCTTATCACGTAGTTGTTAGAAGTCCTGATCTTTCGAGTAATGCATTGGCATCTGGGTCTCTGCCCATGAAGTTTCGATAAAGCTGCGCGGGGTCTTCGCTGTCACCCTTTTCGAGGATCTCGCTGCGATAGGCCAAGCCCGCGACGGTCTGGAAGATGCCTTCCTGCTTGAATCGGGTGAAGGCATCGGCATCCAAAACCTCGGCCCATTTGTAGGAGTAGTACCCCGCGCCATATCCAACGGGATTACCGAAAAGATGTGTAAAGCTGGCGATCATACCGTACTTTTCAGGTAACGGGGTGGGCGCAAACTGAGCCAGGATATCGCGGCTGTATTCGATCACATCACCCCCGGCGGCGGTATCGAATTCGCGGTGGAGCTTCAGATCGGCAATGCCGAAACCCAGTTGGCGCATCTGGGCGTTGGCGCTTCTGAAGTTGCGCGCGCGCCTCATTTTTTCAAATAGATCGCCGGGAATGGGATCGCCGGTCTTATAGTGGCGCGCGAACAGATCGATGGCATCGCGCTCCATGCACCAGTTTTCCATGATTTGGGAGGGCAACTCGACAAAATCCCAGGGGACGTTGGTGCCGCAGAGGGTTCGGACGGGGACGCGGCTCAGCACATGGTGGAGCAAATGACCGAACTCGTGAAAAATGGTTTCAACCTCGCGATGAGTTAATAGCGAGGGGGTATTGGAAACGGGCGGGGTTAAGTTACCGCAGATCAGGCCCAGATGGGGCTCTCCGCGATCGGGCTCTCCGGTTACGAGTGAATCCATCCACGCGCCGCCGCGTTTGTTTTCTCTCGGGAACCAATCGGTATAGAAGCCACCCAGCGCCAGGCCGGATTGGTCATCTTCGACCCTGTAATATTTCACGGCAGGATCCCAGCCGCGGATGGAAGGCTCTTCTTTGACGCGAATTCCAAGCAGACGGGAGAAGATCTCGAACATGCCGGCGACGACGTTGTCGAGCTGAAAATACGGGCGAAGCTCTTCCTCGTCGAATTCGTAGAGCGCAGCGCGCTGTTTTTCTGCGAGGTACGAGACGTCCCACGGTTCGATGTCGTGATAGCCCAAGCCGCGCGCAAAATCGTAGAGGCTCGCGTTTTCGCGCTCAAACGAGACAAGTGTCTTTTCACGCAAGTCTTCGAGGAAACGCTGGGCTTGGATTCCGTTGCGGGCCATGCGGTCTTCGAGGACGAGATCGGCAAAGTCAGCGTAACCAAGAAGCCTTGCTTTGTCGCGGCGAAGCCTGAGGATCTGATAGATGAGATCGCGATTATCGTAAGGGGAGGAAGTGCCGCGCGCGTTCGAACCCTCCCAAAGCTCGCGCCGGAGCGAGCGGTCGTCGAGGTAGGTCATGGCCGCGATGTAGCTGGGCGCCTGGAGCGTCAGGCGCCAGCCATCTTTGCCTTTCGAACGTGCGCTTTCGCGCGCGGCGAGCTGAGCCGATTCAGGTAAGCCGGCAAGTTGAGACTCGGTTGTCAAGTGCAGCTCATAGGCCTTGGTAGCGTCGAGGACATTTTCTGAAAATCGCGTGGTCACTTCGGTGAGCTCGACGTCGATCTTTTCGAGTTTCTTCTTTCCGGCGGCGTCGAGATCGGCTCCGGCGCGCCGGAAGCCGGAAAGCGTTTTTTCGAGGAACCGCTTGTGGACGCCAGCGAGAGATTGTGAAGCCGGGCTTGCGGCGACGGCCTTTATGCCCGACCACAAGTTGCTATTCAGAGGGATAGAGGAGTAGAAGGCGCTGACGGGCCCTTGCACATTATTGTGAGCGGCGCGCAAGGCGGGAGTTGTAACGACGGATTCCAAGTGGCGGACGAGAGCCATAGCGTAGTCGAGCGGCTCAGTGGCCCGGTCAAGACCGAGTAGAACATCCTCGTACGTTTTGGGCGTCGCGGGATCGCCAAGGCGATCGATCCTCGCTTGCATTTCGCCGAGCAGCTCTGTTATGGCCGGTTCAATGTGCTCGGCCTTGATCTGATCGAAAGGAATCGGGAACAACGGTTCCAACAACGGATTTCTAGTCGCCTTTTCCTGGCTGAGCTCTTCTATTGCCACATGTTCTCCGGGAGGCGTAACGCGTTTGGCAAAGGACGTTTGACGCGGCTGCATGTTACCACACGCGGCACGCTTTGCCAGGCGCGGCAAACATCGACTGATCGGGCTTACAGCCCCATGCCTGAGAGAACGTCTCCATGTTCTTTACCGTTCCGTTCACACGATACTTGGGCGGGGAATGTGGATTCGTTTGCAAGAGCAAGCGCTCCGACTGGGGTCTTTCGTTTTCACACCAGATCTGGCCAAAGCTAATAAAGAATTGTTGTTGGGTGGTATAGCCGTCCTTCTTCGCGTCGTCGACGCCGGTGTGCTTGGCCAGACTATCCATCAGCGCCATATAGGCCAAACGCAAGCCGCCATTGTCGGCGGTATTTTCGCCGAGCGTCAGCTTACCGCGAATACGGACGCCGGGAATAGGTTGAAAGCTTGAGTATTCTTCGTCGATGCAATCGGCTAATTTTTGGAAACGCTCCTCGTCCTGCTTTTGCCACCAATCGCGAAGGTTTCCGTTGGCGTCGAATTGCCGGCCTTCGTCGTCGAAGGCATGCGTCAACTCATGGCCGATGACTGCGCCAATGCCGCCGTAGTTAACGGCGTCGTCGGCTTTATTGGAATAGAAGGGAGGCTGCAGGATACCGGCGGGAAAATTGATGTTATTCTGCGTGGGATCGTAATAAGCGTTTACGGTGGGCGGGGTCATGTCCCATTCGGCTTTGTCGACCGGCTTACCGATCTTATTTCGGTCGCGCTTAGTATCGAACTCGTTGGCGCGGTACATGTTCCCCAGATAGTCGCCCGTTACGATATTCAAGGGCGAATAGTCGCGCCACTTATCGGGATAACCGATTTTGTTGGTCACTCCCTTTAACTTGATGAGGGCCTGCTGCTTGGTCTCAGGGCTCATCCAGGTGAGCGACTGGAGATCGAGCGCCATCTGGTGCTCTATTTCGGTGACCATTGCGAGGGTCCGTTGCTTGCCTTCCTGTCCGAAAGTCTCTTCAACATATTTCTTGCCGATTGCCTCGCCCAGTTCGCCGTCCGTCATTTGAATGCAGCGTTTCCAGCGGGGTCTCAGCTCTTGTGTTCCCTGGAGGGTTCTACCGTAGAAATCGAAATTCTCATCCACGAAGGCCTTGGGAAGCGCAGGGGCGCTTGAACTCACGTAGTGCCAGACGAGATAAGGTTTTAGGCCATCGATCTTATAGGTTTCCATAACGTGATTCAACGTCTTGAAGAACTCGGGGGTGGCAATATTAACGATGGCGAAAGAAGGCGCCTGGAGATCGGTAAAATACTCGCGCAGATTGAGGTCGGGGCTGATTTGCGCGAGTTGATCGGTGTTGTATTTGTGGACCAAAGCCTTGGGGTCGCGGCGCTGTATGACATCGAGCGAGCCTTTGGCGAGATCGGTTTCGATTTTCATGATTGAATTGGCGCGGTCCTGCGCTTCAGCCGCGGGCATACCGATCAGTTCAAGCATCTTTGCGATGTGCGCGACGTACTTCTTCCTTAATTCGACGGAATCGGGATCGGTGCGGAAGTAGTAATCCTTTTCGGGAAGGCCGAGGCCGCCCTGGTCGAGGCCGGCCATTTCCATCTTGGCGTTATCCGGATCGGGAGAAGAGCCGAAATTGAAAAAGACCTCGACCTGGCGCTCATGCAGCCGGGCGATTTCGTCGATCAGATCTTTTTGTGATGAGATGGCGTTGATACGAGCCAGTTCATCGTGGAGAGGCTGGGCTCCGAGCTTCTCGATGTGGTCTTCGGCCATGCAGGAGCCGTAGAAATCGCCGACTTTCTGGTCGAGCGCCGATCGGGAAGTGTGGGCAGCCGAATCCTCGGCAATCTGCCGCAAGATTCGCTGATTGCGCTCGTGCAGCTCGGAGAAACGGCCCCAACGCGATTCTTCTTTGCGGATTGGGTTATTTTTGAGCCAATTGCCGCAAGCGTACTGATAGAAGTCGACGCAGGGGTCGACAGTTTTGTCGATAGAGCTCAGATCAATGCCGCTTTCGGACGCCGGCTTCGATTCAGCGTTTTGAGCGAACAGTCCGCTTGAGGCGGCGGCGAGGAGAGCGACGAGCGCACACAGTTTCATAGGCGTAAATTTCCAGTGTAAACGCGCGGGAATGAGGCGTTAAAGTAGACGCGTGGATACGTGGGGCTTGATCCAGAGGGAAAAAGATGCCGCCAGGAATGGCGGCATGGGCAGGCCGGGAGGCCCGCTCCACAGGCACGTCAGCGAGGGTTTTGAATTAGCCGTGTGACGGCCGGCATTGGTAGGGCGCCTTCTTTCAGGGCGACATCGTGGAATCGTGCTAGATCGAACGCGCTACCAAGTTTCTGGCGATACATTGTCCGAAGCTTGAGCCAGGCTTGCCAGCCTGCGAAGTAAGTAGGCAACTGGCAGGAGGTGAGCTTGGCGCGTTGAAGCTTGGCGACGGCCTCCTCGCGTTCCTGAAAGGTTTGGTGAATCATCAAGTCAAGAGCATCCTGGTCGGTCATTCCCTGGGTTTGCATTTTGATGTCGAGAATTGCGTTGGCGACGACGCGCAGCATCTGTTTGTCGAAGGTGAGTTTCATCTCGGGCGAGGCATCGAACCCCTGCTCGACCATAAGCTGGGTGGCGTAGACGGCCCAGCCCTCGACATAGGGGCCGTTGGAGAGCACTTCGCGTAGCACGGCGCGCGATCGCGGCTCGACGGTGTTTGAATACTGAAACTGGACAAAATGGCCGGGAACGGCTTCGTGAAGCACGATGGTTTCCAATCCCCATTTGTTGTATTCGCGGAGCTTGGATTCGACGTCTGCCTTGGGCATGGCGGGGTCGAAGGGAGTAATCCAGAAAAACGCGCCAAGGGAGGGTTCGAGCGGCGGAGCGGGCTGGAATCCCGCGACGCCATAGACGCCGCGCATAAACTCGGGCGTGGGCACGACCTGGAGGTTATTGAGGCCGGGCAGCATCAGGAGGCGATGGGCGCGAACGAACTGGGTTGCTTGGGCGACGTCTGCCTTGGCCACGTCGAAAAATTTGTCCGGCGTAGTGTGGTCGAGAGCGATCTTGCCGAGCACCGCTGAAACCAGCTCTTGTTCATCGGAAGGAGCCTTGCGCGTGGGGAAATATTTGGGCCAGAGCGTGGCTGCCTCTGCGCGCATTTCGCCGCGAATGTCGTAAAGTTTCGATTCTGCGGCGTTAAGCATGGTCTCCGGTGTATCGCCGTTTGCGAGCGTGTAACCGAATTTGCGGCGATAGAGGTCTGGGCCAAGCCGCCAGTTGCTCGAGTGTCCCTTCAAGGTACCGGCGAGCCAGGCGTTAAACGAACGGAGGGCGGTGATGGCTTGGGCGGCGGCAGAGTCGTATCGGGCCTTCAGAGCAGCGGGGACCTTGGCGCGAACCTGGTTGTCGATCAGGTCGATGTTGCCGTTGTTTTCGGACTGCGCGACGGCGTTCCAAACTTCCGGGGAATCAACAAGGTTCGTCGTGGCGACATCGAGGAAGTGCGGAATCTTGTTCAAACGGGAGATGATTTGCTGAAAGCGCTTAGCTTCGGGGGCGTAGGCCAGGGTGAACGGGCCGTTGATAGCATTTCCAATCAGCTCGACGTACATGGTTGGGTTGTGGCGGTAGATCTGAATCTGATCGAGATCGAGGAGCTGAGCTTCGCAGGTTTGGCGAATGAGATCGAGATCTTCGCGGGCTTCCGGGGCGAGCGTAGGCGAATCGAGCTTATCGGCTGAGACGTGCATCGAGTTGTAGAAGACGCGAAAGCCGCGCACGCCTTTCTCGCTGTAGTCGTCGAGAATGCCGTCGAGATTGACTCCTTGGTAGTTGTGGAGGCCACTTTGTGTGGCGTTGACTGGCGACATGGCAAGGTAAGTCTCGATGAAATCCTGACGGAATTTTTCGATATCGGCGGAACTCGTTCCGCGATTGCAGGATGCGAGGACGAGTAAGACGGGGAGCAAACCTGCCTTACGCCAATACATCTTTTACCTTTTCGAGATCGGCCGGGTCGCCGAATTTAGCGCCCTTGAACGAGGGATCGATCTGACGGCAGAGTCCGGTGAGCACTGAACCGGCCCCCACTTCAACAAAGCGGTCAGCACCCAAGGCGCGGACGGCGCGGATGGAGTCAGTCCAGCGGACGGGGTTGGGGACCTGCTGATACAGGCCTTCGCGCGCGGCGGCTGACGAGGTGACGGGTTCGGCTTTCCAATTGTTGATGAGAGGCATCTTCAGATCGGCGAAATGGGCGGCGTCGAGATCCGGTTTCAGGCGTTCCTGTGCGGGTTTCATGAGAGGACAGTGAAAGGGAGCGCTTACAGACAGCTCAATCGCGCGTTTCGCTCCCGCCACCTTGGCGATATCCATGGCGCGCTCGACGGCTCCGGCGTGGCCGGCGATCACCACCTGCTCGGGCGAGTTGAAATTGGCGGCAGTGACGACTTCGCCGAGCGAGGCTTCGGCGAGGACGGATTCGAGCTTGTTTTCAGGGAGCTTCAAGAGGGCGGCCATGGCTCCTCGCCCAGGCGGTACTGCTTCTTGCATATATTGGCCGCGCTTTCGGACCAATTGAAGGGCGTCAGGAAAAGTGAGCGATCCGGCTACCACCAGAGACGAGTACTCTCCGAGGCTGTGTCCGGCAACGAAATCGGGCGAGTAGCCATAGTTTTGAAGAACCCGCCATGCGGCGATGGAGACGGCAAGAAGCGCGGGCTGCGCATTTTCGGTTTGACGAAGCTGGTCTTCCGGACCATTGAAGCAAAGCTCAGACAAAGCGAATCCCAGTGCCTGGTCGGCCTCTTCGAATGTCTCGCGGGCCAAGGGCTCATGTTGGGCGAGAGCTTTTCCCATTCCGGCGTGTTGAGAACCTTGCCCCGGGAACAAGAACGCGATTTTTGGCATGATTTGAAATGGCGCGAGCTAAACACCGAAGCAAAGAGATGTGCCGCGCAATCACGATTGTAATGGGTAGGGATTTCGGTTCATATGTGTCGGCATGAGTGCCTACACGGCAGCGACGAGTCGCCGCGCCACGTCGGCCACGTCGGAGGCTTGTTGCACTCTTAGCGGCGGTCTATGAGCCACGCGTTGGTGGCGGTGATTCGGTCGAGGAACGCCACACGGCGGCCGTCGGGAGAGGGAACCGCCCAGCCCTGGATATCTCCCAACGAATGGAATCGCCCGTCCTGATACACGTATAGCAGTCGATTGCCGATGTTCGTATCCACGGAGGCGAACCATCCCTTACCGTCAGCGGCCCACGCGAGGCCTCTCAAATCGGTTAGAGCCTCCAGCACTACCTCTTGCTCTCGCGGTTCGTTCGGTTTTGGTTCGAGAGCCAACAGGCGTATTCGCGCGTCGCGCGGATCGTGATTTGGAATTGCCACATACTTGCCATCGGGAGAAATGGTCCAGTCGCCCAGAATCCCCGGAATCCATCGCGTGCGCGCCAGCTCGCGTCCTTCGCCGCGGACTGGGTCGAGCTCATGGAACACGTAATATTCACCGGGAACGGTCGTTCGCAGCACGCACCGCGTGCCAGGCCAAAGGGCGCAACGAAATTCGTCCAGGGCGCCATTAATGGGAACTTCTTCCGGTGTTCCTCCATTGATCGGAATGCGCATCAATTTGTAGTCTGAAGAGGCCAGGCCGACGGTGCCCGCGGCATACAACAGCGAACGGCCATCCGGCGCCATTTGCGGTAGCACCTCGGCCACGGGCGTGGCGACAATGGTTTCGGCCGTGCGCTGGTTCACGTCCTGTTTGAAGAGGTCGAAATTGGAATGGTCGCCGCTGCGATTCGACTCGAAAATGACGGCGCGGCTGTCCGCCGTCCAGGCATGAGGATAGTTCGTCCGCTCGTCCAGCGTCAACCGGCGAATATTGGCGATGCGCGGCACCGACGCATCGAAATCGCCGACAAACACACTGTTTTGGTCAGATTGTCTGAGAACCATCACTTGCTTTCCATCCGTCGTCGCGGTCATGCCGTAGATGTGGGTTTCATTCGGCTCCTCGGGGCTTGCGACCTGGCGTGGCGAGCTGCGGAATGCGCCTGTTTTCGGATCGGTCTTTACCTCCCAAAGTTGATCGGCGGACATCGAGCCCGGCCGGTCATACCGCAGAAAAAGTACACGCCCATCGGGAAGAGCGGCAGCGGAGTTCACCCACAAATCGGGAATGCTCGCGACAACCTTTCTCGTATCCAGGCTTACCGACTCATAGCTGCGGCGATAGTAGCGGTCGAGCCCCCAGCTCCGGTGTTCGACCTTCGAGTAGTGGCGACGCTGATAAAACACGTGCTTGCCGTCGGGTGACCAGAATGCCAGCGGAAACGTGTCTGTTCCGGGACCAGAGACGATCCGCTGCGGATCTTCACCGTTCGCGCCGAGCGACCAGATTTCGGACCAGTCCTGGCTGATAAAGGCGATGCGTGTTCCATCCGGCGAGGGCGTCGCCTCCCGGGCGTGCATGCGAAGCAGGCGTGGGGCTGCGCCCGCGAGAGATACGATCCAAATTTCCGGAATATTGGTCGCGGTAGAGAAGCCGCTGACAGTCAGCCGGACGCCATCCCTAAACCAGGCGATCTGGTCTACCGTGAAATCTCGCGGCCCCGCTACGAGGCGTGTACTGCCGTCGTTCATCTGACGAACAAAGATTCCATCGGCATTGGCGTAAGCGGCCAGCCTTCCATCCGGCGAAATTGCCGCGGCGGTGGCCCGGTTTTCGGGCACAAGCGTGGTGATCTGACGGAACGAGGGCGTCTCCCGTCCCGCTCGTACTTCGATCCAGCGCCACCCGGCCAAGCAGGCTCCAAGAAACACCACGGCCCCGATGACCCACTTCCAAACAACGGAACCGAGGTTCGCGGAAGTTCCTCCAGGTCTCTGCAGCTCGTTTAGCGTTCGCGCAACTTCGCTTGCGCTGGGACGCGCCTCGGGCTCTTTAGCCAACATCGCTCGAATAAGCAAACCAAGGCGCGGAGGCACGGAACGATTAACGGATAAAAGCGACGGCGGCTCCTTTGTGAGGATGGCCTCGGTCGTATCAACCGGGGAGGCCGCGGCGAACGCATGGCGTCCGGCTGCCAGCTCGTAGAGCACCAAGCCGAAGGAGAATATGTCGCTAGCCGCCGTCAGCGGCTTGCCCTGGGCCTGCTCTGGAGACATATAGCGCAAGGTGCCTAGGGCCGGGCTGCTCGCGAGGGCGATTGTTTCCGTCGTGACTTTGCGCGCCAGACCAAAGTCGAGCACTTTCACGTAGCGGTCCTGGCGCAACGAGATGTTCTCGGGCTTGATATCGCCGTGAATCGTTCCGCCGGTATGGGCGGCAGCGAGGGCTTCGGCTATCTGAGCGCCAATTGCCAGCATCTCCGCGGTGGGAAGCGGCTTGCCGCATACCTCGCGCAGCGACTGTCCTTCGACAAGTTCCATGACGATCGCGACTGTAGATTCGGCTTGCACCACTTCGTGAATCGTCACGATGTTCGGGTGATTCAGCGCCGATGCCGCCTTTGCTTCGCGAATAGCATGCTGAGTATCTAAGACCGCGAGCGCTTCCGGCGACAGAAATTTCAGGGCAACGCGGCGGTCAAGGTCTGTGTCGTGCGCGGACCACACCTCGCCCATTCCACCTCGTCCGAGTAGCGTCCCGATCACATAGCGTCCGAAGCGTTGACCGGGGACAACACGGGCGCCAAGTAGTTCGCCGGTTAGCGAACTGAATAGCGGCTTGCTTAAAAAGCCGCTAGCCGCTTCGTCCTCTCTCAGCAGCTCTTCAACGGCTCTCCGGAGGAGGCTGTTCTCGCCGCAAGCCGTATCGAGCAGCATGACACGTTCGCCGCCCGATTTCTCGCGAGCCGCATGAAACAGCTCGAAAATCTGGTTCCATTCCGTGGGTGCCATGCCGGTTTTAGCGCAACGCTTCGGGGCGAACTTGCCCCTTTAGCCAAGCCCTCGCTGCCACCCAATCGCGCTTTACGGTGATGGGGGAAACGCTCAAGGCCTCGGCGGTCTCTTCAAGTGACAGCCCGCCAAAGTAGCGCATCTCGACCACTTGCCGCTGCCGCGGATTCATTTCCTCGAGCCGGTCGAGCGCGATATTCAGTGTAATGAGTTCCTCTGCCTGCTCGAATGAAATGCCGGCGTAATCGTCGGCTTGTGCAAGGCCCTGTTCGCCCGCGCCTCGTTTTAGAGCTTGCTTACGCCGTGCGTGGTCGATCAGAATCCTTCGCATAACGGAAGCGCTCACTCCGATGAAGTGAGCGCGATTTTGCCAGTCTCTTGCCTGGTCGTTAACCAGGCGCAAATAGGCCTCGTTGACGAGGGCGGTTGGCTGGAGGGTATGTCCGGGCCGCTCCCTTCGCAACTGCAGACGTGCCAAAGCGCGCAACTCGTTCAAAACGAGCGGAATTAGCTTGTCGGCGGCGCTGGAATCGCCGGCCCTGACCCGTTGCAGAAGCACGGTGACTTCTCCGCTGGCGCGGGCTTCCATAGGCAACCGTATGGCTATCCACAAAAGAATAACACCGAAATGTGACTTAATCGTGATCCGTTCGTGGGCTCGTTTGCGCTTTTACATATGGCGTGTGCACGCCGGTGTGAAAGCTTGCAGTGCTTCGCTATTATTCGTGGCAGGATGCTGCTGCTCCTGAAATATTTTGTGCTTGCGTTCACCGCTCTGTTGCCGGTTGTCAATCCGCTTGGCTCGGCGCTTGTGTTTTTGGGGGTGGTTGGGAGGGCGCCGGCCGATGTCTTTCGCAATCTGGCGCGGAGGGTGGCAGTCAGCACGGCGCTGTTTTTGTTGCTCGTGGAGCTGGTTGGAGCGGGGCTGCTGACATTTTTTGGGATCTCTCTTCCGGTCGTGCAACTCGCCGGTGGTTTGGTTCTGGCTGCAATGGGATGGGGATTACTGAATGAAAGCGATCAAGGGGCAACGTCCAAGGCGTGTGCGGACGTTGACGGCAACGGTAATCTGGAAGAGAAGATTTTCTATCCCCTTACCTTCCCACTCACCGCCGGACCGGGCTGTATTGTGGTCATGGTTACGTTGAGCGCGCATGCCTCGCGAGCCGGGGTTCTCAGCGATGTGCTGGCGCACTTCGGCATCGCTATTGCGGTCGTTACGGTGAGTTTCACGATTTTACTGAGCTATACGTATGCTCCGAGGATCACTCAGAAGATCGCTCCTGCGACGGTACAAGGAATTTTGCGCGTGATTGCGTTCGTTCTTTTGTGTATCGGCGTACAGATTGCCTGGAACGGACTGGAAGCAATGGTTAAAGGCACGCCGAAGTAGAGCCGGCCAGTCCGTAGACTACGGTTGCGGTGTCATGAAAGAGATTCCGCTTCTCTGAAGCGCTGAACGCGGAAACGACGTCAAAGTAGGCGCGGTAGAGGTCTTGAAAGGTGCACGCGAGCCCGGCGATAGGCATGTGGCTGGCGAACATCGAGCGCTTTGGTGTGAAGAGATCAATCGTATCCAGGATCCAGGGCCGGATCTGGGCGACGGTCCAATGAACGCCGAAGATACACTCCATTCCGAAGATCTTGACCGCGACGTTCTCGCAGCTACTGAGGGCTTTCATGCCGCTCTTCCACGCCTGGCGGCCTGTTTCGGTGACATCGACCGGCCAGCCCATCACGGGAAGTATGAACTGGATATCGGGAAAAGAGCTTGCTACGCCACTGAAATCGGCAAGCTGCGGCGCCATGATCTCGATCTCGCAGCAGAAATTGTATTTGCGTAGCAAGCGAAGCCGTTCTTGCCAGCATTTGTTGGTGAGCACGTCGGGCCGCTCCGCGAAACGCAGCAGAGGGTTGGTCGGATGCCATGCCAGATGTTGGCGGACAGCTCGAACGTGTCTCAAAGAGCTGTAAGAATCGAGAGCTTTCTCGACGTTGGGGCTCAGGAAGTCGACAACCGCGATGATTCCGTGGGGTTGTCCCGCCGCGCCAGAAAGATTTTCGGCCCACCGGGCCTCTTTGCCGGGATCGGCCGACATGAACTCCGCCCAAACCGTTTTGACGGCGAAACCATTGGTGTCCTTTAAATAGTCTTCGGGAAGATAGCGCCTGGGCAGCGAACTATAATCGCCTACCAGAACTTCAAAGCTGGGACTTCGCTGCTCGAAGATTGGGTAGGTATGGACTTGCGCGTCCAGAAAATGGGCGTGGCAATCGACGATCTCGATTAAATCCGGACTCATACAGGC
>JBAUZG010000263.1:0-24461 GCA_049585195.1 Bryobacteraceae bacterium | reverse complement strand
TTGTAAATAAAGAACATATGCGTCCATGGCGGCCATCCTGAGCATTTGGAACCATGGAGTTTCAGGATTTAGGGAGAGAGACCGGCTTAACGAACTAATTGAACTCCTAAAACCGGTCAGTGTTTTGGCTCCCGAAAACTAGCACCCACATCTTGGATTTCTTTGCCTAACGCGCGCCGAAATCGCTCGGCGCTGACGCGAGGTGAAGTTTGCAGAAAGAGTACACCCGAACTGTATCTGGCACCGGAAGCAGCGGAATGCAGTCAGCCGGGTCCGTCTTGAAGAGGTTGGTTCCCGACCTTGTGGTTTCGAAGCAGAAGCTTCGCCAGGCAGAGGGTACTGGCATCGTTCGATTAAAGCGAGAAGAAGGAAAACAGAACTTGGGATTCAGTTCGCGGCCATTTGTTTTATGTGGCCTTCCAGTGCGGAAACCGCCGAAAAACGAACTGCTCTACGAACGGCGGAACGGCAATTTCGTTCTACAGATCACGGGGCATCCGAACTACGGGCGGCCGTTCGGTCAAGACCGAATTGTTCCGATTTACCTCGCCACGCTTGCAGTTCGGCAGCAGAGCCAGACGATTCGTTTCCGAACCGCTGCGGAGATGCTGGAAACGTTCGGGATGCATAAGGGAGGTAAGGAGTACCGCCGGTTGGTAGCCGCGTTTGAGCGGATCTTCGGCGCGACAATCTTTTTCGGGACTGACGCGCTCAGCGGTCGAGCCAAAGTGGTCCAGCGCTCCCGGTTCAGCTTTTTTCGCGAGGCTCAGATCTGGTACAGCCGCGATCCAGACCAGTGCCCCCTGTCAGATCAGTTTGAGAACGTGATCGTGCTGAGCGATGAGTTCTACCGCGAGATCACGGCTCACCCCATCCCCGCAGACCTGGAGGCCGTGAAGCTGCTGGCAGGCGCGCCGGCTGTTCTCGATCTATTCATGTGGTTGTCATATCGCTGCTTTGTGGCAAAGGGCCAGGAGGCGATTCCGTTGCTCGGTCCTTTCGGCCTGGCAAGCCAAATCGGGTCAATTGAATATGCGCGCCCGAGGCGTTTTCGCGAAAAGCTCGACCAGTGGTTAGATTCAATCCGGGTACTTTGGCCCGAATGCCCGGCGCACATCAGTGCCGATGGGGAGAGCTTGGTTGTGAACCGAGCCAGTGCTGTGCTGATGGAACAAAAGATCTGTGGGTGAAGAGAGACTTCGAGAGTATCCAGTTCAGAATCCGCCACCAATGCCCCCTGCCCACACCGCTCCCGCACCCCTCCTCGAGAGCCGTATTTGGCTCATCCGCGGCCACAAGGTCATTCTGGATGCCGATCTGGCCGAACTGTACCAGGTGACCACCGGAAATCTAAATTTGGCCGTCCGGCGGAACAAGGCCCGGTTCCCGAACGATTTCATGTTTCAACTGACGAAGGAAGAGTTCGAAAACTTGAGGTTGCAAATTGCAAGATCAAGTTGGGGTGGCCGCCGTCATCCGCCCTATGTCTTCACAGAACAGGGCATCGCTATGCTCTCGGGCGTCTTAACCAGCAAACGGGCCATCGAGGTCAATATTGCATCATGCGCACGTTCCTCCGGCTGCGGCAACTCCTGACGACGCACGAGGATCTAGCCCGGCGCCTCGATCAGCTTGAGTGGCGGCAGAGTGAACAAGAGGGTCGTGTGCAGTACGTGTTTGAGACGATCCAACACCTCATAGAAGCGCCAGCGAAGAGCCCAAACGCCGGATCGGATTTCCGACCAGTCGGGGTGATCACGATCCGGAAGCCATCCAGGAAGAAGGGGACGAATCGTAATGAACAAGAACACAGCGGGTCACCAGGCGCTCGAACGCTTGTTCTCCATTGCCATGCGGGATACCGGTCAGCCGCGCCGCGCCGACAATTTTTTGTTGGCCTGGCACAACGCGGAGGAAAACGGCGGCTGGGATCCTACGGATCTGTGGGGCATCGATGACCAAATTGCCAGCGACATGCTCGCGGTCTTGCAATTGGTGCGCGAGCGGCACGTCTATGCAGAGGAACTCGGGTTCCGCGCGCAAATGCAGGCAGTGTGGGAGCGGTGGCGCGGTGGCCCAGTGCAGTCCTCGATGGAGGAAGCCTGATCGTGAATCGCGGTTTGGCCGTAATCCGTGAATCTCTCCGGCGATGATTGCACAATATCGTAAGGTCTTGTAATTACAGAAGTTCTCATGAAGAAGAATTCGAGGAAATCAATCCGCCCAGTTTCCGATGCCGCGTATGACGACCTCTGCTCGGGTGTTATTTCGCTCCTGGAGTACGCCCGGCGCACGGCAAGCCGGGCGGTCAATCACGTGATGACGGCTACGTATTGGGAAATAGGGCGGCGGATCGTTGAGCATGAGCAACAGGGTTCTGAAAGGGCCAAATATGGCGAACGCCTATTGGACGAACTAGCGAGGGATCTGACGGAGCGTTTGGGCCGAGGTTTCGCCCGGACGAACCTCTCCCAAATGCGGCTGTTCTACCTCACTCATCGCGAAATAATTCAGACACCGTCTGAATTATTTGACCTGTCCGGAAAAATCCAGACGCTGTCTGAACAATCTCTTGCGGGGCAGCTCTTTCCGCTCACATGGTCTCACTACGTGCGTCTGCTGTCGGTCAAAACTGACCAGGCGCGTCAGTTCTATGAAGAGGAGGCGTTGCGGGGGCGGCTGGTCAGTCCGGCAGTTGGACCGGCAGATAGCAACCCTGTTTTATGAGCGGGCTAAAAAATCGGAAAAGAAACTCTCCTCCAAACCGCATGCACACGACGCGCTTAGCGCACAGGAGGAAATTAGGGACCCGTTCGTACTCGAATTCTTAGACCTGAAAGATGAGTACTCCGAAGGCGATCTGGAACAGGCGCTCATCCTTCATCTGGAACACTTTCTGCTTGAACTCGGGAACGATTTTACATTCGTCGCCCGGCAGAAGCGCCTTCGCGTCGGTAACGAGTGGTACAGAATTGATCTGTTATTTTTTCACCGCCGTCTTCGCGCCCTGGTCTTGATAGATTTGAAGCTCGGAAAATTCACGCACGCCGACGCGGGACAAATGAATCTCTATCTGAATTACGCTCGCGAACACTGGCGCTATGACGGCGAGAATGAGCCTATCGGTCTGATCCTCTGTTCAGAACGAAATGAAGCAGTTGCCCACTATGCATTAGGGCAACTTTCGAACACAATCTTGGCTCGAAAGTACGAGCTGGAGTTACCTTCCGAGGAGCAGCTCGCGGAGGAGCTGACACAGACGCGCCGCGCACTTCTATTGCGCGCTCGTGCGACGAACGAATCGCATGAGTGAGGGACCTGGACAAGTTTCTGGTAGTTCTATCTCACAGCCACCTGGTCTCACAAGCTTGGTATGCCCTACGGAACCAGCCCCGGAGTTCGCGCACCTAGGTTTGCGCTGCTACAGTGATCGGAGTCGCCACAGGTTTATGCGGGTGCCCCAGGAAGGATGCAAGCTTCTTAAAGATCAAAGCGTCTGCCTCAAACCCACAGTCTGGCGATAGAATGAGCGCATTGCTAGACTTCTGCCGGTGGTTCTTGGCGAAAAAGAGGAATCCGGCTTAAATGCCTGATTCACGCGAACTCTTGGTTTGCTTGCTGGACTATATCAAGGAACAAGCCAAGGAAATCAATCCCAGGGGCTACAGACTTGCGCCTACAAAGGGTTTTATCCGACAACGCAGAGACATCGCGGGGCTGCCGGGTGTCGAGTTCGATATCCGTGTTGACGGCGACCATATATGGCTACGTGTGCCACGGCTGACGTCTGAACCACCCCCAAAGCCCCCTGAAACTCACAAAACGTTGCTACGTATTAGCCCAGAGCCAGATGGTCCATTGCCCGTGCTCGAATGACGCCGCCTTTACCCGTCAATTGAACAAGACGATTCAATCGATGAAAACCAACAGCGCTGCAAACCAGGAGGAAATAGCGCACTTTGAAGCGAGTCATCGGGCCACAGCAAACCGGGTGCTGGAATCTTACGCGACGGCTTGGAAGTCGTGGGCGGCGGGAGAACGGCCAAGGCGCTTGACAATTTCGCTTTATGGCGATCTTTTCACTCTCATGCACCAGATGGAGGCGGAGCAGACTAGTAAACCGCAAGAGCTCGTTTGGGGCATAGGAATCGCGTCCTGGCAAATCAACTACGACAAAGAGCAAATCCTTTTTGAGTATCCGCTTCTAACCCAGACGATCGAAGTTTTGCTCGATGAGCAGTCGATGGCAATTGAGTTGCGGCCTCGTTCAGCCGACACTCGCGTGGAGCTTGATGCCTTTGTCGCGTGCCGTATTGAAGGCGCCATCGAAGTTGAACGGGCTGCAAGCGAGCATTTACAGAAACACAACGACCGCCCGGTGACGCCCTTTGATGTCGGGAGTTATCTCGACGTTTTGAAATTGATGGCTGGCAACCTGGATAGCGAGGGCGTGTATTGCGACGTATTGGCTAAAGACCACATTGTGCCGGAGGCCGGTAAGCATTTGGTGGTAACCAATGCGTGGGTACTAATCTCACGGCCGCGCCCGGTTAACTATCTATTCGATGATCTTAAGCGTCTTCAAGAAAAATTAGAGAGCGGCTGCGCAATCCCAGATGGCCCAGCTTCTCTTGTAACGGAACCGTCCGACCAACCTATCGAATTTGAGCCGATTAACTTCCGCGGGCTTTCAAGTCGTGGCCATTCTGGCACCGGCAGTGCTATTGAAGAGTTGTATTTTCCTCTTCCCTATAATGATGAGCAGGTAACCATTGTTCAGCGCCTCAAGCGAGCCGCCGGTGTAACCGTGCAGGGGCCGCCCGGCACCGGCAAGACTCACACGATTGCAAACATCATTTGTCATTACCTCGCGAGGGGCTTACGCGTCCTCGTTACCTCACGAGGCGATGCGGCACTGGGCCTTTTGAGAGAGAAAATCCCTGAGGAAGTCCGCGCCTTAACCGTAGCCTTACTTACTAGCGATCGAGAGGGCGTACGACAATTCCAAGCCTCCATTGAGGCCGTCCAGCATCGCGTGTCCCAACTGAACCCAGAGTTGACGCGCCAAGACATATCAAGACTCCAGAGTGCAATTGATCACGCCCACGCAGAATTAACTGTTATCGACCGCAGAGTTGACCAGATCGCGCTTGGGCAGTTATCTCAAATCGACGTTGACGGTATCCCGATGCGTGCCCAGAAACTTGCTGAATTAGTGGTTTCTGGACTTGAACAACACGGATGGTTTGATGATTCCATAAGCCTTTTACCTGAGAATGCGCCACCGCTTTCGATGGATGAGGCAGGCCGGCTAAGACAAGCGCGCCGGCGGCTCGGACAAGATATCGTATATGTCCAGGCATCCGTTCCTTCCGCTGAGGATTTTCCTTCCGTCTCAAGTTTGGCTGAATTACACGAAGTACTCGTCCAAAAAGAGAGCATCGACGCTGAAGTGCGCAGCGGAAAGCTGCTCTCGTTAAGGGCGAATACTCCGGACGTACTTAAGGCTACGCGCGACCTGCTTGTGCTCACGGAAGAAGTGATGGGTGTGCTCACAGAACTAGAGGAGGTTAACGATGAGTGGCCTTTTGCGTTGCGCACCCGATGCCGCCAAGCTTCCTTTGCTTCTGAACGCGGTGCTCTCGAGTCGCTCTTTGCAGACCTCGATGCACTCATCGAGGCACGAGCCGAGTTTCTTAAGACTCCGGTGAATTTCCCTGAAGATGGACTGAGCTCGTCAAAAACGCTTGAGGCGATCGCCCGCGCAGTAGAAACGGGCAAGCCCTTTGGCTTTGTCTCTATTGGACTTGGAGACGCGAAGGAGCATATTGCCTCAGTTCGAATTGCGGGCCGGACGCCCTCGACGGTAGAAGATTGGATGCACGTGCAGAGATATGTCAAGTTGCACGAGCAGGTTCTCTCCTTCGGCATACGGTGGAACGAGCTAAATGAACTTTTGTCCGTGCCAGCTCTGAACGGAGGGATCTCCAGTTTAAGGCGTATCGAAGTTATTGGAACTATTGCCCGACAAGCCCACAGATTAGCAACACATTATGATGTGCACCTTTTGCAGCGGGCGCATGACGTGTTTGATAACGTTCCGAATGCGGCACTTACTGGAAGCCATGCTGATTTGGAATCAATTCGGCAGCAGTTGTTGCGACAGTTGACTCTTGCTGAATTATCGCGGGCAGCGATGCAACTAAGCGACTTCCATGAAAAGCTCGCGGGTAGGTCCGGTCCCGTCTGCGATGAGCTTCGCACATTTCTGAATAGCGTCGTCGGCGATAGCGGCCTCTCAAGAGAGCGGGTAGCGGCTCATTATGCGGAACTCATGGCAGAACTCCGGCGTCTTGCTGCTCTCGCAACTGACGTATCGTTCGTCTCTGACGCTGCCCAAAGAATAGAGGCCTCCGGTGCACCCAAATTGGCAGCTCGAATCCGCGCGACCGCCGTATCAGAATCAGGCGAAGATACAGTTTTCCCTATCACCTGGAGAGATGCATGGAATTGGGCTCGTGTGCGCACACATCTGGACAGCATCGAGGCCAGAGATGAACTGCTGACACTTGAGGCACGCAGACGTGAACTCGAAGGAGGGTTGGAGCGTTTTTATCAAGACGTCGTGGCTAAAGCGGCATGGCTCGCAACGAAGAAAAATGCCACTCCAAGAATTCTTCAAGCGTTGGCTGGATATGCCACTGCTATTCGGAAAATAGGTCAAGGAACCGGGCCAAATGCTACAAGATATCGCCGGGATGCACGACAGGCCATGTTCGATGCTGCTGGAGCTGTACCTTGCTGGATTATGAATCACAGCCGCATCTCTGAAGCAATGCCTGCTGATATTGGAGCGTTCGATTTAGTCATTGTTGATGAGGCGAGCCAGTCGGACCTATGGGCGCTTCCGGCTATTTTGAGAGGCAAGACAATTCTGGTCGTTGGCGATGACAAACAGGTATCGCCCGATGGAGGATTCATAGATAGTAGCCGAATCCAGGAACTAAGAGACCGATTCTTGGCGGACCAACCGTACGCTGCAGAAATGACACCGGACAAGTCACTGTATGATCTTGCTGCACGAGTGTTCGCGGCAAATCAGGTCATGCTGCGGGAGCATTTTCGCTGCGTGCCGGCCATCATTGCGTATTCAAATCGGACGTTCTATAAGAACCAAATTCTTCCACTGCGTATAGCCAAGGCGTCCGAGCGCATTGAGCCTCCGCTCGTTGAAATTTATGTGGAAGACGGTGTGAGGGATCGTCATGACCGCAACGAATACGAAGCCCAAGCGATAGCACACGAGATCAATGCGATCCTAAAAACTGATAAGTTTGCTGGACGTACCATCGGGGTTGTTTCGCTCTTGGGAACGGATCAGGCAAAGCATATCGACTCCGTTGTCACTCGACAATGTGATGTGGCAGAGCTTCACCGAAGGAGATTCTTATGTGGTGATGCTCGTGCGTTTCAAGGCAGTGAGCGACACATCATGTTCTTGTCTTTGGTCGTAGATCCTGTGAGCTGCAAGGCTATTTCCGGAAATGTATTTGACCAGAGATTTAATGTTGCGGCAAGTCGCGCGCAAGATCGGATGTATCTTGTGCGGTCGGTTACTGCATCCGACCTTTCAGATAAAGATCTGCGAACAACACTGCTCTCCCATTTTGACAAGCCTCTGGTGACGGATAAGGAAGAAGCTGAGCAGCTCATTGATCGCTGTGAATCGGGCTTTGAGCGGCAGGTCTACTCGGAATTGATTTCACGTGGATTTCGGGTGCTTCCCCAAGTAAAAACTGGGGCATATCGTATCGATATGGTTGTCGAAGGAGTTGGAGACGTGCGTCTAGCGATCGAATGTGATGGCGACGAATATCATGGCCCCGATCGTTGGCAACACGACATGAATCGCCAACGAATTCTTGAGCGCGCTGGCTGGGTATTTTGGCGCTGTTTTGCTTCAACATGGATGTTGAGAAGAGACGACGTCCTATCCGAGTTACTTCAGCGGCTCTATGCAATGGGGATTGAACCCCTCGGAGCGATGGAGCGAGCAACCAGCCTGGTCGAAAAACGTGTGTGGCGTCCAACACAGGAAGAGGGGAGATTTGTTGTGGATGACGTGACTGTCTCTTAAGCTTAGAAGCGGGTCGCTGCTCGCTCCAGGATCACGTCTTTCGGATGCTATTCGGTTCGCCTAGACCTGCCATCGGGTCCGGTCCGCAGTCCGACAAGCGAAACTCATCGCGACGGCATAAGACCGAGATGCTGAAGAGAGTAGGCGACCTCGGAAGAGGAGTGGCTTAGATGCAGAGTCTAGCATGACGACGGAAGGGGGCATATAGGCGCGCGCCGTTCGTGTTAAGGCCGACCGCAACCTTATATATGCACGCGTTCAACCAGCGGATTCTCGCCGAGGACCTCGTCCGCATACGGCGACCGGATGAGCGAGAGCGCTATGCCGCGGCGCAGCGCCAGGCGCGCATTGATCCCAACCCTCACCAGATTGACGCCGTAATTTTTGCGGTCCGCCGTCTGCGCGAAGGCGGTTGCATCCTCGCGGACGAGGTTGGCCTCGGAAAGACGATCGAGGCCGGCTTGGTTATAGCTCAAACCCGCGCGGAAGGCGCGCAGCGCATCCTGCTGATCGTGCCGAAGTCGCTTATCGGGCAGTGGCAGAACGAGCTTCTAAACCTCTTCGGCATTCAGGCGCGAGAGAACGACACGAATTTCTTTGCTCCTGGCGTGTATCTGGTCGGCCGGGAATTTGCCGGTAGCGAGCGAGGTGCAACGCCGCTCGGTGCGGCTCCTCCATTCGATCTCGCCGTAATCGACGAAGCGCACGAGATCTTCGCCGGGTTGCACAAGAGATACGGGCGGGACGGCATCTACGATGAAACCTCGGACGAGGCATTGATGGCGCATCGTGTGCGAGGCTTTTTGCGGTCGACGCCGGTCCTGCTGCTCACGGCTACGCCGATGCAGAACTCGCTCGCTGAATTATGGGGCCTGGTTCAGTATGTCGAACCGACGGGAACGCTACTCGGGGACATCGCGACATTCCGCAAGGTGTTTTGTTCCGACGACGACCGAACCTTGTTTCCCGGCCAGGAGCACGAGCTCAAACGTCGTCTTGCGATGGTTCAACGGAGGACCTTGCGGCGCCAGGCCCAAGAATTTCTCGACCGGCCCTTCACGCAACGGCGGTGCCGACTCTACGAATATGCGATGAGCGACGCCGAGCGTTCGCTCTACGATGACGTGACCGAATACCTTCTTGAGCCGTCGCTGTTCGCGTTTTCGGGTCGGCAAAGGCGGCTGCTGCTGATCGGATTTCACCGGCGCATGGCTTCCTCTATATCGGCCCTGGGCGCGAGCCTGGAGAATGTCGCCGCCCGCCTGCGGCGGTTGCAGCAGGGATTAGGTGCCGAGGATACCATCACCAGCGTGCTTCGCGACCTTGAGGATGAAGACGAAATCGAAGACTCTTCGGAGGAATCCAACCCGCCGATCGATCGTGCGGCTCTTGCCGCCGAGCTCGCTCGCGTCGAAAGTTTCGTAAGCCGTGCACGATCACTTCCGAACGATGCGAAGGCGCGTTCTTTCCAGGAGGCAATCAAGGTCATTTTTGACCTTGCGCGGAAAGGACGCGGAAGCGGCAAGGCTGTCGTGTTCACGGAGTCCATCACGACACAGGAATACTTGCTGAAGCTGCTGCGCGACATCGGGCTCAACGATGAGGAAATTACGCTATTCCGCGGCGTCAACGATCACGAGCGCGGGCTGCAAGCGCTCGCGCGATGGAAACAGGAGGAGGGCGCACAGTTCGCGCCGGGAACCAAGCCGAGCCGTGAGGTTGCTCTGCGCCTAGCGCTCGTGCACGAGTTCCGCACGCGTTCAAGGGTCCTGATATGCACGGAAGCGGGCGCAAAAGGGTTGAACCTGCAGTTCTGTGATACGGTCATCAACTACGATCTGCCGTGGAACCCACAGCGCATCGAGCAGCGTATCGGCCGTTGCCATCGCTACAGCCAACAGCACGATGTCACCGTGGTCAACTTCATTGCCAGCGACAACGAAGCCCATAAGCTCACTTTCGAGATTCTGAGCGAGAAGCTCGATTTGTTCGGCAGAGTACTCGATGCGTCGGACCACGTTTTGCACGAACCACGGACCGACGCCCCGGAACTTATGGTGTCGGCGCTCTCGGTTGAATTCGAGAGCGATCTTCGCAGTATCTACAGCCGCTCCCGTACACTTGACGAGGTCACGCGCGAAATCGCCGCTCTCCGCGACAAGATCGCGGAGCGGCGCGAGGCGTTCGAGAAGGAATATGAGCGGACATCCCAAATTATCGAGTCACGATTTGACGAAAACGTGCGCAGAGTATTCAAGCGATTACGCGAGGAACTGCCCGGAAGCCTGGCCGGCCTCGATAAGGACATTGCCGAGCTTGTAGATGGATACCTAAGCGCCTGCGAAGTCAAATATCAGCGTTCCGACGAGGCCGGGCGAGTGGTGTTTGATATCGCGCCGGACGCCGTGCTGCCCAACGAAGTCGGGGAGGGGCGGCGGTTCGCGACTGGCGATGCGCGGGGGTTGACGAATGCCCAGTCGTTGAATCTTGTCCATCCACTCGTCCGCGTCGCGATCGATCATGGCCGAGCTTGGGCTGGCGGCGGTTCGCTGACGCTGCACCTCTCCGTAGGCTCGTCGCCGGAGCTTTTGGCTCTGGCAGGCAAGGCCGGTGTCATCCGTGTGGTCAGGGTCGACTACGCCGGTTTTGAGCCTGCCCAGCGACTCGTGGCGGCGGCGGTGGTTGACGGTGCGCCGATCGATTCCTCGCTCGCCGCACAGCTTATGTACTTGAAGGCGACCGAGGGGCCAACTCCCAACGGTGTAATGGATACGCAATGGCTCGATGATGCCGTCGACGAAGCCGTGTTCGTGAACCAACGACAGGTCGAGGAAGGCGAGCAGAAGCATTTCGAGCAGGCGATCGGCCAGCTTGAACGCTTCGTCGAGGACAAAATCCTGGTGTGCCGCCGCGAGCGCGCGAGCATCGCCGAAAAGCTGCACACGGCGCGAGCGCGGCGCGACGAAGTTGTCGGTTCCACTGCCCGAGATCGTGTTGAGGCTGAGATCGTCCGGCTGGCCACGAGGGACGACAGTCTGGAACGCCGTATTAGCGCATTGGAATCGAGGGAGGACGAGGTTTATAGAAAATGGCGCGACGAATATCACGAGCTTCGTTACCGGACGCCGGCCGTGACTCGGCTATTCCAGTCGATATTTCAGATCCTGGCACCGAACCCGGGGACGTCGTGGTGAGGCTTCTGCACACCGCCGATTGGCATCTCGGACGGCGCTTTCCATCATTCCCGGAGGAAGGACAAAAGAAGTTATCGCGTGCCCGAATGGATGTAGTTGGCAGAATCCTAGATGTCGCGCGCCGGAACGCGGTAAATGCGGTCCTGTGCGTAGGTGATATCTTCGACGACCCTGATCCCGGCCCGGATTTCTGGGAGGGGCTGGCAAGAACCTTCCAGGGGCGCGGCAGCCAGCACCCGCCCGTTTTTCTCGTTCCCGGCAATCATGACCCCCTAACACCAGAATCGGTTTGGGCGCCCGGTCACCCCTTTCGAGCGAGACTGCCGCAATGGGTGCATGTCATCGACCGCGACGATTTCACACATGAGATTTCGCCCCAAGCGGTGTTATATGCGCGGCCATGCCGCTCGAAGGCGGGGGAGAACGATCTCGCCATGGACCTCCCGGCACGCGAGCCGGGCGACGAACGGCTGCGAATTGGTTGCGTTCACGGGTCCACGTTTGACATTGAGGGGTATCAAACGAATTTTCCGATTCGCCGAGACGCGGGCATTCTGCGAGGGCTGGATTATCTCGCGATCGGCGACACACATTCCTTCCGTGATGTCACTGAGAATTTGCCTGTGCCGACGGTATATCCAGGCGCGCCGGAGCCGACGAGCTTTGACGACGCCGGCGCAGGAAAGGTCGCGCTCGTGGCTTTGTTTCGGCGTGGGCTACGTCCGCGCGTCGATGCTGAGACAGTGGCCTTCTGGCGGTGGATAGACGTTCGCTGCCGCGACATGAACGAACTGCGCGGTTTATTGACCAGGCCCGACCTCGATCGCCATGTCGTCCGATTGCATCTCGACATGACCGTGTCTCTTTCCGAGGAAAGCGAAGTCGAGCGGATACTCCGCGATCTGCACGGGACGAACGCGACGCATGGCCGCGTCGGCGTCCTCCTAGAAGATCTGGACAACCTGCGATTACAGGCCGGGTCCGGGAATGCCTTTCCAGAGGACCTTCCGCCCGTTCTTAAAGACACAGTTGCGCGTCTTGACCGACTCGTCGGCGACGCGATCGACGAATCCGAAAAATCGCGGGCAACGCGAGCACTCGCCCATCTTTACAAGCTGCTGCAGAGCCACGAGGCGATCGGCGGGCGCGACGTATGAGGGTCCACAAGCTGCGCATTACCAGTTTCGCCGCGATTGAAAGCGTCGAGGTCGAGTTCGGTCCCGGACTCAATGTTCTGTACGGCCCTAATGATCTCGGCAAGTCCACCGTGGTAGCCGCAATCCGTCTCGGTTTGCTGTTGCCGCACACATCGACTCATAGCGAGCAGTATGTGGGGTGGACAGGCACCGGCGACCCCACTGTCGAGATGACATTTGAAACCGAAGCGCAACGAATCTGGCGCGTGCGCAAGCAGTTCGGTAAAACCGGCTCTTCGGTGCTGCACGAATCGAGGAATGGTCGCGACTTCGATGAGGTTGAGAGAGGGAGAAAGGTGGACGGGAGGTTGCGGGAGATCCTGCATTGGGGCATACCGGAGCCCGGTGGCACGGGCGGCACTAAGGGGCTTCCAACAAGTTTTCTCGCCACGGCGCTCTTGTCGCCGCAAGAGGACGTGGGAGCTGTGCTTCGCAACAGTCTGCAGGCTGATTCGGCCGCTAGTGGTAGGGAACAGATCGCTGCGGCGCTGCAGGCCGTCGCCCAGGACCCGTTGTTCGTGGCGTTGCTAAAAGAAACCCAGGCGCGTCGGGACTCTGCCTATACCGACAAAGGCGCGAAGAAGACCGCCAGGGGGAGCGTTTTCAAGGCGGCTGCGGAACGACTGAACGAAACGCGCGATGAAAAGGAGAGGTTTGAACGGATTGTGGTCGACTCGGAAGGCGTGGAGAAGCAGTTGCGGGATCTGACCGACCGGCGAGCACAAAAACAGGGAGCTTTGGCGGCAGCCGCGGAACTCGCCGAAAATCTTGATCGCCTTGCCGCGCAGGCCGCCTGCCGCTCGGTTGCCGCTGAACAGGTTCGGCTGGCGCAGGAAGACTTGGAGCGTATTCAGAGGATAGGAACCGAAACGGAAGACGCGGAGCGTAAAACCGAGGATCTGGCCAAGAAGATCATCGAGGCTGAGCAGGCACTGAATGCGGCGAAGGGCCGGCAGACTGAGGCGTACTCTGCCCTCAAAACAGCGGAAGAGGCAGCCCGCGCGGAGGGGTTAGATTCCTGTGTTACCGACACAGTTGTTCGCCAACAGCTCGAACTGCGAAGGTCAGCGGGGGAGCAGGCGGCGCTCGAAGCGCGCCAAACGATCGATGCCGCCGAGGCCGCGCAGAAACTTGTCTATGCGGTAAACATAGGGGAACGTGACCTCCAAGACCAGGAAACAAAAGCTCGGACCGTCGCAGAAGCCGTTTCGGAATCGGCGGCGCAACTGGCAGCAGCAGAGGGGGAGCTTCGCCGTTGTGATGTGCTTGAGCGTGCTCTTGACGTCCAGGCCGCGGACAAGCGGGTCGCAGAGGCTCAGACTACCGTCGACAACCAGTCTGATCTCAACGGTCGCTTGGAGACGGCCTCCAGTGATCGGGCCAGGCTGGCGGGTCAGCGTGCCGCGATCATGGTCCCACCAGCTAGCGCGCTCGGCCCCATGCGACGACTCGCACATGATCTCGCAGCGGCGCGCGGCACCCTCGATGTCGGTCTTGTAGTTACTGTGACGCCGAAGTCGCGCTTTGACCTGCGAGTTCGGAAGGACGGCCAGGAGGTGAATGTTGCCTCGAACACCCAACCGGTCGATATCGAAGCTAGGGCCGAGGTCCAACTCGGCATCGGCGATATCGCTACCGTGCAGGTCCGCGGCGGCCGTCGGGAAGCACAGGCGAAAGCTAGGGATCTGGAAGATCGCTGGAGTCGAGAGGTAGCACCGCATCTCGTTGCCGCCGGCGTGACGGACCTTGCCGGACTGGATACCAAGAGCGAGGAAGCGCAAGAACTGGACTCCAGCATAAGGGCGAAGGACACCGAATTGGAGTCGCTCCGCACCCAACTCGCTGGGTTTGATGGCGCGGCGGAGATGCTGCGTGAAGCGACAGTCCGTGCCGCGTCGTGCCGGACTGCGCTCGGAGAGATAAGCCTCGATACGCTGGCAGCCGATCTCAAGAAACTTGGCGCTGATGCCGTGGCTGGGTTACGGAAGAGGAGAGAGAAATTTTCGAAGGAGACAGATACGGCGCGTGCGGCCGCTAATCAGACCGGAAATGACCGCACGCTCACGGACGAGCGCGTCAGGCATTCAAGACAGGCGCTGGATGCGGCCATCGCCGCGCGGGATCACGCATTGTTAGGCTTTCCGGAGGGCGTGGATGCGGCATTAACTGCCGCTCGATCCGCTCTCGCCGCTGCCGACCACGAGAAACAAGAGGTTGCCGTGCGGTTCGCCTCCCTGGAGCGCGAAATCGAGGCGAGAAAAAGACGCATCGATGAGGCATTGAGCGGCGCACGCACGAATGCCGTACAGGCCGCAGCGGGAGTCGAGGCTGCGCAAGCACAACTGACCACTGCAAAGACCAACCACGCGGCAGAACATGGGCGGCTCGTCCAACTTCGAAAGCAGCGCGACGCGGAGAATATAGTCCCAGCCGAGGCGCGACTCCGGGAGGCTATCACATCTCACGCAGCACTTCCTGTACCTGACCGTGTGGTCAGCGACGAGGAGGTAAGCACTGCCCGGAACGCTGCGGCAGCTCTCAAGGCAGAGCTTGAAGGAATCGAGCACCAGCTCCTGCGGGCGCATGGTGCTCTCGAACAAGTTGGCGGCGCAGTTGCCCGCGAGCGGTTACGGGATGCAACCGAGGCTTTCGATCTGGCAGCGAGGCAGGAGAGGGAAATCGAGGCGGAGTATGAGGCCTGGAAGCTCCTCCTCGAGCAGATGAAGGACGCCGATGCCGCCCAGGCGAGCAACCTTGGGCAGGCGCTCGGACCGGCAATCGCAGGACGTTTCCGGGATTTGACGCGGAGACGCTACGAGGCTGTGCAACTCACCGCGCAATTGGCCACAGAAGGAATTATAGTCTCGGGTGGGGTTAGACCGACGGATCAGATCTCCGTTGGCACGCGGGAGCAGTTGTCAACGTTGTACCGCCTGTCTCTGGCGGAGTATTTGGGTTCGACGATTGTCCTTGACGACCAGCTCGTCCAGAGCGACGACCTCCGCATGGACTGGTTCCGCGCCTTGCTTGCTGAAAAGGCGCGCAGTTTCCAGATTCTCGTGTTCACGTGTCGGCCAAGCGACTACCTTGTCAAGGGTGCCCTGGTTGCCAAGGGAAGCGCTATCCACGCGGATAGCGACGGCGGGTTCGTGAGGGCGGTGGATCTGGGCCGGGCGATCCGGCGCCGCTAGCGTAGGCGACCTGGCATCTCTTCGACGCAGGGCTGTTCCTACAGGGCGTTTTTTGCTAATGTCCCAAGAAGTTGGGTGAGCGCGCCTTCGAATTCTTCCGAGACATCACTTGCGCCACTGGCGGCGTGTGCGATTTCGTGCAAGAGTGTACCAGCGTAGGCTTCGAGGTCCTTGAGTTGGTCACGTTTGATGATGATGCGACCTGAGTTGGCCTCCCAGATGCCATTGGCCTCGCGATGGTTGCCGGCTTCAGTTCGCATGGTGCTTGAGATTAGAATCTCCTTGATGACTCTTGGCTTCCCGCCGACGAGCTTGAAAATTGTGTCCGTCTGTCTGAAGATGTCGCGCTCCTTTCTTGTGAGATCCTTCTCGTTGACGAACTGGAATTTGAAGCTTTGATTCCATTCTGTCGCGTAGAGATGGAGGTCACGGATGGGCTTCCCTTGGTCGTCTGTGAGGTCGTGGATTTTGGCTTTGACACTTTCAGGGATCGCGACAACAGTGTAGCCATCTTTCTGTGCGTGATCGACCATGTCCTTGGCATCAATCAGCTCTGCTGGCGTGAGGAAGATAACCTCGCCGGAAGAGTTTAGTAGCTTGCAAGCGTGCACTTGGACATCGATCCAGGTGAGTTCGTCGTGCGTTTTGCCGGCTTCATAGTTCTTAAGATCGTTCACCAGAAGCTGGGCAATTTGTTGGTGCTTACAGCCGAGGAGAATGGCTTTGACGCGTTCAGTATAAGCGGTTCTCCCAACATTCGTGCGCTCGCGGTTGAGAGCCTTCCTAATGGCGGCGTTCACGCTGGTGATGTTGTAGCTGCACAGAAAGTTCTCTTCCTCGGCGACCCGTAAACCCGTGATGTAAATGCGCGCGACTTTCCCTGCGCCTTTGTCGAGAACCTGGCCGTACACATTCGTTTCGATAGGTTTGTCACCAGAAAAACGCAGGAAGAAATCTTTGGCCGCCTCGATTTCCTCATCGGTAACGCCCTCGAAGGTGAAGTCTGTGCCGACAAGCCCCGGCTGGGAAGGGTCGCTGATTACAGCATGCCGCGTCGTGATGTCATCGAAGCCGTGTTTGCTCGATTTCGCGATCGTGATATCGCCGTGTCTCGATTTCATGAAAACCTTGACCTCACGGCGGTCAAAGGTCGCAAGCGCATCCTTAAGGCCAACACCGAATTTCCCCACCACAAGGTCAGGGTGCGACTGCTTTTCCTGGTTCTCCTTCTGCGTGAGGTGCTCGTATTTAAGACCCCGCCCGTAGTCCCGAATGTGCCACCGACCCGTCTTATCCTTAAATATTTCGATTTCCTGCGTCTTCGTGAGCGCTTGTTCATCGAGTGCGTTTGCGATTACTTCACGCAGCCCGTGACTGACGCCCCAATCTTCCAGGACTTTCTCGATATTGAGGTCAAAATTCCCTCACGCAGTTACCGTCATTGATCCAGGAAGGTTCGCCGTCTTAATACATCTCGTATTGCCTTATCAAATTGTGTCACTCCGATTTGTTGCCCGGTGTCCGTCACCTGAGGATTCGGAGAGAGCGGCCTAAGCCGCTCCTCCCTTTTGCGCCGTCTTCTTGGCAGCAGAATTTTTGTTTACTTGCGTCGCCTTGGCTTTGCGGGTCTTCGCAGCAGTTGCCTGAGCATTCGTTGCGCATTTCGCGGCTTTGGGGGTCGCGGGCTTATTCGCGGTGAGCGAGAAGTCATAACGTCGGGCTGCGCTGGCAAGCGGGTCGCTTGCCTCCAGCTTTTCATCGGAATAACCGGATGGCAGTAAAGCAATTTCAACCAGCATGCGGTTGAGTTGATGGTCAGTCGCGGCTTGCGCCTTCTTGCGTAGTTCAAAGGTGGCGCCGTCGGGTTCACGAACCTTGTCGGTGTCGATCTTGTACCGTTCGGTTAGCGCATCCCAATCTTCGTAATCGAGGCGATCAATTGCCGCGAACAGAAGCATCTCGTAATCGGCGCGGGCGAGAGTCTTCGGAACCTTTGCGAGAACCCCATCTAGGAGACGGCGGTTGTTCTCACGATTCTTTTCGCTCTCCTGCTGGCGACGTTGCCATTCCTCCTCACGCTGTTGTACCGCCGCGTTCTGGTCGACCCGGTGGTTCGGTGTGCCGTGCACTTCGCAATCAGGATCAGCACACACTTTAACAATCTCGCTGCGCTGTCCGGGCCCCTCGACGACAATGGCGTTGGTTGCCTTGGCGCACGGCGGATTCTCGCGGCCTTCGGCATCCTTTTCCGTGTCTGGCTCGATGACGGTGTACTCATTGCGCGTCAGTACTTGCTCTTCTCCCTTGCTGTTGGTGTAGTAGGCACGTGTGATCTGGACCAGTCCGTCAATGTTCTGCTTCTGGCGTGCGATGTGCGCGTCCACCTTTTCGCGAAAACATGAAGCCGAAAGGCAGCGATCATCCTGAAAGAAATCATCGAATAAGGCGGTATTAGCTCCCGTGCGTTTTAGGCAAGTGATGCACGCTCCGGCTGCGGGAACCAAGTCAGGGTCCTCACGATCGAACACGGCGTCAGCCAGAGTAAGCATCAAGTTTTCGCGAATCCATTGCGACAATTCCCGGACAGAGATCACCTGCCGGTCCTTCGAGCGCCGGTCCTCCCGGAAAGCTGCTTCAAGCGCTTGTTGCTACTGTTCATGTGGCAAGCGCGCAATCAGGAGGGCATGCCCCACCGTAATCTGGTTTGCTTGAAACACTTCTGCGGCTTCCGGGATCAACTCCGCCATCCGAAGACGACCGTAGATGTGATTGAGGCTGCGACCCGTCTTTAAAGCGATGGATGCTACATCGTAGCGTGGCTCGGAGGTTTCGAGCAAAGCCTTATATGCCATAGCCTCCTCGTAGGGATGCACATCTTCACGAATTGCATTTTCGATGAGCTGCAATTCCAGCGCCTCGGCATCCGTGAGTTCGACTACGCGAACAGGAACGGTGAACAATTCAGCCTGCTGAGCGGCGCGGAATCGGCGTGCTCCCGCCACAACTTCAAAAATCCCCGGCTCGATTTCTCGAACGATAAGCGGAACCAAGATCCCTTGTGCCCGGATGCTCTGCGCGAGTTCTCGCAATTTGACTTCGTCAAAACTGCGACGGGGATTCGTGGGAGACTCTCGAAGTTGATCGATAGCGAGAGCCCGGAATTCGGTTGCAATTGTCTGCTGTTGCATTTTCGTCTTTTTCCTTTCGTCTTGAAGTGAATTTAGAGGGTTGCGGTTGACCGCAATTCGTCCTCAGCGGCTCCGATGGCCGTGAGGATTTGAATTGCAGTGGACTGGATAAACTGAAGCGATTCGGAGAGCGTGGCCTTGTCGCCTTGCCAAAGCTGAATGTAATCGGATGCGGCGGTTCCGGTGTTCAGGCCGGTCGCTCGGCAGACAACGAAGGCAACGGCTTCGGCTTCCGTTTCGCGAATCGTCTTCGTGGTTTCTGTGCGGCGTGCATCTCGGTGGAGGAGTTCGTGCGCGAGCTCGTGGGCCAGTACGCTCGTTTCCTCTGCCGAAGACAAGCCCGGCAATACGATGATGGTTCCGCCTTGGGACACGCCCTTGGCGGGCGCGATGCGCTCGGAGTACTCCAGCGTGATACCGTTCGCTGAGATGAACCTCTTCAGACGCTCGGTGTATTGTTGTGGGTCTCCGGAAACCGCGGCGAATTCTGGAAGCTCTTCACCGTCGGTATCGGCTACATCAAAAACGTAGGCGGTTCGGAACCCGAATACACGTGTTTCTTCGTCTTCGGCTTCCTGCCCGTCGGCCTTCTTTTTGCAGACCATCGGGGCGAGAATGGCGATGCCCTTCGCACCCTTGCGCACGTGGCGGCCGAATTTGTGCCATGTGTGGAATCCTGCAACGTGTGAAGCCGTAGGGCGTTGCAGCGCGATCAACAGGCAGTTATTCCAGGACTATGTTCATCACGCAACTATGTGAATAGCACCGGACTCTTTGAGAATTTCGTTGGCCGGTTGCATGAATCAATTTGCGGCTGTCAACATAGTGCAGGCATATCTCCCTACCGGCAACCGGCCGGGAAGGAGAAAAAATGTCCAGTCTTCCAAATCGCGATTGCAGTGCCCTAGATTTCGTTAACGACTATGAACGACATCTACTCGAAATCCGTGGACTTGCGCCGAATAGCTGCAAACTTCATCTGCGAGTCGTCCGCTACCTGTTCTCTACGTGCTTCCCAGACGGCGGTATCCGTTGGGATGATTTCCGGTTCAGCCAAGTAGCGGATTTTATTGTTTCTGAATTTAAGCGTCTGCCGAATCACTTTACGCAAAAGGTATGGCTGGTGGCAATCCGCGGTTTTCTTCGATACCTAGAGATGGAGGAACACATCCCCCAAGGTTGGAACGCCGCACTACCACGGAAGGTTAACCGGAAAGATGCAATCTTGCCAAGATGCCTATCTACAGAGCAATTGGATTCATTATGGAATGCTTGCCGCAAGCAGACGCATCGCCATATACGTGATCGAGCGCTGCTGTTCGTCTATACCCGGCTTGGCCTGCGGACTCAGGAAGTGGCTGCTCTTGCTCTCAAGGATATCGATTGGGTGCACGGAAACATCATCATTCGATCTACGAAAATGCGGCGCGAACGAGTCCTGCCACTGCCGGACGATGTTGGCCAAGCGCTCATTGAATATCTTCGCGTTCGGCCCCAGAACTCGCCTCAAATTTTCGCTTCCAGGCAGCCTCCGTTTACTCCCCAGCGATGCCTTTCTCACGTCAGTCACTGCATGGCGTCGTTGTTCCGGCGTGCTGGCCTTCTTCACGTCCACTCGCATTCGCTTCGCCACACCACAGCTACAAGGATGGTCAATAGCGGGGCCAGTTTCAAGGAGGTTGCCGACGTATTGGGACACAAATCTATTGCGTCCACTTTGATCTACGCAAAGCTGGACATGAATGCCCTCGCAAAGGTGTGTTTGGCTTGGCCCGGAGCTGACCTATGAACGATGTTGTCCTGCTCTCAATCGTCGATCAGCATCTCGATCTGATTCGTTCCACTCCGCGCGCCACTGACGAGGATATTAGGCGGAATCGCCTGCAGTTCGAACATCGCAAAAAGGTGCTTGGCAGTTTCATCGCATTCTGGTCGGCAAAGGAATGCCCTTGGCCTATCCCGTCCGCGGTCGTAATGGATTGGATTTCCGAAAATGTGCAGCCCGGGCATCCTTACCGGACTAGGTACTACTTGTCTGCTATTCGCAGCTTCTTAACTTATCTACGGGTCATAGAACCGAGGACCGAAGTTCACATCGATCCATTCAGAATGCCTCCGCGGCGGCGACGCAATCTGCTTTCCGAGCAGGAAATCGCTAATTTGACAAAGGCCGCCTCGAAGCTTCGCACGGGCTCGAAGTTCAGACACTTAATCGTTGAAACGCTTTTTGGCTTGCTGGCCAGCACGGGTTTGCGCATCGGCGAAGCGCTCCGGCTAGCGGAGGATGATATGAAGCTTGACCAGAATCCACCCTACCTAACGATCCGGGATACAAAGTTTGGCAAGTCCCGAATGGTTGTGTTGCATCCCACGACAGCCGTACATCTGCGCCACTTCCAAGCGCAGCGCGCAACAGCGTTGAACGGACTCCCGGCTCAGACGCTTTTCACTACCCGCTTGGGCAAGCCGCTTTCCTATGATTGTGTACGCAGAGTATTCCTCCGGTTGGTTCATCACGCCAATATTCAGCGCGAGTCCGGCAAGCGAAACCTAACAATACATTCCCTGCGGCATTCGTTTGCTGTGCGGCGCTTGACGCTATGGCATCAGGCCGGGCAGAATGTTGCCGAACTACTGCCTCATCTCTCCGTTTACATGGGGCATTCGAGACCAGCCGATACCTATTGGTACCTAAGCGCGACAGCAGAGCTACTCGAAGCCGCATCAGAACGTTTTGAAAGCTACAAGAAGGAGCCTGCACGCCGATGACGTCATCTACACTGGTTGGTCCGCTATTACAGGCGTTCTTCACTGATTACCTGCGGTTACAACAACGCGTCAGTGAACAAACTATCTGCAGCTATCGGGATACGGTTCGATTGCTGCTTCGATCAATGCAACGAGAAACCGGCATCGGACCTGCCTCGCTGAGAATGTCACAACTCGATGCACCTCACATCCTTCAGTTCCTCGGATCCCTGGAAAAAGAACGCAACAATGCCATTGCATCGCGCAACCTACGCCTCACTGCTATTCGATCCTTCTACCGTTTCGCGGCCCTTCGAGATCCCGAGAGTTCCGGATTCGCAACGCGAGTGCTCGCCATTCCCATGAAACGCACAGACACCAGAGTTCGAGACTACCTGACTCGCGCGGAGTTGGAAGCGATGCTCGCCGTCTTCGATCAAGAGCAGTGGCTCAGACGGCGGAACTACGCACTCCTGCTGACGATGTACAACAGTGGTGCTCGCGTCTCCGAAATCGCCTCACTTTCGCAGCATCAGGTCAACCTGGTTGGGAAGGGACAGATTCTTCTGCATGGTAAAGGCCGCAAGGAAAGATGTGTCCCCCTATGGTCAGAAACAACTCAAGTTTTGAAACGGTGGTTTGCTGAAGCTCGGGAAAGGGGAGCGAGCGTCGCTTTCCCCACTTGGCGCGGTGAACCGTTGAGCCGCTTTGCCATTCACCTGATGTTACGCAAAGCTGGCACGCAAGCGGCTAAGCACTGCCACAGCTTGACCAGAAAGTCTGTCTCTGCCCACCAGATCCGTCATGGGACAGCAATGGCGTTGCTGGAATCCGGTGTAGATCTTGCGGTTATCGCACTGTGGCTGGGCCACGAAAGCTTAGAGACAACGAATGTCTATCTCCACTCCAATCTTGCAATGAAAGAACGGGCTCTTGGAAAGTTGGCCTCGCCCGAAGAGGGATTTCGTCGTTTCAAAGCGGAGGACAAGCTGTTGGCCTTCCTCGATTCGCTCTGAACTATGTTGACAGCCGGGCGCGCGCGACCGCGCCTCGGATTCGCCTTCCTACCCGCCTCACACATAGTTCGGCAGTAAACATAGTCGTGGGTATGTTGATAGCAACATACAAAGGAATAGCGATGAAAGCGCGCCATCACCGCGAGGTAGCTAATCAACGCTTCACTTTTTCCGCCTTCGAGTGCGGCGGCAAGTTTGTCGAGTGCATCGTCAGCCAACTCCTTGGCCCGGTTATTGGCTCCGCTAACTTGCGCTTCCTTCCGTCCGGTTTCACGTGAAACAACTCTTTCCGAATCAATTGCTTGCATGAGTTTTGCCTTTCTCTCAGCGCGCCTTATTCGCGCGCGCCTGTGCCTGCGATGGAAGCGACAGCGCGAGGGGCCTCGGTCAAGGCCGCGGCGAATGCCGCGCCCGAAGGGTCGGAGCGTTAGCGGAGAGCCTTTACCGGGGTGCGTGCTGTTGCTAGTTCAGGGCGAAGCAAAAATACACCTCACGTTACGGAGAGAGCTTAAGGAAGCAGTCGGAGTGGAGCGACTACCAAAGTGGGGATTCCCCACGCTTTTGCAAGCGGAGTTTTGCTCGATCCTTACTGGATTAGTCGCTTCGACCAACCACGGCAGAGGAAATCTTCAAAAAGAATGCGTACAAGTTTCCGGTAACCCGACTTTCGGCTGGGTGAGTGAGTTGGCGATTTGGCGTAAAGCGAGAACTCTCCCGGCGGCGTGCGCATTTAGCAGGAAATGCCGTGTTCCGCGCTGGGTTAGACCCGGCAAACCAGATATCGAGAAGCCTCGGGAGCCGTGACTCTTAGAGAGTGTTGGCTGAGGCAGCCCCGCCAGGCGCCGCCGCGAAGACCGCCATCATCGTCTACGGCAAGCGCGTAGGCACAACCCTAAACGTATGCACCGATATGGGACGCCAAGTTTGGGAACTTCTCGCGAAGAGCTCCAGTCATCATCACCGAGTGGATTTCCGGAGCGTATTTCTGTGACGCCGATACGCCGGAATCCACCGTGCAATTCCTTCAGTACCTGCAGGAACATGGAATTGGTCTTGAGGTGGGTGTTTGGGAATGGACTTCAGGAGGCTTCGGTAGCGCCCGCAGGGACTTTCCTTCGCCCAAAGTCTACAGCTTTACTGGCCTCTCGTGTCACCAGAAGGGCTACGGCCTTGGAAAAGTGGTTGAGTCCTGGTAGTCCACGGGCATACCTCCAACAACTCCTAAGTAGACAGAAGCTGTTGTTGCTTTGATGCACTGGATCGGCCGGATCGTTTAGAGACTGCGCTCTTCGGCAATCGCGGAACAACCTGAACGCCCGCCCAAAGCGTGGCGATCGTTTGCTCGACCACGAGAGTCTGGTCAGGCAAGTCAGGCACAACCCCTTGGATGACCATGAGCGTGGCGAGGCCAAAGATCGTGTACCACCAGGTGTGGGCTACCACTATGTCATCCCTACTTGGCAATCCTTCATCCTTGGCAACATCGAAAAAGAGCTGCACGAAACGTTGGAACAAAGGCGTGCCAATGTCGTTGATATATTGTCCAGCGCGGATGCCGTTGCGGTTCTCCGGCCCGAAGAAGACGTTACGGAACTGCTGTGGATGGGCAGTGCAGAAGTGAATCAAGCCGCGTGAAGTCGCAAAAAGACGCTCTTTCGGTGCAGGATGTTTAGCGGCAATCGCGTCGAAGTTCTGAATCAGCAGCCCGATCGTCTCGCTGCTCAACTCGGCAAGAATATGCCATTTGTCAGGGAAATGCTGGTAGATCACGGCGTGCGTATAGCCGATCTC
>JBAUZG010000262.1:0-8020 GCA_049585195.1 Bryobacteraceae bacterium | reverse complement strand
CATTTGGGTCCGTCTTCGCCATTTTGCTCGGCTACTCGCGCATTCCTTACGGCGCCGCTGTCGATGGGCGATTCTTTTCCGCGTTCGCGCGGCTTCACCCCACGAAACATTTCCCAACTTTCTCGGTCGTGGTTATGGGGCTGATCTCCGCCGCTGCTTGCGCGCTCAGCCTGGCCGACCTGATCAATTACATGATCGTTTTCCAGATCATGCTGCAGTTCATTGCTCAATGCGTGGCGGTGTTTCTCTTGCGTAAGAACAGGCACGATATCGCGCGGCCATTCACCATGCCGCTTTATCCGTTGCCCGTGTTGGTTGCCCTCGCTGGTTGGATTTACATACTAGCTGCAAGCGGTGTCAAATTCATTCTGAGCGGCATGGGAATGACCATCCTCGGAACGTTGGCATTCCTATGGAGGGCGCGGCGAAGCGGCAGTTGGCCTTTTGATCAGACTGCCGCTTCCTAGCGAAGAATACTTGCTCCCCGCCGAAATGCCCTTCTTACTGCGATGCCTGCGACGCCTCGAGCTGCAGCGGCGATTGCAGTTGGAACGTCAGGATCGTTTCCGCTGGCACTTTCACCGAGCCGCGCGTCAATACCTGGCCTCCGGCTCCGGCCGCAGCGCCCGACGCGGCGCCGATTGCAGCACCTTTTCCACCGCCCGCTATCGCCCCAATGACGGCACCCAGCGCCGTTCCGCCGCCCGCGAATAGCGCCGTCCGTTTGTTCGCTCCAACCCCCGATTTACCCTTCTGGATATAAGAACCCGTTTCCACGGCGTAGTCATGCCCATGAACCGAAACCGATTTCAGATCGAGCACCAACTCGTTGGATTTGATTTTGCCGGCGGAGGCCTGCTTGATCACTAGCGTGGCGGGTGAGCCGCGCGGAATTGCGACTGCTCCCGAATCGTCAATCACGCTCTGTGAGATCACCGCGGAAAAAGCTTGCCCGGGGGATGCCGTTTTCGAATCGATATTCTCGTTTGTTCGCACCGATATCTGCGTCCCGCTTGGGATCACAATCTCACGAGGAGGCGGAGGCGGCGCGGGAGTAGCGGCGCTTTCCGATGGTGTCGCCTGAGCGCTCTCCGCTGGGGCTGGCGCTTCGGCACTCGGTCGCTTCGCCGCCGCGTTGGTCTGGGCCTCATCTCCAAAGCGGATACTCTTGATGTCACGCGAGTCAAATGTTCTTGTGGCTCCATTGTCCCCACGGAATGTCAATTGCGAACCGGTTTTCGATAGCAGAACGCCCTTATACTTGCTCCCATCCGTGAGAGTTACCAATGCCGGAAGATCGTTTGGCATGGCTGCATCCGGAGTGGTCTCTCCTGTCGGCGATGCGGCGCTTTGTGGAGCGGTCTCAGCGGGAGCCGCCGGTTGCGCCGGCGGCGGCTGGTTCTGTGCCGTTTCTGGTTGCTTCTTGCTGCACGCGCCCGCGAAGAGCAGGGCCAAAACCAGTGTTACGCCAAGTGAAAATCTCTTCATAATCTCTCTCCCCGAACTGTCAATCACGCACTATACGTTTATCAGATTATTACTCTGTGGGCGGGAGCGCTGAAATTGCGATCGCGACGGTCCGTATCCTAATTCGTTCCAACGACTGCTTCCGGCGCAAAGACGGATACGAGCAAACTGCCATCCTCTGAAGGCTGCATGGATACCGACGTGAAATCGGGAACTATGATATCTGCCGGCAACACGGAGGCGGGGAACGTAGTCGAGAGCCCGATGATTCGGGCTCCCGCGGCGTGACCCGCTTGAAGACCGGCGGGCGTATCCTCGAACACGAGGCATTCTTCCGGTGCTTGTCCTAGCGCTTCGGCCGCGCGCAGGAATCCTTCTGGGTCAGGCTTGCCATGCTCTATATCGTCGGCCGAGACCAGAACGGGAGGACTTGGAAAACCGCCGAGCGCGAGTCGCAATCCCGCGAGTTTTCTCGACGCCGAAGTCACAACCGCCCACTTTGAGTATTGGCTGGCGACTGCTACTGCCTCGAGTGCGCCGGGAATGCTTTGAATGGGCGTTGGATCGAGTTCTTCTTCCGCCAGCAACGAAGCCGCTTCCGTTACGGCATCCAGCCCAGGCAGAAAGGCCCGGATGACCTCTTCAGTCGGCCGCCCGTGGGCAAAGGTCGTCACTTGTGAAGCATCGAGCGAGTGCTGCGCCGCCCAGCGCGACCAGACTCGCTCAACCAAGGGCGTGGAATCGACAAGGGTACCGTCCATGTCGAACAGCACGGCGCGCACGTAGAATGGCGTCATTAGATTCTCGTGACCTGAACGAGCGGGAATACTTGCTCGACCTCTTCGAAGGTTGCCATCTGAATACCGGGCAGCTTGGTGGATGCAGTGCCCGCCGCCACACCCCATCGGACCGATTCCTCGAAACTGTTTTCGTGGGTCATGGCCCAAACAAAAGCGGCTCCCATCGCATCGCCGGCGCCGATAGGGCAGACTGCGTCGATACGCGGCGGCACGACTTCAACGACTCCATCCGGCGAGGCAGCAATTGCGCCGCGGCTTCCAAGAGAGAGAACGACGAGTTTCGCGCCCATCGCCTTGATCCGCTGCGCAGCCTCGATGCTGTGCGACCTTGTGATTAGCGCGCGGCCAAGCAGCCGCTCGGCTTCCGATTGGTTGGGCATCACCACTGTCGGCCCTGCCTCGACGCCCGGTTGCAATGGCTCGCCATCGGTGTCGAGCAGGGTAAGCACGCTGTGCTTTTCCGCTTCTCGAATGAGCTTCGCGTAAAAATCGGCGGGAACTCCGGGCGGCGCGCTGCCGCAAAGCATGAGCCATGTGGCGGAAGAAAAATGCTTTTCGACCGCCTTATGAATCCGTTTCACTTCCGAGTCAGCGAGCGTCGGACCTTGCTCATTGAGTTTCACTGAGAGTCCCTGGCGATCGGAAATCGTTACATTTGTGCGAATGTGATTCTTGATCTTTACCAGCTCAACTGGGAAACCGTCCTGGCTTAGCTTTTCCTCGAGCCGCCGTCCGCCCTCACCGCCGGACGTGGTGATCGCCAGTATTTTCGCGCCAAAACTTTTGAGGACACGAGCCGCATTAATCCCGCGTCCACCGGCCGCGAAATCGGTGGAAAGGATATAGGCGCGATCCTCGAATACCAGGCGATCTACTGTAACAATGCGATCAATGGCAGGATTGACAGTGAGCGTCAGTATCGTGTCTCTCATCGTTCCCACTCCAGCGTAGCAATGGAGGGGAATGTTACTCTCAAACCATACCCGCCATAATGCAGCCAAGAACGAGAGCATGGCTCGCCCTCGGATCGGTGTGCATCCTTTGGGGTACTACCTATTTAGGTATCCGGGTTGCGCTCGAATCGTTCCCGCCTTTTCTGTTGATGGGAGTTCGCTATTTCCTATCGGGCGGCATCATGGTGTTGGGCGTGAGATTATGGGGCGCAACTCTGCCGTCCGGCCGCGAGCTGTGGCTCACGTCGCTGTACGGCATCATTACCATTGGCTTTGGAACCGGGTTACTGTGCGTGGCCGAGCAATGGGTTCCGAGCGGGCTTTCGGCGCTGTTTATCGCTACGCAGCCATTCTGGATGGTAATTGCAGATTGGGTTCTATCCGCGGGCGCGAATCGGCCACGCGGCGCCACAATTCGAGGACTCATACTAGGCATGATCGGCGTGGCCGTGCTAGTCGCGCCGAACGCCATCAAAGAAGGTTTGAAAAGTGGAATCGTTGCCGGCTTTCTCATGCTTCAGCTCGGATGCGCGGGTTGGGTAACGGGAGCGCTGCTGCAGACCAGACTGAACGGAAGGGCGCACCCCATCGTAAGCGGAGCCGTGCAGCAGTTGGCCACCGGCGCGTTCTTCTTGCTCCTAACGTCAGCATTCGAGCGCTTCCCCACTCATGTCAGGCCGCAGGCAATTGGCGGTTTGTTGTACCTCGTCATTTTCGGAGCAATTGTCGGATACAGCGCATTCGTCTATGCGATGGACCGTCTTCCCGCGGCTATCGTTTCGATCTATGCATTCGTCAACCCCGTTGTGGCTGTTATTCTTGGCTGGTTAATCTTTCGCGAGCCTTTTGGGCTCCGCGAGATGGTTGCCATGATCCTCATCTTCGCGGGCATCGCGATTGTGAAATTTAGTGGAACACCTGAGAGCAGGATCATGCTGGAAGCGAGCGATCAGCTTGCAGTAAACGATTAACCGATGGACTTTGCGCCATGAACATTGAGTTTGATAGCCGCTGGCCTTCCGCTTTCAAGATTCTGAACCGCGAAATTGTGCGATGCCGCAAGTGCCCGCGCCTCGTTTCCTGGAGAGAGGAGATAGCGGAAACAAAACGAAGAGCATTCCGGGATCAGAGTTATTGGGGCCGGCCTGTGCCTTCATTTGGCGACCCCGCCGCACGGCTCGTGATTATTGGTCTCGCTCCGGCCGCACACGGCGGTAACCGTACCGGGCGAATGTTTACTGGAGACCGCTCCGGCGACTTCCTCTATCGAGCCCTATTTGAGAATGGGTTTGCGAATCAGCCAGCCAGCACATCACGCGAGGACGGACTTACGCTCACCGACGCGTTTATCACAGCCCCTATTCGGTGCGCCCCACCCGATAACAAGCCGGAACGTTCGGAAGTCCTCAACTGCCGGCCGATGTTCCACCAGGAATTAACGCTCCTCAGAAACGCCAAGGTGGTGGTCGCGCTGGGAAGCTTCGGCTTTAACGAATATCTCGCCTATCTGCTTGAGGAAGACAAAATAAAGTCGCGAGCCGCATTCCCTTTCGGTCATGGCGCGCTTTACACCACGCATCAAGGCGGCCCGCTGCTTGTCGGCTGCTACCATCCGAGCCAGCAAAACACTTCAACAGGGAAACTTACGGCGCCAATGCTCAGCGACCTGTTCGCTCGCGTGCGGCAGTTGATCGAAAGCGCGGACGGGTTGAAGGGCTAGACGGCGCTTATGCCGTGTGCTTAGCGTCTTCTTTCATGGCGTCGTCGATTTTGTCTTTTCCAAGGTTCTCCATCTCGTTGAAGTAAACTCGCCGGTTCTGGTCCATCGCCAGGTTCGAAAGAATTACCGCAGTCGAATCGGCCAGCCCGACTTCAACATCGGCCTTGGGGTGGCCGCCGCTCATCGAGTCGTTGAAGAAGCTCCAGAGCTCGGTCTCGACCGGGTTCACGTCTTCTTCCGGTATCATCACGCCTTTTTGATAGAGCCACAGGCGAGCGTATTTCATTTCGCGAGTGACAAACGAATCTTTGTTTTTGTCTACCTCGTAGTCGGGCATCAGGATCGGCAAACCCTTTTGTGGACCGGCCAAAGCAAACGTGGCTCCCGCCTCGGTCTTCGTCTGTTCCGTTCCGGACGAAACCTTGGTAGATTTTGGTTCCCGATACCACAAAGCAGTTGGCATCGTTTTTTGGCCGTCGCCGACGTTGATCTCGACCGCGCCGGCCGTGCCCATGATGCACAGGCCAAACTCGGGCCGCTCGGAGCAGAGATAGGGGCAATGGGCGTTGGTGCTAATCGCGCTATAGGTGAGCTTTCGACCGCCCGGATACTGATAAATGAGCTGAATATTATCGAAAACATCGCGGCCGTCTTTCCAGGTATCAAGGCCGCCCAATCCCATCACAAATTCCGGGTGAGCGCCAAACATCCAGTCGGCCACATCGAGGTGATGCGAAGCGAGTTCAGCCGTCAGGCCGCCTGAGAACTCCCTGTAAAGCCTCCAGTTCTTCGGATTGCTTTTGCCGCCCGGTCTCATCACCCATAACGAGCCACCGGGATTCCGGTGCCACTGCGCGTGGATGTGCGTGACGTCGCCGAGAACATTCTTATCCACCATTTCCTTCGTGGCTTGAAAATATTTGCTGTAGCGCCGCTGGAGGCCAACCTGGAGCACTTGCTTCGGGTGTTGTGCCTCCAATGCTCGAAGGGCGTGAACCTCTTCCGGCCGGAAGACGAGGCTCTTTTCGCAGAACGTATGCTTTCCAGCTTGCAGCGAATCGCGGGTAACAGGGAAATGCTCGTACAGAGGAACGGCGATCAACACCGCATCGACATCTTTATCCGAGAGCAGTTCGCGGTAATCGTGGTATTTCTTGGGGTTTGTTCCAATCACGCCGGCCGCTTTGTCCATCGCCTGCTGATTGAGATCGCAAACTGCCGAGCAATGGCCATTATCAACCTTTGCGAGATGGCCGAGAAGGTACGTACCGCGGCTGCCAGTGCCGATCATTCCATACTTGACCTGGTTGCTGTCGGCGCGCGCCTTGATAATGGCAGGCCCTCCGACTTTCGCCGCGGTCGTTACCGCAGCCGCCGTCACTCCTGTGACACCGGCGAGTTTCATTACGTCGCGGCGCGTAAGGTCTTCGTTCTGGCCCATGGCAAACCTCCCGAATGGATATAAGGCAGCTTGACGCCTCTAAACCAATCAGTCTATGCCATTGGGGGGCGCATGAGAAACTGAGACTGATTCGGCGGCCCTGTACGACAGCAGCGAATCCATTGTGAGCACGGGAGGAGTGATCTATTGGCGAAGATTTTGGTGACCGGGGGCGCCGGTTACATTGGTTCTCACACGGTCTACTTTCTGCGCAAGAGCGGACACGAAGTTGCCGTGGTGGACAATTTGTCGCGCGGACGCAAAGCAAATGTGCCGGAAGGTCTGCTACATCAAATTGATCTCCGCGAGACTCGAAAACTGGCAGATTTGATGACAAGCGAGAAATGCGACGCGGTGATTCATTTCGCCGCTTATATCGCAGTCGGAGAATCGACCAAAGCCCCGGAAGTTTATTTCTCGAACAATGTGGGGGGCTCGACATCGCTGTTTGAAGCAATGCAGCAGGCGGGCGTGAACAAACTCGTATTTTCGTCGACCGCCGCAGCCTACGGCATCCCGAAAGTCATTCCCATTCCGGAAACAGAGCCATACGATCCGATTAACCCGTATGGCGAATCGAAAGTAATGGTTGAGAAAATGATCGAGATTCTGGATCAGTACCGAGGGTTTCGCAGTATCCGGCTCCGCTACTTCAACGCCTGCGGGTCTGAGCCGCCTTCCGGACTCGGTGAATGCCACGATCCGGAAACTCATCTGCTTCCTCTGATTTTGCGCGCCGTCATAACCGGAGATCCGGTAACGGTTTTTGGCGACGACTACGACACGCCGGACGGCACGTGCATTCGCGATTATATTCATGTCAGCGACCTGGCCGAAGCCCACGTTCTGGCAGTCGAGCACTTGCTCAAGGGCGGGAAGCCTGATGTGTTTAATGTCGGAACCGGGTCAGGTCATTCTGTCAAAGAGGTTCTTGCGGCTGTTGAAAGCGTCACCGGGAGGAGAGTGCCTTACCAGATCGGACGCCGGCGCGAGGGGGATCCCCCGAGGCTGGTGGCCGATTCACAGAAACTGCAAAAGCAACTTGATTGGAAGCCGGGCCGTTCCGATTTGCGCCGCGTTGTTTCCGATGCGTGGGAATTCGCCCGGAAAACAGCGCACTGCTAAACCCAATACTGTTCACTTAACGATCCTGACGCGCTTGGAGCAGTCGATTCGACGAGTGCGCTGCGGTTTGCGGGGACGCAGTGGATAATTGCTCATTTTTCGCTTTACCCCGCGCGGGTTGAGGCGATGGCGACTGGAACTGACTCGCTCCTCGAGGATCTCCTGAAGGACGGTTTCATGAAAGACTTTTCTTTGCCGAGGGGGGAATAGCGGCAAAACGGGGCATCCGCCGTTGGACGACGTGTACCGCATGAACAAAGGAGAGCCGGTCCGGATCTTCATCGGCCTGCAGCGCAGCTTCGTGCATCAAGCCACGAATGGCGAAGTGCGCCATCAGCAAGCCGTAGAACTCTTGTTTCACCAGTTCGGGCGTCTTGCTCCGTAACACAATCTGAGCGCCGCGCAAGTGGGTTTTCAATTCGTCCAAGGCGGTTTCTATTTCCCAGCGCTCGTGATACAAGGCGGCCAGTTCTTTGGCAGGAGCCTGTTTGGGATCCAGAATGGTGGTGATCAG
>JBAUZG010000261.1:0-8822 GCA_049585195.1 Bryobacteraceae bacterium | reverse complement strand
CGCGCCGGGCAAGATGTCGGGCTCTTCGACGATCTTTCGGAGCGTTCGGAAGTACGACAGCAGGAATGCAGCGCCGGCTCCGAGGAGCGTGACGGCTAAGCCGGTCCAGGCTCGATGCGCCAGTATGGCAAGCGCCGCGTGCCCCGGCCCATTCAGCGACCCGTTTAATTCCTGAAACAGCCCTAAAAACCAATATGAGGGCAGCCAAGCGAGCATCCATTGATTCTTAGGCGCGGCGAGGGCTTCGGGCGTTGCGAGCGACGGTTGAAGAAAGTAGACGCTCAAGAACAGACAGAAAGCGGCCAATTGCAAAAACGCGGACAGGCGGAGAAATGGGCGGCGAGGCAGTAGCTGCGCGGCCAATCCTTGGATGCACAACACGGAACAGAAGATGAACGCGCCGGAGGCGAGCATTGCGATCCAATACGCAGCCAGCGGCCGGTAAGTGGCGGGCGAGAAAATCATGCTGAGGAAACCGCTGCTTGGGGGAGCCAGGACGATGGGCCAGGCGAGACCCGAGAGTAAGTTGAGCGCAGCCACGGTAAGGCTCAGGGCTGTGGCCGACGCGGCCACCTTGGCCAGAAATAATGTGCGAGTGCGTACGGGTAAAGGAGCGAGCACGAGAACGTCGAGCCGGTTTGGGAACGTGGAATCCCAACTCAGCACCGCGAACAGTCCAACCACCAACATGGTCGTGGCAATCAAGGCGTGTTCATTGGACCAGGTGAAGATCAGGAGCGCGTGGAGCGGCATGTGGTCGTCGAATCCCATCGTGGCCAATGAAAATATCAAGCTGAAAAAGACCAGCAGCGAGGCGAATTGCCCCAGCAGTTTGCTCAGGTCGCCCTGAGCCGAGAGCAGCTCGAGATCGACCATGCGAAAGAGAAATTCGCGATAGAGCACGCGAAATTGGGATTGGCGGCGCTGTGGGTATTCGGAATACTTCCTGTCCCGGTCTCCTTCGATCGCGAGCTTTGTCATGTCGAACGCCTCACGCGAGAATCAGGTCCGCGATCTCGCGCGAAATGGCAGCCGTATCCTGTTCGACGGCGAGCTCGGAGAAGATGTCTTCGAGAGTGGGCAGCGCCATCAGGGTCCGCAGCCGCTCGATGGAATCGTCGGCGACGATTTTGCCGCCATGCAAAATCACCACGCGCGACGAGACGCGCTCGACGGTTTCGAGTTCGTGGGAACTGAACAGCACAACTTTGCCGCGCGCGGCTAATTCCTGGATTAAGGTGCGCAACACCAGGCCCGAAGCAACGTCAAGCCCGGAAAAGGGCTCGTCGAGCAAGATGAGATCGGGATTGTGCAGCAGCGCTGCCGCCAGCAGCACTTTTTGGCGCATGCCCTTCGAGTAAGCCGAGATGGGTGAGTGACGGTCGCCATGCAGCGAGAACAGGCGCAGCAGTCCGTCGATTTTTTGAGCGGCGGACTTGAGCGGCAGATCGCGCAATTGCGCGGTCATCAGGAGGTATTCGAGGCCCGTGAGATGCGAGTACAGGTGCGGCTCTTCGGGCACGTAGCCCAGGCGTTGCTTGTAGGCGATCGGGTCGCGCTGAATGGGTTGGCCGTCGAATAGGATTTCGCCCGAGGTCATCTCGATGAGTCCCGTGATCATTTTCATGGTGGTGGACTTGCCGGAGCCGTTGGGTCCGAGGTAACCGGTTATTTCGCCGGCGCGGGCGGAAAATGTGACGTCATCAACGGCGATGATGCCTGTGAATCGTTTGGAAACGTGGCGAAGTTCGAGCATTCTATGTAGCATTCTACCTAAAATTGCCGCCAAGAATGGCCGCATAGCAGGCCGAGGCCCGCTCCACCAAATTTTATATCGTGATACGATTTAATTAGCAGGGCTTTCCGATGGTTTCACACGATGTTTCAACAGCCGGCTACCGGCAGCTCGCCGAATTCCGGTACCGCATCCGCCAGTTTTTGAGGTTCAGCGAAGAAGCGGCGCGGTCTAAAGCGATCGAACCTCAACAGCATCAGCTTCTTCTCGCAATTAAAGGATTGCCGGAGGGGGTACGGCCGACCGTCAGGGCGCTTTCTGAAAGGCTTTGCCTTCGCCATCACAGCACCGTGGAGCTAATCGACCGGCTGATGGAGCGCGGGGCGGTGATACGCCGGCAAAACGATCAGGACCATCGCGAAGTGCTGGTTGAACTCACGGAACACGGCGAAAATTTGCTGCACCAGCTTTCGGTTCTGCATTGGGATGAACTGCGAATCTCGGGCCCTGCTCTTTCCGAGGCGCTGTGGGCCTCGGTGCACCACTCGCGGCGGCGCCGGAGGAAGACAGCATGAGTGGCCAATCGGGCGCTAAGCGCCATAAATCCTGCCTCGAGCAGCTCGGCGATTTCACGACCACCACGCGTGTCATTCCGATTTCATTGATGGCGATTGTCATCGGCGTGATCAGCTCGTTCGTCGCTTGGTTTTTGCTCAAGCTGATCGGCCTTTTCACCAACTTGTTTTACTATCACCGGCTCAGCGATTCGTTTGCTTCACCGGCTGGAAATCATTTGGGCATATACGCGATAGCAGTGCCTGTTATCGGATCGCTGATTGTCGGATTGATGGCGCGCTACGGATCGGAGCGCATTCGCGGACACGGCATTCCCGAAGCGATTGAATCGATTCTGATGAACGGCAGCCGAGTGCACCCGCGCCTGGCTATCCTGAAGCCGCTGTCGGCCGCAATTTCGATCGGTTCGGGTGGTCCGTTTGGAGCCGAAGGTCCCATCATCATGACCGGTGGGGCGTTCGGGTCGATGATCAGCCAGTTCTTCCACTTCACCAGCATCGAGCGCAGGACACTGCTGGTTGCGGGAGCTTCGGCGGGGATGTCGGCAACGTTCGCGGCTCCGCTTGCCTCCGTCTTGATCGGCGTTGAGCTTTTGTTGTTCGAATGGAAACCTCGTAGCGCGATTCCAGTTGCGCTCGCGAGCGCGACGGCTTGCGCAGCGCGGCGCTATCTGATAGGGCTGGGTCCTTTGTTTCCGGTTCCCGCGCATCCCGAATTTATTGGACCCGCGGGCTTGACCGGTTGCGCGATCGCGGGACTGGCCGCGGGCGTCTTGTCGGCGCTGCTGACGCTCGGGGTCTACGCCGCCGAAGACCTTTTTCAAAAACTGCCGATTCATTGGATGTGGTGGCCGGCGATAGGCGGCGTATTTGTGGGATTGGGCGGCCTCATTTTTCCGCAGGCCCTCGGAGTTGGATACGACACGATCAACATGCTGCTTCAGGGAAACGTGCCGCTGGGCATTTTTGCCGGAGTGCTTCTGGTTAAGTCCGCCATTTGGATGATTTCGCTTGGCTCGGGAACGTCGGGCGGCGTGCTGGCTCCTTTGTTGATGATGGGGGCGGCTCTCGGAGGGGTCGAGAGCATGTTTCTACCCCAGTTCGGCCATGGATTCTGGCCGCTGGTTAGCATGGGCGCGATTTTGGGCGGCACCATGCGCTCGCCCTTCACGGGCATAGTGTTTGCGCTCGAGTTAACGCACGATTTCAACATGCTGCTGCCGTTGGTGGTGGCGAACTTTCTCGCGCATGGCTTCACGGTGCTGACGCTCAAGCGTTCGATTCTGACGGAGAAGATTTCGCGGCGCGGCTACCACTTGAGCCGCGAATACGGACTCGATCCACTTGAAATTTTGTTTGTGCGGGAGGTGATGAGGACGAACGTGGTGGTACTGCCGGGCGAAGGAACGCTCGAGAGGGCGCGCGAGTTGATCCACGCGAACCAGCATCCACAAGGCCAACATTTGTTCCCGGTGGTTGGCTCGGGCAATGAATTACTGGGTGTGGTCACTCGAAATCACCTGCTTAAGCTGTTTGGGGAAACGCGCGGGGAAGCCTCGGCGATCCGGCTTGACGAAATTGCGACTCAGAATCCGATGGTTGCTTACGCCGACGAGCCTCTGCGCGTGGTTGTGTATCGGATGGCGGAATCGGGTTTCACGCGCTTTCCCGTGCTGGACCCTCACACAGACCAACTGGTCGGCATGATTTCGCTCCACGATCTGCTTCGCGCGCGAACGCGCAATTTGGAAGACGAGCGGGCACGGGAGAGAGTGCTGCGCATTCGCATGCCGTTCGGACGCCAAACGAAGTCGCAGAAGGTTGCGCTGACCGAGGGATCGGATTTTCGAAGCTGAGGGCACGGGGGCCCGTAATGGCTCTTTTCATACCCCGGCCGCGATAACACCGACGGCGGCATTAGGGCGCTCTAATCCGGCTGCCAATTCGCGTCGAAAGCGCAGATGACGAAGACGAGTCAGTTCGACCAGGGGCTGCCAGACAGCGTGTACGAGATCGTGCTTGATCAGCAGGCTCCAAAACCGGTTTGAGCGTTTGTAGAGGTAAGACATCGCGAGATACGGCGGGACGGCGCGCCAGTCCTCCGGCCTGCGCCGCCAAATAGAAGCGTGCGAAAACAGGCGGCGGTACACCCAGCTATAGCCACGCTCAAGGTCCTCTGGCGTCATGTGCTTAGGGCGAAACACGGCGTGCGCCGTATCGTAGAGTGTCCAGTCGCGATGCAGCAGCCTTCCCTCAGTCTCCATCTGGCGAAACAGAGGTGTCGCGGGATAAGGCGTCAAGATGTGAAACGTCGCGCACTCGAGCCGGTTGTCTTCAACCCACTCGGCGGTACGCACGAACACATCGTTGTGGTCGCAATCGAAACCTAGAACAAACGAGCCATTCACCTGTATGCCATGGTCGTGAAGTATGCGGACGCGGCGCGCGTAATCGGCGGATTTCGGCGTCTTCTTATGGGAATTCATCAGATTCTGATCGCTCAGCGATTCGAAGCCGATGAACACGCCGGTGCAGCCCGCAAGTGCCATGTCGCGGACCAGCGAAGGATCGTCGGTAACGTCGATGGTGATGGCGGCGCTCCAGATCTTCTCGATCGGCCCGAGCGCCTTGCACAATGCCCGCAGGTAGTCGCGGCGCGAACCAAGATTGTTGTCGATGAACACGGCGTAGGGCTCACCGTTGGCTCCGAATTCGGCGGCGACTTGCTCGGGATCGCGTACCCGGTAGGGCATGCGGAGTCCCTCAGTAGCCAGATAGCAGAAATTGCAGCGGTTGTGGCATCCGCGAGTTGCAATCAGACTGGTCGTTGTGAGAAAGCTGCTCCGAGGCAGCATAGACCTTCGTGGGACAGGATCTTGGCGATAATCGCTCTCATAAGTAGCGTAGTAGCGAGGTTGCAGATCGCCGCTTTCGATCGCGGCGAGTATGCGCGGCCAAAGCTGGACGCCATCGCCCATTGCAAGCGAGTCGGCATGCGGGGCGCACTCGTCGGGGCAGGAGAGCACGTGCAGTCCGCCGAGGATGACCTTACTGCCGCGTGAGCGGAACCAGTGCGCCAATTCGTAGGCGCGCCGCGCAAACGTCAGATGGACAGTAATGCCAACCACCTGAGGCATCGGATTCGAAGGGGGCGCGCCATGCAACAGGTTCTCGTCCCAATACTGAACCCGCCAGGTATCGGGGGTGGCCGCTGCAAAGCTAGTCAGCGCAAGAGTGGGGGTGAGGACGTGTTTACCGAAGCTGGCGTGCGGGTCCTTGGCATAGAACGGGTTGATGAGAAGGGCGTAGCGCGGCTCGATCGGCGCGGGGGCGGTAGCGGGGAGCAGTGGAGGTTCTGCCATTTCTCGAGGGAGCCATAGGCGTCGGCTAGGCATGAAGTACTTTATATCATAGAGTACATGCTAAGACCTGCGCTGCTCGAGAAAGTCGCTGCGGCTAGGCGTTGACAATGTCGGTCGCGAGTGGCGTCACCGCGGATGCCACTTCGCCGATAAGGTCTTCAGGGACACCCAATTCGCGAAGCGTTCCGACCAGGTGTGCGGCGACTAAATCGAAATGCCGCTGTGTGATAGAGAGCCGGGCATGCGCTTTGGCCATGCTGGCTCCAGAATACTTCCGGGGGCCTCCGAGAGCTTGAGAAAGAAAGGCATGCTGATGGCCACGCAGGCGCTGCATGTTCACGCCTCTGAAGAAAGAGGCAAGCTCGGAATCGGCGAGCACACGATCATAGAAGCGGTCGACGGCCACACTGAGTGCGGCATCGCCGCCGATACGCTCGTAGAGTGTTGTAGCGGTTTGCATGAGAAGACTTCTCCTTGTGGGTGGGTCCGCGGAGACCTTTTGTTGCGTGACGGGGATGGCGGGGTGCGTGGACGGTCTGAGCGACCGGCTATTTACTCGTTTTACCAAGGGATTGGCGAGACATGCAAGGTGCGGGCGCGCCATGAGACACTCCAATCATGTCTGGAGCCAGGAAGAATGCGAAAGTTCGTTGGGGAGTGCTGGGAGCAGCAGCCATCGCAGTGAAGAAAGTGATCCCGGGAATGCAGCGCAGCGAGTTATGCGAGATTTCAGCGATCGCATCGCGCGATGCGGATCGGGCGAGGAGGGCCGCATCGGAGCTGCATATCGAAAAGGCGTACGGGTCATATGAACAACTGGTGGCCGACAACGAGATTGAGGCGATTTACAATCCGCTTCCGAATCACTTGCACGTACCGTGGTCGATTCGAGCGGCGGAGGCGGGCAGGCATGTGCTCTGCGAAAAACCGATCAGCCTGACGGTTGCCGAAGCGCGGCAATTGCTTGCTGCGCGCGACAGAACGGGCGTGAAAATGGGCGAGGCCTTCATGGTGTACACGCATCCGCAATGGCTGCGCGCAAAAGAATTGGTGAATTCGGGGGCGCTCGGCGAGCTGCGGTCGATCGTGGGCGCGTTCAGCTATTTCAACATCGATCCGAATAATATCCGCAATAAGGCAGAGATTGGCGGGGGCGGACTGATGGACATTGGTTGCTATCCGATCACGATGTCCAGGTTTCTATATGGGCGCGAGCCGAAACGGGTGATGGGGTTGATTGATATCGATCCGGAACTGGGCACAGACCGGCTGAGCTCGGCAATCTTGGATTTCGCAACGGGCCAAGCGGTGTTTACGTGCGGCACGCAGCTTGTGCCGTATCAACGGATGCAGATATTGGGGACGAAAGGCCGGATTGAGATAGAGATTCCGTTCAACGCTCCGCCCGATAAGCCGTGCCGCATTTTTATCGACGATGGATCGGAATTGGGAGGCAAGAGCGCGCGGGTGGAAGAGTTTCCTGTGTGCGACCAGTATGGGCTGCAAGGGGATGCGTTCTCGAAAGCGATTCGGGGCAACGGAGACGTACCGGTGCCGCTCGAAAATGCGATTGCGAATATGGCGGTGATTGAAGCGCTATTCCGCTCGGGGAAAAGAAGTAGTTGGGAAGTTCCGGAGACGTATTAGAAAAAGAATCTATAGGCGCGATTTCCGCTTGACAGGCAGGCGATTCACGCTTGACACTCGATATCAATATCAACCGGCATCATGACCGTATGAAAATCGCTCCGTCCCTTGCAGTTACTGTTGTTTTGATTGCTCTGCCCTGCGCGTTCGGCCAGAAGGCGCGGCCGGCGGGGTCGAATTCGAGCGATGCTGTTCCGGCGGAGACCGAGCCTGGCATACCGGTGACTGACAAGCTCACGGTGGAACGATGCGGCTCCTGTCACAAGGCAGACAGCAAAAGGAATCTGACGCGGATCTCCTGGATACGGACGACGCCCGAGGGTTGGGAAGAAGCGATCAAGCGGATGGTGCGCTTGAATGGGCTGACTCTGACGCCGGACGATGCGCGACACATTCTGGCATATCTGGCCAAGGATCACGGGTTAGCACCTGAAGAAACGGCGGCGAATCGTTGGTATCTCGAAATACGGCAGCCGGAGGCGGAGCCGGTTCCGAACAATCAGGTGAGGATTGCGTGTGGTTCTTGTCACGCGTTTGCGCGACCGCAAACCTGGCGCAGGAGCGCGACCGAGTGGAGGCTGCTGGTGAATATGCACCTCGGCTACTTCCCGGTTTCCGAGTTCAATAGCTTTCATGCGCGGCCACGTGAGAACGGCTCCGGTTTTGGGCCGGCTCCGGGATTGCTCGTATCCGCGAATGGCGGGCCGCCGACGAGGGATCCGGTGGATGAAGCGCTCGATTATCTCGACAAGAACGAAGGCCTGCACAGTTCGGCGTGGTCCAACTGGCGCGCGTCGATGACCGATCCCGATTTGACGGGCCGGTGGATTGTATCGGCTTCGTCGCCGGGAAAGGGAAGATTTTTCGGCGTGATGACCATAACACAGGGTGCGACAGCGGATCTTTTCGCGACCGAAACAACTTTGACGCGCGCGGCCGATGGCTCGAAGATTTCTTTCACGGGCCAAAGCGTGATATACACGGGCTACGAATGGCGAGGGCGCTCGAAAACGGAAACGATCCCGGCAGTCCGCGAGGTGATGACGGTTTCGGCCGATCACGCGACGATCGAAGGCCGCTGGTTCTGGGGCGGATATCAGGAATTTGGTTTTAACGTCGTTGCGCGACGTGAATCGGCCGATATAACGGTGATTGGAACCGACATCGCCTCCATTCACGCGGGCTCGAAAGGCGTCGCGATCAAGATTCTGGGCGATCGATTCCCGCGCGGCTTGACTCCTTCCGATATTAACATGGGATCTGGCGTTTATGTCACTAAAGTAATTGCCATTAAACCGAACGAAATTTCCGTGCTGGCCGATGTCGATTCGTCAGTCGTCTCGGGCTTTCGAAGCGTTTCGGTGAAAAGCCGAACTGCGCCTGATGCATTCGCAGTGTATGACAAGATCGACTACATCAAGGTATCGGCGGACTCTGCACTTGCCCACCTCGGTGGGACGACACACCCGAAAGGCTATGTACAGTTTGAAGCCATCGCTTATA
>JBAUZG010000260.1:0-17031 GCA_049585195.1 Bryobacteraceae bacterium | reverse complement strand
TCCTTTCAACTGAGGCCCCTTCCCTCCCCCGGCATTACCCGGCTTCCTCAGTACTACGGGCCTCTCCCCCACCCCAATCCGGCCTGGCTCTCACGAGCTGCCGGTTGATCGCACTGGCCATCACCGCTGGGGTTTCCCGTGTTGCGTCTGGTCCCCTTTGTCTGCATGCCCTCGCCCATACCCCGGCAGGACCCATGAGATGGTTCGCTCGTTCTCTCCCCTCGGCTTCGGCTTTCCCTCGATCGTCGGCGGGTCAGCTCCTGCATCACCTGTTTCGGGGCCTGCACAGCGTTCACCTTTGTTACGGCCTACAAACTTGCCAAGCCGCCCATGCGACCCTCTACACCAGAGGCTTCAGCCGCTTCGTTACCTCCACTACTGCTCCGATTGCTACCGGGTGGAGCGAGCCGTTCCCGGGTGGGACTTTCACCCGCTGTGAACCAGCGCCTTTCACGGCGCACGACGAAGTTCGGCTAACCGAGCCGCGACCGCGAGGAAGCGGCCTTTGATTTTTTCCGGCTTCCAAGCCCTGCCGCCTCACCTATGCCGCTTCATGTCGCTTACAACGGGCTGCTTCGGAAGGCCCTCCACCAGAACGTGGTCGGAATCGGACCAGTATGTCAGTTGCTCGCCAATTGTTGTTCCCTTGCGCGTATCGAGCATTTTGGCCCCGCCTCCATTCAGAACCACTTTGTTCTCCTTCGGGTAATACTCGCAGTGCTTCGCGAGCCCCGTCCGCGATCGACCCGTGCCTGCCTGCGTCACTTTCACATTTCCGTCGGCAAACGCGTGGTCAAGCGATGTGCCGCTGTCGCCTTTGCCGTCTTTATTGGCGTTCTCCTTCGTGAGAAAGGCGCGCAGCTCGTTCGATATCACGGTGGTCTTATCGTGGACCAGAACGACGCCGCCCTCGTAATGAGCAAGCCGCTGATCGTCCTCATAGAACAGTTCCGGCGCGTGAACCAACGTGTAGATAACAGGCCCGGCCTTCTTTTCGGGAGCCTGCGCCGGCGCGATTGACGCTGCTATCGAGACCTCCTGAAGGTGAACCGGAGCATTCTCGGTAACAGTTTTGGGTGGGGGAGGCTCGTTAGAGTTCTCATCGGGCTGATGATCCACCAGTTGGCTGACGACATGACCGCAGGCGTGCAGCGTCTTCTGATCGCGGTCGATTTCAACTTCATCGGCCTGTAGCCGGTCCGCCCCTTGCCACAGGACGGCGTGACCGTCGTATTGCACTTTATGATTGTGATCCCAGGTTTTCATCGTGTCCGCAAGCGCTTGTAACGGTCTCTTCTGATCGAGTAACGGTGCGGTTTGATCGTCCTTCTTTTGCTGATCGGGCTGCCGCGTCGAGGCAACCCGGCCCGAGGCGTCCATGTCGCCCGTCTGCTGATTCAGCAGGACCTTGTCCGCTGACGTCGTTCCGGTGTCATCCCAAACACGCGCGTCGCCGCTCAAATCGATTTTGTTGGCCGCCTGCTCGAGAAACGCACGAGCCGCCGTCGCGTGCCGCAAGCCTTCTTCGTACCGGAAATTGCCCTTCTGTTCGAGCGTCGCTAAATCGTTTGTTTTTGGCGTAAACTTGGCCCAAAGTTCGTCGCTCCACGTCAGAGCGGGAGCCGGAGCAGGCGCTGGTTTCCCGTCCTTGCCAATTCTCTTGCCGGCAGGAAGCGGTTTTTCCGTCCGGGTCGATGCCTTCGACGCGTAAAACGAATCCACGGAATTCTCATCGCCGTATACCACGCGTATCCGCTCGCCATCCAGCCACCGGTGCGAACGCTCCGCCTGATTGGGCTTAATCTCGAGCTGTCCGGGCGTATCCGTCCGTAGCGACTCGATCTCCTGCCCGCCCGGCCTCATAAGAATCTCGATCTGCTCGCTGCGCAGAATGCGCGTGTCCGCCGGTTTTACGTCCGGCCGCGGAATCGGCGAGGAATCCACCACGGCGTGGCCGCTCGCGAAGGCCTCGTGCAGAACGCTGCTGTTCCGCTCCTGCCCGTTTACGATATCGGTCTTTATATCGAAGTGCAGAACCGCCTTATTCGCCGTCATGCTGGTCTTCGAAGAAGCATCCTGCGAAACCAGATGCGCATTCGGCTCGCCCGTGATCTGCGTCATATCGCCGTCGTCGTTAAACAGCGCGACCACCTGGTCCGCGCCGTATTCAACATGGCGGTTCTCTTCATCGTCGGTTCCCGTCGCGTGCAGCGAAACAATCTGCTGTAAAACTCCCTGGTCGAGCGTCACTTCGGAATTCGCGGCGTTCACCACCGTGTTCTTGCGCTTCAACCGAGACCATGGCCATAGAAACACTTTTCCGTGGTCTTCCTCGTAGCGCAGCTCTCCCGCGTCGACATGCAGAGCGTCTTCGGGCGGCCCCGTCCCAATCCAATCAAGCGATACCTGCGACTTAATGTGCAGTTGATGCGTGTTCGGATCGTAATCGGCGCCTACCCCCTGACCTTTTCCGTCCGCGAACGTGAACCTCGCGGGCTGGTTCGTCTCAGCCTTCCCCGTTTCCGTTTCGTATCGTATGCCGCTCGTGTAAATGTGCACCAGGTTTGCGATCGCTTGCTTATCCGTCGGCTCCTTGTCATGCGGCACGTTCATGAGGATCAGCACATCACCCTTCGACGTCATGACTTTCGAATAGTCGTCGAATTCGGCGCGGCTCGTTTCGACGTACGTGTATGACGAGCACCCCTTGTTGAACAGCTTGAGGCGCATGTCTGTGAGCTCGAACGTCTCTGGTTCGTGGACGGCGCGATAAGACGAGGACACCATGCGCACAACCGGGCAGTTCGTTTGCGTATCGTCCTTGCTGTAGTGCCATGTTTTCCCCGTGGCTTTCACGCTGGGATCGACCTTCACTATCGGCCGCGGAGGATGTTGTGCCGCCCGCGAAGCGCGGTGTACGTAGGTGTACGTTACAAGGAGAGCAAGAAAGAACGCGGCGCAAGAAAGCAGGACGGAATATCGCCGCATACAACTGGGATGAATTTTCAGGATAGCAGATTTCAAAATGCTGGCTGCGGGCCAAGCTTGACGCCAAAATCTGTAAACAATAGACTCATATAATGTTTAGTCAAACACTGTAGGGCATTGAGTGATAGGCTATTTTCCTCTCTAAAATCAATTACTTATATCTTTTTATTGTCACTCTGTAGTGGAGTGTGCTAAAACTCTTATGGGAGTTCGACCGGCGTTAGCTGGACTCCAACGTTTCTCAATACTTACCGTTAGCGCTTAGACACTGGAGGTTCTGAGTATGGATATTCGACCGCTTCACGACCGCATTGTGGTCAAACGGATCGATCAGGAAGAACAAATGCAGGGCGGGCTTTACATTCCCGACTCGGCCAAGGAAAAGCCTCAGGAAGGGCAGGTCGTTGCCGTTGGAAACGGCAAGAAAACCGAAGAGGGCAAAGTCATTCCGCTGGATGTGAAAGCCGGCGACCGCATCCTGTTTGGCAAATATTCTGGCAGCGATATCAAGTTGGATGGCGAAGAATACCTGATCATGCGCGAGGACGAGGTTCTTGCGGTGATCGAGGGTGGAACCAAGAAAGCAAAGGCATAAGGCGAAGGAGGCATTAGAACAATGGCAGCAAAACAGATTGTTTACAGCGAAAACTCGCGCCAGGCAATTCTTCGGGGCGTGAATCAGTTGGCCGATGCAGTGAAGGTGACGCTCGGCCCCAAAGGCCGCAACGTCGTTCTCGAAAAGAAGTTCGGTGGTCCGACGATTACGAAAGACGGCGTCACAGTCGCAAAAGAAATTGAACTGAAGGATCCGCTCGAAAACATGGGCGCGCAGATGGTGCGCGAAGTGGCCTCAAAGACGTCCGACATTGCGGGCGACGGCACGACGACAGCGACCATTTTGGCGCAGGCGATCTTCCGCGAAGGCGTGAAAAGCGTCGCGGCCGGAGCCAATCCGATGGCGCTCAAGCGCGGTATCGAAAAGGCGGTTGATGCCATAGTCGAGGAAGTAAAGAAGGCCTCGAAGCCGGTTTCCGGCGACGCGATCGCTCAGGTAGGAACCATTTCAGCCAACGGCGACAACACGATCGGCAACACAATTGCCGAAGCGATGCAGAAGGTTGGCAAGGACGGCGTCATTACCGTTGAAGAATCGAAGACAATGGTGACCGAGTTGCAGACCGTCGATGGCATGCAGTTCGACCGCGGCTACCTTTCGCCGTACTTCATCACCGACCCCGACCGGATGGAAGTGGTTCTCGAAGATCCCTACATCCTGATCCACGAAAAGAAGATCAGCAATATGAAGGACCTGCTGCCGCTGCTCGAGCAGATTGCGCGCGCCGGCAAGCCGCTCCTGATTATCGCCGAAGAAGTAGAAGGAGAAGCGCTGGCTACGCTCGTAGTCAACAAGCTGCGCGGCACATTGAACGCCGCGGCCGTGAAAGCCCCCGGTTTCGGCGACCGCCGCAAGGCCATGCTCGAGGACATCGCCATTCTGACGGGCGGCAAAGCCATCATGGAAGAAACCGGCATTAAGCTCGAAGGGGTTCGCCTCGAAGATCTGGGCCGTGCAAAGCGCGTCACCATCGACAAGGACAACACCACAATTGTCGACGGCGGCGGCACCCAGAAGACCATTGAAGGCCGCATCAAGCAGCTTCGCGCTCAGATCGAAGAAACCACTTCCGATTACGATCGCGAGAAGCTGCAGGAGCGCCTGGCGAAGCTCGCCGGCGGCGTTGCGGTGATCAAGGTCGGAGCCGCGACTGAGACCGAAATGAAGGAAAAGAAAGCCCGCGTAGAGGATGCTCTGCATGCCACACGCGCGGCGGTCGAGGAAGGCATTGTTCCCGGTGGCGGCGTCGTGCTGCTTCGCGCCGGTAAGGTGCTCAATAACCTGAAAGCCGATGGCGACGAACAGATCGGCGTCAATATCATTCTCCGCGCGACCGAAGAGCCGCTGCGCCAGATTGCTGGCAACGCTGGTTTCGAGGGCGCCGTGGTCATTGAGAAGGTTCGTGCCAGCAACGACGCCAACTTTGGCTTCAACGCTGCCACTGGCCAGTTCGAAGACCTGGTGAAGGCCGGCGTCATCGATCCAACGAAGGTCACCCGTTCCGCTCTGCAGCATGCCGCTTCCATCAGCTCGCTCATGCTGACCACCGAAGCTCTCATTTGCGAGATTCCGGAAAAGAAGGCTGCGCCGGCTCCGGGCGGTCACGGTCCCGAAATGGACTATTAATACCCGCCCCTCCGCAAGGCGAAAATCAAACCCGCGCACGGACGAAAAGTCCCGCGCGGGTTTTTCTATTGTGGGGTCGCCAGTCGTGGCGACGAGCTGGCCTGCTGGCCGCCTTCTAAAAACTGAGTTTCATCGCCACTTGCAGAATGCGAGGCGCAGCGGCACTCACAACTTGCCCGAAGGAGGAACTACCCAGCACGCCGTTCACCGAAGAAGGTCCGAAGAACTGAGCGTGATTGAAGACATTGAAACCTTCCAGGCGAATCGAAAGGGAGGTAGTTTCCGTAAATGGAATGGCTTTACTGAGAGCCATATCGTAGTTCTCCGCTCCCGGTCCGTAGAAGAAGCGGCGCGGGCTATTGCCTGGAGTGCCTAAAGGTTGAAAGCTAAACAGCGACGTGTTGAAGTAACTGTTACCGTTTCTCGGATTGTGATTGATATCTAACGAACCTTGCGTGTACTCCGGCTCGTCAATGCTCGAGTTGTTGACGCCATTAGGATTCGTTCCAAGCAGCGAATTATCGGCGTTGTTGACCATTGTCACGGGAAAGCCGGTGCTGAAGCGAGTAATGCCCGACAGTCGCCAATCTCTCGTCCAGCGATTCCTCGCGTGAAACACACGATCGAAAGGAAGCTCATAGTCGTAGCTGGCGACAAAGTTATGTCTTATATCGAATGCTGAAATCGCATAGCTCAGCGCCCGATTGGTAGGATTCACTTCCTCACCTAAGTTCGACGAATAATCGAGCGACTTGGCGAAAGTATAGGAAGCCAACAGTTGCAAGCGCCCGCTCGTATGGCGAACACTCACCTCGAGCGCATTGTAGTTCGAGGAGCCAACCGTAGATTGATAGGCGTTGCTCCCAAAGTTCGGCCCGAGCTCGGTTCGCGTACCATTGACCGTCTGCCCGGACGCTGTCGTATAGACATTTCCTTCGCCAAAGGGTCCACAGGTGCTGGTTCCGGGAGCCACCTCGCTTGGCTGGCTCAGGCCTAGACAGAGTGCCGGATTGCCAGGATTCGCCGGCGCCAGAACCAGGAGCCGGTGACCTGTGTTTCCCACATAACTCGCGCTGATCAGGGTGTTGGCCCCAAGCTGGCGCTGCAGCGAGAGCATGTATTGCTCAGAATAAGGAATCTTATTGGCAGTGCTGTACCCAGGAATGCCGCTGATGGGCGTGTATTGAGACCAGTCGATGCTCGAATCGGGATTCGTCTTCGAGACGGTCAGAGGCGCCAGGCTGACAGGAAATGGCTGGCCGAAATTCTGCCCGTTCGACGCAGTGACAAAGGGATCGTTGAACAGGGGCGGCGCCGGACTGGTGTACGTAGTTCCATACGGCGCGTTGCCGGCTGCAACCGACACTGTTAATGCTTCGATAGCCGTGTAGTACATGCCAAAGCCCGCCCGTATGCTGGTCTTTCCCGAGCCTCCCAAGAGCTTGCCGAGAAAGCTGTCTTCGTCAACGTTCGGCGAATAGGCAAGGCCGACTCGAGGCGAAAATTCATTGCCGGGCGGGGCGATTGTGCGATCTACCCCTGGATCTCCTGGATACAAAATACCGGCCGGCGCGCCGGGAAAGACAACGGATTGTTGGCCCGGGGAGAACGTCGAAATCTGATTGTATTTCTCATACCACGGCTCTATCCGGTCCCAACGCAGTCCATAGTTGAAAGTAAACTGCGAACTGATCCTCCAGCTATCTTGAGCATAAGCGCCCGCGTATTTGTTCCGGCTGTAGAAGAAATTCAACTGACTCTGGTTGTATTGGCTCGGCGCTCCAAGCAGGAAATCAGCGAAATCGTTCCCTGTTTCGCTTCCTGTGAACGAAAAGTTGCCGTTGAACTGCGCAATGGGGTTCGCATTCACCTGATCGTAGTGGCTCTCGCCGCCAACCTTAAACGTATGCGCCCCGATCACACGCGAAAAGCCATCCGAAATCTGGTACGTATTGTTTGCCTGCTTCAACTCATTCGTATTCGTTCCAATCGAAAAGCTATTGAAGACGATGTTCTCCACTCCCTCAAGTTGCGGAGCCAGCGCCACGATACTGGGAGTTCCAGTGGATGTGACAAAACCCTGGGATGCCAGACTAACTCCCAGTCCGCCTTCGGGTTTCCCCAGCAGCGTATAGTCTCGAATGAAACTCACATTGAATTCATTCACGGCATTGGGCCCGAAACTCTTGGTATCGCCTAAGCTCAGCAATTGAGCGCGCCCCAGCGTCTCTGCGCTGAAACCGGGAACACTCGCGCCGCCTTGCGCCACAGGATAGGGATTGTTGAGTGTGAAGTCATCGTGGAAGTAGTAAGCCGAGAGCGTGCCGGCGCGAGTATTCGCATCAATTCGAGCGCCAACCTTATCGTCTCCCAAGCTCTGGTTGTAGGCCGATGTTGCAAACGCACTTTGCCCTACATTAGGAAGGGGAATGTACTTCAGCAATTGCTGAGCCGGTCCCGACCACACGCTTTTCGGGATAATTGCGTTGGGGAAAACGCATTGAGACGAACTCACACAGCCGGACGTGTAATACGCTTCTCCAGCGTTCACCGGATATCCGAGTTTTTCTGAAAGCAGGTTTGCGAAATACGATCCGCTCACTGCGCCAGTAAGAGAGGATGCAAGATCTGAGAGGTTTCCGGCGCGGTCCTCGAGTGAGGGAACCGGAATCGATCCTGTGTCGATGCCCTGCACCTGTCGCGTGCCCTGATAATCGATAAAGAAGAAGATTTTGTCGCGCCGCACAGGGCCCCCTAGCGTGGCGCCAAACTGATTCTGACGAAATGCGCCGCGAGTGGGCGAGAAGTAATTGCGGGCATCTAAATCTGTGTTGCGCAGGAACTCGAACGCGTCGCCATGCACGCTGTTGGTGCCGGACTTGGTAACGACATTGATTTGCCCTCCGCTGAACTCGCCGTACTCGGCATCGAAATTGTTGGTCAGAATCCGGAACTCAGCAATTGAATCGAGATTCGGAACGATTGCCGTACCCATATTGACGTCCTCTTCCGCGTCGCTCCCGTTCACAATAAAGGCATTTGCGAATTCACGTTGGCCATTGATGGAAATGGTGCCCGGATTCAGGCTGCCGGAGGGGAAGAGGACGGTCGCTCCTACGTCTTGCACTGTATCGGAGGTGATGGATGTGGCGGGCGCTACTCCAGCTTGCAATGAGAGAAGGTCCGTGAAGCTGCGTCCGTTGAGAGGAACTGCGGTCATTTGACGCCCTGAGATGACTTCACCCATCTGCGTGCTCGAAGTGTCTACATGAACTGCGCTATCGCTCACCGTGAGCGACTCCCTCTTCGAGCCCGAAACAAGTGACGCATTCACAGTCAGCACGCTGTTTGCATCTACCACAATGCCGACGCGCTCGTATTGCCGGAAGCCTGAAACGTTAACGCGAATGGTGTACCGCCCCACCGGTAAGACGGGGAACGCGTATGTACCATCTCTGCCTGTCTTGGTTTGCTGTTCAACGCCCGTGCCGGTATTGATGGCAACCACCTGCGCGCCCTGAATAATGGCTCCGATTGGATCGGTGATTGTTCCCCCAATGCGACCGCCAACGCTGGCCGACACAACGGTGGAGGCCGCGGCCGCAAGGCACAGACACCTCACCGCCTGAATAGACACACGTATCCTGCTGCAATTAAATTGCATTCGAAAGCAACCTAAACTACAAAATTCGAGATTGTAACCAAAAAATTACTACTAGGGCAATATACGATCTAATGAGTCCTGTATGCAAACGAATTTCATCTGAATGGAGAAAAAATCCAGCCCAACGTCGCCACCCTTTGTGGCATCGCCAGTCGTGAGGACGAGCTGGCCGGCTTCACACGGTCTTAAGACCTACTCAAAACACAATCTTGGCTGACACTTGAATATCGCGGGGGTCACCTCGGCCCGTTGCACCGGTGCCCACGAGCGTAGTAATCACGCCGAAATTGCTGAGAGACAGGTCTGAATTCGGCGCGCCATATTGAGCATGATTCAGAACGTTAAAGACATCGGCCCTTAAGCGAAGGCTAGTGTGTTCCGTTATCGAAATGTATTTCGATAACCCAATGTCAACTTGTGAAATTCCCGGAGCACGGAAGGCGTTTCGGCCCAGGTCTCCGAATGTGCCATCGGCGGGCATGGAAAACGCCGCGGGATTTATCCACTCGTTGGGCGTCTGTCCGCCCGGCGGGACGAGCGAAACACCGGGAACGAGATTGGGGCGTTCTTCTCCGCTGATCGAGTACAGACCGGGGACGGCGCTGTTGGGACGATCAATCGTGATGTTCACTGGCAGTCCCGCTTGCCAAGTCGCGATACTGCTTATTTGCCAGCCGCCCAGGAGAGATCGGGCCACCCCTGGGCTGCTGGCCAGACGCCTGCCGGCGCCGAATGGCAGCTCATATACGATCGATGTGTTGAACATCTGGCGGACATCGTCGTCGCTGCTCCCCTTATCGCACGATCTGCAAAAGGAATTCTGAGGCGTGTCGGATTCTCCACCACCGATGCTGCCATCGTTAATGGAATGTGACCACATGTAATTACCGGAGACTAGAAAGCCGTTCTGAAACTGACGTCGAGCGTTTAATTGGAGAGCATGGAAGGTGCTGTTCCCCACGTTACCTCGCCAAGATACTGGACCAAACGCCGGATAGGGAGCAACCCCAGTCGCGGGATTTACTAGATTTACGTAAGTAGTAGTTAACAGATCCGTGCCCTTATTACCTAAGTAAGCAACCGTTCCGAGCAGTTTCCCTGGCAATTTGCGCTGAACCGACGCCGTCCAAGCCGCAACATAGGCGTCCTTTCTGTTGCGATCCAAGTCGCGAGGAGACAGTACCCCTTCGCCAGCGTTTTCCGCATAAATCAAAAATGGCGTCAGAGGATAGGCGAGCGTAGGGAACTGAGTGTTACTGAACGCATATCGCGCAACGTCGTTCGAAATGGGGAGATTTTGGTCGTCTTCCTGCCCATCCGTGTGATAAATCCCGCCGCCTGCTCTCAGCACGGTATCGCCGTGCGCCCATGCGACGCCGACTCGAGGATCAATATCGTTATATCGTGGATGGCTGAACGATGCAGAGGGAGAGCAGAATCCGCCGCAGGTGGCAAAATCGAACGGAATTGCCCGATGATCGACCTCATGGAACACATTGAAGAAGTTGTAGCGGAGCCCTGCCGTGATGGTCAGATTCGTTGTCGCTTTCCACTCATCTTGAACGTAGCCCCAATATTGAGCCTTTCGTTGACGCTTCAGCGGCAGGACCGCCGTATAAGACGCGCTACCCATCTGGTTTTCAAGGAAGCTATTCAGCGAGTTATATGTTAGTGTGCCGCTTTCCGACGTTCCCTGGTTCATCATGAGCCACCGCGTTTCATAGCCAAGCTTCAGCGTGTGTTTGTGCTTCACCCAAGCCAAATCGTCGGTAAAATCGAACGATTTCGACGGGTAGTCCGTTGTCGATGAACCAGTCAGCGCACTGAACCCGCCGGTTGGCCCTGAAATCGAGACACCAAACGGAACCGGCGATAGCTTCGCAGTGTGATAGATCGTTTGATTAACTCCGAACTTAGCTTCGTTTACCAGGGTTGGCGTGATAACGTTCGATAACTCGACAACGCCGTTCTTGAACCGTGTATCGTATTTCGTTAGGGAATTCAATTGACCGGTCGGTATAGATTCGACTGCGTCATCGGCGTTATAACGAACAAATGCCGTGACGCGGTCTGAGAAATGCTCGTCGAAACGAATCATTCCGGAATCCTCGTTATCCACCTGGCGAGCCGGTGCAACATAATTCCAAACGGCTGGATTGCTGGTGGGTGATGTTCCTTGTGGATAGGCCTCAAGGATCGGCAGCAGCGCCGGTGATGTATCAGCAACTTGCGAAGCAAACCCGGGACTTGGCGCAAGTCCGATCTGGGTTTGATCGAGGCGCTGGCGTAGACCTTCGTAATTGGCAAAGAAAAAAGTTTTGTTTTGGACGATCGGGCCGCCCAGTCCGGCGCCAAACTGATTCAAAAGAAACGGAGCCGGAGAGCTTCCATCGAATGGCGATCGAGCATCCATTACATTGTTGCGGAAATAATCGAACAAGTCGCCATGAAAGGTGTTTGTGCCAGACGGTGATACCACTGCCACCTGACCGCCTGCCGTTCCACCCTCGACATCCGCTCCGAAATTCTGTGATTGCACTTGAAACTCGTCAATGGAATCGAGCGGGATATTCAGTCGCATGTACTCACGTTGCTCCTGGTTGTAAACGGCGGTAGCATCGACACCATCCAACGTAAGATTGTTGTCATCAAGGCCGTGACCGGCGAAACGTATAGTGCGCTGATCGCCTCCACCGTTATCGATTGCGCCCGGCACAAGAGCTGTGAGGTTAGCCCAATTCCGGCCGCTAAGCGGCAGTTCGCTGATCTGTGTCTGCTCGATCGCCGCCCCCACCGTAGCGTCTGTCTTGTCGAGTTGGATCAGCGATTCCGTCACACTTGTTTCTTCTCTGCTCGCTGCCAGCTCTAACTGCGCGTCGAGCGTTCTCGTCCGGCCAACCTGCTGGTCGACGCGCTCGACGCGAAAGGTTGCGAATCCCCGCTTTGAAAACTCGACCACGTACGATCCAACGGGAAGATCGGCAAGAAAATAGACTCCCTGCGAAGTCGTTGTTGTGTGCCGCTCGAATCTCGTGGCGGATTGGGTGACTCGCACGCTAACATCCGGTATGCGGCTTCCTTGAGAATCAACCACCACGCCGGTCATGGACGATAAATCGACCTGACCGATACCAGCCGACGCACACGCAAGCAGAACAAGTAAAGCGACCAAACAACTGAATGGGCGTGTGGTCATGTGTTTCGTCGTTGGCCTCGAAAGAACAGAAGGCCAGCGCAAAACGACAACACTGGCCTTCCTATTTTAGTGTTTTTTAGTGTTGCTGAAGGTTAGAAGACCCCCGGTACCTCCCGGGGTGGATAGTCGCACGTGACTGCTACGAACGACGCTCACTTCCGAGCCACGACCGCAAGGGAGTGGAATTGACGAATTGACCAACTGGTGAAAATCAGCTGCCGGCGCGGATCGGTCAATTTGCTGCGTCGCGCAAATTATCTCTTGACATATCGTACGATATGTTTCACGATAGGTTTGGCTTTGGAGAGATCATGCGACCAATTGAACACGAACGCCCATTCGAAAGCCGCCTTCGCCGCTGGGGAGGTAGAGGATGGTTTGGCCGCTTCGGTCCTATCGCGGCGCCGGGAATGCCGCCTGCCAGAATGTTTGCTGCCGGCGATCTTCGGTTGATCATTCTCGCTCTTTTGAGCGAGCGGCCGCGCCACGGATACGAAATCATCAAGGCCATTGAGGAACATTCAAGCGGCATTTACACACCGAGCCCTGGAATGGTTTATCCGGCTTTGAAGTACTTGGAGGAGACGTGGCACGCGGCGTCCGAACCCCAAGGCGCGAAGAAGCTCTACCAGATCACGGAAGCTGGCGCCCAATACCTGAGCAAACACCGAGCTGACGTCGACGGCGCGCTGGACCAGCTTGCCCGCTACGGCCGCCAGCTGGCACACCTCCAGCAGCGCTTTGCCGAAGAAACGGAATTTGAAGATTTTGACCCGGGCCTTCGGGGCCGCGCTAAGAGCGAGTGGCGGCAAACCAAGATGGAGTTTCGCGAGCTACGCGACGAGCTCAGAGCTGCGCTCCATGAAAGGTTCGATGCGTCGCTAGAAGAGAGAAAACGGATCATTGCAATACTTCGCCGAGCGGTTGACGAGATCCAAGGTACGCGTACTCACGGCTGATAGCAACCGCCTTCCTATTTCCCATCTGCTGGCCACGATCGGCACGCGGTTGTTGCTTACTCGGCACATCCCTGTCCCTCGAGACCAGCGGCCCAGGCAATCGCGCCTTCGAGCTCTTTCAAATGCAAGGGTTCCGAATATGTGCTCGCAGAATGGCCGAGCGCGGAATAAAAAACACGCCCCTTTCCCACGCAGTGCTTCCAGATGATCGGATGATCACTCCCCATTCGAATATCCTTCCAGAGCATTTTGGGGCTATAAGTATTCTCGTCCAACGTTGCAAGCACATGAACGCCGTTCCCTCTGGGGCTCTTCTCGAACGAATACCACTCGTCTACTCGTGTCCACGTCTTGCCGAGATCGCGAGTCGCAGGATCGCTCGTATCTTCAATATCTATCGTTGCCCGTTGAAATTGAGGGTCTAAAGGATGCCCTTTGAACTGCGCTCCAATCAGTGTCTCTACATACCAGCGCCATTCGTAGTGCGGATCTCCGCCCGCCCCGTGAATTCCAACAAAACCGCCTCCGCTCTCGATGTAGTTCCGAAACGCGGATTTCTGCTCAGGCGTCAGTACATCGCCGCTGGTGTTGTTCCACACGGTGGCTTTGAAGCGATTTAACACGCTAGGAGTGAAGGCGGCGCCGTTTTCCGTTAGGAATGCGGACCAGCCGCGGCTTCTGGCAAGTGCGGAAAGGGCCGCATTCGCTGCCTTAACGGCATCGTCCTCTCGGAAACCATTCGTCTTCGAAAAAATCAGAATCGCGGGTTCGTGTATCTGAGCTGGTATTTGAGGCGGGACTGTTTCGTACACGTGCTTCCCGTAATAAACCCTGTACGTGATGAATCCAACGTAGCTGCCGAAGCCAAGAATCAAAACACCCAGAGCGAGAGAGAGCCATTTAACAATTCGCTTCATCATGCTCCTTCGGTCGGGTCAAACTTACTTCCGTACATTGTACGAATATGATATACACTGTACTAATCGATCTCGAAAATGTCAAAGAACGCTCTTAGGCGATCGAGGCAGCACAAGGTAGCGACCTCATCGACTTGGAATGCAATTGTCCAGCAGGCGGCTGGCAACGGTCTGACGCGCGAGCGAATTGTCGGCGCGGCAGTGGCCATTGCCGATAAGGACGGCCTGGCCGCAGTGTCTATCAGGAACGTCGCAGCGCGTCTTGATTCGAGCGCAATGGCCTTATATCATTACGTTCCAAGCAAGCGCGATCTTCTGAACTTGATGTTAGATGCTTCCTACGCGGATTTTGAGTGGCCCACGGAGGCTATCAGCGACTGGCGTGAGGCGCTGAGCCACTTTGCATGGGAGAGCCGACAGTGTTTGAAGCAGCACCCATGGGTAAGTCTTCTCCATGCGGCCGATCCTGAATACGGGCCCGAGTGTATCCGAAATCTCGAGTCGATGCTTGCCAGCCTCTCGCAATTCGGCCTGGACGTGAGAGCCGCCATTCGAATCTTGGGAGTTTTGTTTGTTTTTGTGAACGGCTTTGTTGCAGCGGAAAGAATCGAGCAGGCCCGGCCAGGGTCCAAGGAAAAACGTCGGCCAAGCCGCCAGCAGCCATCGTTCTCGAGAGCGATTCTCGCCACAGGCAAGTTTCCTAAGGTTGCGCGCTTTGTTGAAATGGGCGCTGAACTTCCCGACGATCAAGCGTTTGGGCGCGCGCTCAACTGGATATTGAACGGCATAGCTTCTGATATTCAACCCCGCGCGCGTACTTACGATGCACCACGCCCGAAGAAGGCGCCATTGAATTTCAAAAACCGGATTAGATAACATTTCCGAGATCAAACATGTTGGAACACACTTCCCGCCGAGCTTTCCTAAAAACAGCCGGGGCTTCTTTCGCCGCTTCACAATTCCTGTTCGAGACGAAATCGATGAATGCAAATCCCCTGAACCTGCCAATCGGCCTTCAGCTTTACACCGTCGGCAAGGAGATGGATGCCGATCCTGCCGGCACGCTGAAACGGGTCGCCGCGATCGGCTACAAGGAAGTCGAGTTGTCCCCGATCGGCAAGACTTCTGCGAAGGACCTGCTGAAAGGAGTTGAAGATGCCGGCCTGAAGAATCCTTCCGGACACTACATGCTGCCCGATCTCATGAGCAATCTTCAGCAGAAGATCGATCTGGCGAAGGAGTTCGGCGAAGACTACATGATCGTTACCGTTCCCTGGGTTGCCGATCCCTCACGCTTTGGCAGCCAGGCTGGAAGTAATCAGATGGCCTTCTTTCTGTCGCTCATACAAGGTCTGACGCTTGACGACTGGAAGTGGAATGCCGAGCAGTTCAACAAGATCGGCGAGCAGACAAAGAGATCCGGATTACAGCTCGGCTATCACAACCACAATTTCGAATTTAAATCGTATGGCTCTGTGACCGGCTATGATGAATTTCTTCGCCTGACCGATCCCGAACTAGTGAAATTGGAGCTTGATTGCGGCTGGATAACAGTTGCCGGCCACGACCCGGTCAGCTACCTTACTAAATATCCGGATCGCTATCGCCTACTGCACATCAAGGACTTCCAGAAAGGCTTCACCCCGCGTACGACTTTAATGGACAAGGGCCCAGGCGCGCCGGTTCCGACCGAATTAGGGCGCGGAGCTGTGGACTACACCAGAATCTTCGCCGCCGCAAAAAATGTGAAGATTCGCGCCATCTACGTCGAGCAGGAACCACCGTTTACGGAGATGCCGGCCTTAGAAGCAATCAAAGTCGATTATGACTATCTCAGGAATTTGAAAGCTTGAGACAAGGACGCAATATGGTTCGTCATCATTTCAGCCGAGGTTTGGCGTTCATGGCGCTCGCAAGTGGACTCGTCTGGGCACAAGACCAGGCGGCACGAGCGCAAAAAAAGACGGATGCAGGCGCGATGTTTGCAGGGCCGCAGAAAATTGATGCGGCGGCGGCAGCGCGGGGGCAAAAGATTTTCGCGCCAACGTGCGGCTTTTGTCATGGCGCGGACGCGGCCGGCAAGAGCGCGCCGGACCTCATTCGCTCACAGCTCGTTCTGCACGATGAAGGCGGCAGTCTCATCGGACCGGTGATTCATAACGGGCGGCCCGATCGCGGGATGCCGGCGTTTCCAGCGCTGACCAACCAACAGATCGCGGACATCTCGGCATTTTTGCAGCTGCGCAAGGAGGAGACGTTGAACCGCTTTGCCTACGTGATTCAGGGGCTGCTCACCGGTAACGCAAAGGCGGGCGAAGCCTACTTTAATGGCGAGGGTAAGTGTTCCACATGCCATTCTCCAATAGGAGATCTGGCGGGGATTGCGAACCGGTTTGAACCAGCCGATCTGCAGCGGCGCTTCTTAGCACCGGGACCGTCCATGATGGACACGTTTATGGGCAAGAAGAGCAAGCCGCTTCCTCCCGCCAAAGTAACAATTCGATTGGCCTCGGGTGAGACTGTCTCGGGGACATTAGTGCGCGTCGATGAATTCAATGTGGAGATGAAAGACGCCGCCGGATGGCACCGGTCGTTCCCGCTCGATGGTGCGCATCTCGAGATACAAGATCCGATGAGCTTTCACCGCGAGCAGCTTGCGAAATACAGCGATAGCGATATGCACAATCTTTTGGCGTATCTGGAGACTTTGAAATGACGTTTGGGCGAGTATGGCTGGCGGCGCTTTGCCTCAGCTCTGCGATTTTGGCGCAGGAGCTGAATCCCGATATATTGAAGAATCCGCCGCCTGATGCTTGGCCAACGTATAACGGAGATTATTCGGGGCGCCGGAACAGTCCGCTAACGCAGATCGACAGATCAAACGTGAAAAATCTGGCGTTGCAGTGGGTTTACAGGTCGAGTAACCCAGGAATTACCGGCTTTGCCGGTTCCATTAAGTCAACGCCACTGCTCGTGAAAGACGTGTTGTATTTTACGATGCCGGATAATGTCTGGGCCGTTGACGCGCGCACGGGAAGCGAGATATGGCATTACAAGTATCCGGA
>JBAUZG010000259.1:0-9666 GCA_049585195.1 Bryobacteraceae bacterium | reverse complement strand
TATTGCGGAAGCCAGAAGACGTAGAACCACCAGATCGGATCGGTCAGCGATCGCCCTATGACGATCCCCCAAGTTTCCCGGCGTTTAAGAAGCGGCAGCAAGCTTTTGAGGTTTCGGAGATCGAGAGAGGTGCTCGAGGATAACCCAGTTGCGGAACTCCCGCGAGGATAAACCAACAGCCATAAGAGGAGCCAAAACAAGCCGAGCGCGCCGGAGAACACGAAAGCGCGGCGCCATCCGAATTCCAGGGCGATCCAGGGGATCGCGATGGCGGCGATGGCCCCGCCTACACTCGAGCCGCTGTCAAAGATCGCAACCGCCAGGCTGCGCTCTTCCGCTGGAAAAAACTCCGCGACAGCCTTGCTCGCTCCAGGCCAATTAACGCCTTCGCCAATCCCCAGAAGGAAACGAAGTACGCCGAACGAGAGTGCAGAATTTGCAAAGCTCGTCACAATGCTGACCAGCGACCACCAGATCACCGCGATAGAAAGTCCAATGCGCGTACCGACCACATCGAGGAATATCCCGCCTATCAGCCACGTCGCAGCGTAGGCGAATTGGAAGGCACTGAAGATGTTTGAGAGTTGAGCGTGGTCGAGATGGAATTGTTTCGAGATAACCGGCGCTAGAACAGATAACGTCTGACGGTTGATGTAATTGAGCGCCGTTGAACAAAATAATGTCCAAACAATCCACCAGCGCCGACGGTCTCGCCGCGATACTAGAACCTCGTTCGGTTTTGGAATTGCGAGAGCCATAATCAAGCGAAGAGGCCAAGCGTTTCTTACTGGCTGTCTGTGTAGCGCCGGTACGCTGCGCTAATTTCCGAAAAATCAAATTCTCCGTCATGGATCAAGACCCGGTAGCGAAAAGTCACGGATTTGCCTTCCGGAATTGTCCAACTTCCATCTTTATTCGGATCCTTCGTGAACTCGCGAAGGCCAAAAGGATTCGCGGCAAGGAGGCCGTATGCGCGGGCGTGCCAGGTCGTCGGATGACGAAAACTCTTCGGCGAGTCGAAGACAGCAATGTTTACCGGCTTTCCGGAAATAGTTCCAGAGTAATCAACCCAGTCTGACGGTTTGCCCCAGATTGCTTTCTCTCCCTTGGCCCCCTGGGAGTTCAACATATTGTCGTGCGGAGCGCTCAGTTCCGGAGCCAGTCTGATAGCGAACGTGCCTTCCTTGGTGTCGCCTATATCGAGCGGGCCGTTCGTAGCGTAGAGGCTAAATTCGCAGTCAATGATGCGCGTGTTTTCGTCGCCGCTGAAAATGAACGACTGTGCTTCTTCGCCGATCACGCGATTGTTCGGACTGTTCAGCGTAAACCGGGCACGCACTGTTGCCGAATTGCCGCTTGCGTCATCCTGTTCGACAGTTTTCAACTTTACATGACCATAGGCTTGATGTCCGTGATCGTCGTAATACTTATCGAACACCTGCTCCTGCCAGAAATCCAAGCCGTCGATGTCGCCATGTCCAAAGTAAAGGGGGCGTTGATGCGGCTCAAATGCGGAGGCTTTGGGATTGCCGGCGGAGACGTCGTTTACGACCGGGAAGGCACGCGTCACAATGATGCCTGACGCCGTACGCAGCGGCATCAGGTATGGTTTGTCTGTTTGGGGCCCGAAGTAGTAGGTGGTGAAGGGACGACCGTCGATCTCCACATCGACGTGGTCTTTCGATTTGTCTAGCTTAACTGACGCCCCCCGGAGCGAGACGGCAATCAAAACCGCTGAAACGGGCCAGACAAAATTACGAAACAAACTCATCTACGCTCCTCGAGTCTTGCTTATTTGTGTAAGAGCTTGGCCGATTCCGAATCCAGAAAGACGTAGGTATTCGGATGTCGCTGCACGAGAGATGCGGGGCAAGCTTCCGAGATAGGGCCTTCGAGAGCATTTCGAACTGCTTCTGCCTTGCGGTAGTCCGGGACATGACAAACCCAAGCTCTAGCTCGAAAGAGCCCTGGACAAGTGACGGTAAGCGCACGAAGCGGAACAGACTCGACGTCTTTGAAATGACCCTCGCCGGCTTGCTGTCTGCGGCAAGCGTCATCGAGTGTGATTAGCTTTACTGTCTCAGGATCGGCGAAATTCGCGACTGGCGGATCGTTGAAGGCGATGTGGCCGTTCTCGCCGAAGCCGACGAATGCGAGATCGATAGGAGCTTCGTTGAGCAGCTGGGAATAGCGTGCAATTTCAGCTTCGATATCTGAGGCATCGCCTGCCAGATAGTATGTCTTCGCAGGATGGACCTTTTCCTCGATCCGCGTTCGAATCCAATATCGAAAGCTGGAAGGATGATCAGGTTTCATGCCGACATACTCGTCCATATGGAATAGCTCGACAGCGTTCCAGTTGATGTCCTGCTTAACGAGCGCTTCGATCATTGGAATCTGCGAGTTGCCGGTAGCGCCAATGATGCGTACGCGTCCGTGTTCTGCGATGGCGCGCGAGATCAATTTGGCCGCTTTTTCGGCAGCGGCCGCTCCAGAAAGCGTGGGCGAGGCATAAATTTCTACGTGGGCTTGTCCGGCGTGGAAGCTGTGCGGCGACAGGGCTGAGCTAGGCATGGTGGCATTATACACAGGCCTCGCAATTTGAAGAAATCTTTCTGACGAGGAAGCATTATTTTCGCCTGCCGCGCCCAATTTAAAGTGCCAAAGGGAAAACAGAAACTTCGCCCGGCCGCGAGAAACCGTCTCAGGATGGCTGCTGAGATCGTTGCACGCTGTCTGGGAAAGCTTTCTCAAAAAAACTTGACAATTTCGCCCGATGCTCTGAAACTGAGGGAAGTCTATTGCCAACGGGGGTTTCCTCTATGCGTCCCACGTTCACGCTGCTCGCTCTGCTTGGCCTCCTATTCAATGTCACAACGCGGGCTGCAGATCCCACGGGCACCATCGCCGGAACCGTAACTGACCCTAGTGGTGCCGCCATAGCTGGAGCCAAAGTGACGGTGACGAACATCGGCACTGGTTTTACTCGGGACGTCTCGACGGCGAGCGACGGAGGGTACGTATTTCCGCTGCTGCCGGTGGGTTTTTATAGCGTAACGATCGAGGCAAGCGGATTCCGCAGGTTCGAACAACGGGGCATTGAAGTCAAAACGGACGAATCGTCATCGGTCCCCATCCGTTTGGAAGTTGGCAGTTCAACTCAGTCCGTCACGGTACAAGCGAATGCCCAAATGGTCGAGACGCAATCCGGCACGCTGAGCCAGGTTGTGGGTCAACAAAAGATTGTCGAGCTTCCTTTAAATGGCAGGAATGCCGCGGCGTTAGTCTTGCTTTCGCCTGGGACAAATGATTTGACGGCTGCGAACGCTAACGGCTCGGGAGACGCGATCCAAAGCACTAGCTACCCTGGCGCACAGGCGGTGAGCGCGAATGGGGCGCGCTCCGATATGGTGAATTACAACATGGACGGCGGCAGCAATGAAGATCCCTATACGAACGTCAACAACCCGTTCCCGAATCCGGATGCTGTCGAGGAATTCAGTGTTCAGACGAACAGCTATAGCGCGGAGTACGGAAGAGGGTCGGGAGCCATCGTAAATGTCGTCACCCGGTCGGGCACGAACGAATTCCATGGAACCGCATTCGATTTTCTCAGGAACGGCGACCTCAATGCGAGGAACTTCTTTGGGGCACAGGCGGATCAGCTTAAGAGAAATCAATTCGGCGGGAGCTTTGGCGGCCCCATTATTCGGAACAAGCTATTCTTTTTTGGCTCCTATCAGGGAACGCAATCGCGCGACGTTACGTACGGCAACTCCGCTACAGTGCCAACGCCGGCCCAGCGCAATGGAGATTTCTCGGCATTCGGTACTCAGCTGGTCAATCCGTTTACCGGCGCGCCGTATCCGGGCAACCAAATACCCGTTTCACAATTCGCTCCTGCCAGCGTGAAAATTCTGTCCCTTTTGCCGGAACCCTCTGCGGCGAACGGAGTTGCGTATTACAACCTGCCGGACAACGAACATGAAAACCAGTTCCTCACGCGAGTAGATTACGATCTCAACAAGAATCGTATCTACGGCCGTTACTTTTACTCGAGGTACGGGAAGGGCGCAGTTATAGGAAATGAAGACATCCTGGCTTCGAACCGTGGGTTCGATCTCTTCGACCAGGGAGCGGCGGTTGGCGATATCTACAACCTGAGCGCTAATCTTCTGAACAGCTTCATTTTTTCGTATAACCGAAACTTTGGCACAATCACCAGCGGCGCTCCGTTCAGCCTCGCTAGCCTTGGCATCCCAATCGCAAGCACAACTCCTCCGGAATTAGACATCACGGTTAATGGTTATTTCACGATCAGTTCCGGGCATCCGACAAAAGTGAACCGGCACGATTTTCACTATGCCGATAGCCTTCATTGGGTACGAGGTGCGCATGAAATGGCGTTCGGTGGCGATTTTCTGCGCGAGGACGTGAATCTGATCAACACCTTCAGGCAGAACGGCAGCTTCACCTTCACCGGTACGAACTACAGCGGCAGCCCGCTCTCAGACTTCATGGTGGGATTCGCGCAAAAATTCATTCAGGGAGGCGGCGAATTTGCCAGCCGCCAGGCAAACCTCGGAAGCATGTTCTTTCAAGACAATTACCGGGTCAGGCGAACTCTGACGCTGAATCTGGGTGTGCGGTGGGACCCGTTCGTTCCATACTCTGACGGTCTTGGGCGAACGGAATGCTTTCTTCCCGGTCATCAATCGACCAAATTTCCAAACGCTCCAGCGGGCTACTTGTTTGCCGGCGACGCCGATTGCCCAGCCGGCGGCTTTGCATCCAGTTGGGTGCAAGTCGCTCCGCGTTTTGGTTTTGCCTACAACGTCGGAGGCAAGGGCAAAACAACAATTCGAGGCGGTTGGGGAATCTTCTATCAACCTCCGTTTGTCGAAGCTTTCAACAACATGGTGGACAGCCCGCCCTGGAGCCCTCAATATCAATTCCTGCGAACTTCATTCATGAACCCGTACGGAGGAACGCCTAATCCATTTCCAGCGCAGTTTGCACCCTTCATTCCGCCTTCAACCGTCAGCTTTCCCATTCCTCTTTCGCTCGCCGTGTCTTACCAGCCGAACTGGAAGCCCACCGATGTCATGAATTGGAACCTGACCGTCGAACAGCAACTGGCAAAAGATATCCTTTTGCGCATCGGCTATGTTGCATCTAAAGGAACGCATCTCTCCTATAACACAGATGTGAATGCGCCTCTGCCGAGCGCGACAGCGAGCCAGGATAACGAACAGGACCGGCGGCCGTATCAGCAGTACGAGCAAATTACGCAAGATCAATCGAACGGTAACTCCAGCTATAACTCGTTACAAGTCGAAGTGGACAAGCGCTTCTCACACGGCGTGACCTTGAGCGGAAATTACACGTGGGCGCGCAGTATTGACGAAGTCTCCTATCAGACCGATCTTTGTGGAATCAACATAATTAATCCTTACGACATTCGAGCGTATCGCGGAGTCTCCGATTTCAACGTCCCCCAACGTTTTGTCCTGAATTATCTGTGGCAACTTCCGTCTCCAAAGCAAGGCGTTTCAAAAGCGGTCCTGGGAGGCTGGGAGACGTCCGCAATCTGGACCTGGCAAAGCGGCTTTCCGCTGAATATCGCCTCAGGCGGGGATTACTCGTACAGTCTTCCGGAAGTTGGTAACGACCAAGCACAAGTTGTCTCGACGCCACAGTACACGCAGGGATCAACCGCTCAAAAGCTTGCACAGTGGTTTACTACCGGTTCATTTACGGCCCCGCAATCCAACAGTTTCGGAAATGCGGGACGAAACATACTGATTGGACCCGGCACGTTTAACGTCGACTTCGCAGCGCATAAAGTATTTTCCTTCGGCGAGAGATACAAGCTTCAGTACAGGGCGGAGTTCTTCAACTTCTTTAACCACCCGCAATTCAACAACCCGGATACGACGTTGTCGGACAGCACGTTCGGCCAGATTACGAGCGCCCGCGATCCGCGCATCATGCAGATGGCTTTGAAGTTTATTTTTTAAAGTTGCGGTTGGATGCGGGATTCTTGTTTTTACACGATTTCTACTTGACGCGAAGGCAACTCATATCGCTCGCAGGCGGAGGTCTGATAGTTCCATCGATGCTCAGGGCGTCGAAACCCGAGAACCTCTCGTATCCGTTAAAGATCGTCGAAGGGACGATCACCCGTCCGAATCTGTTCTTTGTGCGCGACCATTTCGATGAACCGGAAGTATCTCTTGACCGTTGGAATTTGCGCATTGACGGTGCTGTCGCCCGGCCATTCGAGCTGGGATTTAGTGACTTAGCGGAAATGCCCAGCAAGAAGATTCGGGCAGTGCTCGAGTGCGCGGGAAACGCGGCCGGGGGATCGGCAGTGAGTTGCGGGGAATGGGAAGGCGTTCCCTTGTCCATGCTGCTGGAACGTTCGCAGCCATCCGCTGACGCAGCTTTCGTGATGCTCGAAGGCGCGGATTCCGGCCGGCTATTTCAAGACAGCCCCCCACTCCCCTATTCGCAAATCGTACCTATCGCTAAATGCAGGGAACCGGAAAGTCTGATTGCGTATAAGCTGAACGATCTTACGTTGCCTGCCCGGAATGGATTTCCGGCGCGTGCGCTGTTCCCGGGATGGTACGGCATGGACTCCGTTAAGTGGCTGCAGCGGATCACCGTGCTTCGGCCAAGTGATCGGGGAACTATATTCCAGCAAAGCGGAATGAATCGGATTTACAATCGTGTGGCGCGCGTAAATGGCGCGCTGCGGACTACTCGGCTTTCGGGCATCCAGGTGAAATCGGCAGTAGCTTGGCCGAGCGACGGAGCGAAGCTGCCTGCGGGAAAGCACGTGATCTGGGGCTTTGCATGGTCGGGAGCCGAAGCCATACGTACGGTGAGTGCGAGTTTAGACGGCGGAAGGAATTGGAGCAATGCAGGCTTGGAGAATCGGCCGGATACCTATGGCTGGGTGCGATGGCGCTATGAGTGGAGCGCGCAGCCGGGCGACTATATCCTGATGAGCCGTGCGTCTGACCAGGGAGGAAACACGCAGCCGTTGACACGCGATCCCGCGCGAAGAGACGGGTATGAACTCAATTGGTGCGTACCGCTGCATTGTAGTGTGCGCTGACTTGAGTATGACGAAGCTGCTGATTTTGATCGTTTTCGCCGCATCAGGTTGCGCTGCGGCAGATTGCGGTGAAGGACTTAGCCTGCAGCAAAAGACGGCGAAGTTCAAGCAATTGGACCAGCAGGCTGAAGCAGCTGTGCAGGCGCATCGCCCATCCGAAGCAATAGCGTTTTATCAGCAAGCCATATGCCTGGCGCCGGGCAGCCCGCGCGGGTATTACGGACTCGGGGTTGCGCAAGCTGAAGCGGGTGACTTTCTCAAGGCTCGGGATGCACTGCGAACGGCCGATCGTCTCCAACCGACAACCGCGATGGCGCTGATCATGCAGGTTCGGGTGAACTACTCGCTAAAGGACTTCGATTCGCTGAAGGAGAATCTCAGGGAATTGGCGGATCGATTTCCGCGTGACGCACAGCTACACGATACGCTGAGTCGCCTGTTGGCTGAACGGAGCCTGTTTGTGCTGGCGCTGGCAGAGTCGCTGAGGGCGCACCGGGCGGGGGCGGCCGATCCGCGCTCGAAAGTGCAGCTTGCGGTTCTGGAAAACACGATCGGCGCTTATGGTGACGCTATTCGAAATGCGGAAGAGGTGGAGCAAGACCGTAGCCTTGCGAACGAGCTTCGTGCGTCGGCGGCGGGAGTTGCGGGATTGAGCTACGAAAGTTTGAATCAATCTCAACCGGCCGGCCAGTATTTGAGAGAAGCCATTCAGCTTGATCCATCGCAAGAGAACTCTTATCTGGCGCTGGCGGACCTGTTTGAGCAGTCGCAAAAGTATGCAGAGGCTGTCGATGTTCTTGAAGCAGCGCGGCGTAATTTCACGCAGTCGCCGGCGATTTTATTGCCTCTTGGGGCCGATCTGATACGCACTGAACAGTACCAAGCCGGCATGAATGTGCTTCGTGAACTGCTGCGGCAATCTCCCAATATCCAGGAAGCGTATATCAGCCTAGCCGACGCGTCACATAAATTGGGAAACATCTCCCAAGAGGTCAAGGCACTCGAAGATCTGGCGCAGGTCAATCCGGACTATCCGATGATCCATGTTCTGATAGCACGCGCGCTTCTTAGTGACGCGCCGGTCGATTACCAGAAAGTGCTCGGCGAACTGTCATTGGCGGAAACAGCCGCGCCTTCTGACCCTGACGTATTTTATTTGCGAGGAAAGGTCTGCCTTACTCTTGGGCGCTACGAAGAAGCTCTCTCAAATCTGCGTCACTCAGTGGAACTCCGCCCTATGGAGCCAAGCGCTTACTATCAATTGGGCAAGGTCTATCAGAAACTTGGCCAAACGGAGATGGCGAAGCAGCAGTTCGATCGCTTGAAGTACCTGGAAAGCATCGGTAGCAAGCCATAGCCGGCCGCCCAATTCCCGAGTCGCTGATAATTTTTACACTTCTTCTGGTACTACGAAGGGGGCGCGATAGCCTCGGTCCTCGTCGCGCAGGAGACGGGCAGCCTCCTCGTCGCCAATCACTTCCTGCGTTTCAGGATTGAAGTAAATCGTCCGTCCCAGCCGGTAAGAGGCGTTTGCCAGATGTACCATGCCAGCGGAGATATAACCCTCCTCTATGGGAGCGTGCAGGTCGGCCTTGTTTCGACTCATCACACAATCTATGAAGTTCTGGAAGTGCGCCTGTTCACTGCCGCCACTCACAGGCGGCTGCTCCTCCTGATCTCTGCCTAGCCATACACGATAAGTAGTGGCATCTTCGTCTCCCGTAGCCAGATAACCTTTGGAGCCGTAGAAGATGTTTCCCACGGTGTTGTGGCTCCCGGAACTCGGCCCCAATTTCGTATGCGCCGCGGTTTTTTTAGGCTCGGGCGTTCCCAAGGCTTGTGTTCCAATCTCGGCTTCGTGGTTGGTGATCCAATGCCGGACTTCGAAGGTAATCATGCGGCGCTTGCCATTCGGCAAATCAAACTCGAAACTGCAGTTCAAATCGTTGGGTGTTTCCTGATCGTCTTCGAACATGAAGTGACCGCCGATCGCGCTCACTTTGTTGGGAAAGCCTAGACCCATTCCCCATCGCGCGACATCGACCTGATGGACCCCTTGATTGCCCAGGTCGCCATTGCCGTAAACCCAAAACCAGTGCCAGTTGTAATGAAAACGGTTCTTCGTGAAGGCATGCTGCGGAGCGGGCCCTGTCCACAGATCGTAATCGACTCCCGGCGGCACGGCGCTCACGGGCGCTCGTCCTATCGTGTCGCGCCATTTGTAACACAGCCCGCGGGCCATATAGTTGTCGCCAATCAGACCTTCCTGCATTTTGCGGACAGCTTCACGTACCGCAGTAGCAGAACGTATCTGCGTGCCATGCTGCACGATGCGGTTATACTGCTGAGACGCCTTTACCAGCTGCAGTCCTTCCCAGATATTGTGTGAGCATGGTTTTTCCACATACACATCTTTCCCTGCCTGGCAGGCCCATATGGCCATCAGGGAATGCCAGTGATTCGGTGTGACGATAGAAACCGCGTCGATGGATTTGTCTTCCAGAAGCTTTCGGATATCGGTGTACGTCTTGGGTTTGGGC
>JBAUZG010000258.1:0-5582 GCA_049585195.1 Bryobacteraceae bacterium | reverse complement strand
GTCGCAACCGTTGATAACCACCGTTGTCGGCAAAGTAAGGGAATAATGCAGGCATTCAATGGCGGTTGCGACTCCGCTGGTTGGGATGGCGCCGCTACCGAGCGGCTTCATGCAAAGAACCGCCATTTGTTTTTCAACCAGCTTCGGCACAACAAGGTGGGCAAAACTGCGGAACTGCGCGTCCAAAACATTTAGAGGCATTTGGGCGGAATCGAAGCGAAATCCATGCTGGTCAGCCACTTCCAGCATCTTGAGATGGATCCGGGGGTCTTTGTGTCCGGTGAAGCCGATGTAACGCACTTTCCCGGCTTGTTTTGCAGCAACCACTGCCTCCACGCAGCCTCCTTTTGCGAAGAAGCGGTCGGGATCGCTCATTCGGATGTTTTCGTGAAATTGAATGAGATCGAGATGGTCGGTTTGGAGCCGTTTCAACGATTGGTCGATCTGCTGGGCGGCGGCCGCTTTGGTACGACCGTCGAACTTGGTCATGAGAAACACTTTCTGGCGATACCCATCTCGAAGCGCCTTCCCCATCACAACTTCGCTGTTCCCGTCGTGGTAATCCCAGCAATTGTCCAGAAAGGTAACACCACGGTCAATGGCGGTTCTTATGATTTGGATGCCCTCGTTTTCCGGCGGCACGCCGATGTGGTAACCGCCTAGGCCCAGAGCCGAAACCTTCTCACCGGAATTTCCAAACGGGCGGTAGATCATTTCGCCTTGTTGGGTTTGTTTAGCGGAAACTGTTCCAGCCAACGCCGCCGAAGCGATGGTTTTCAATACATCCCGGCGAGCCGGGTGATCGTGAGCGCTCATAATTCTCTCCGTAATACAGTATGGACTCGACCGGCTGACGGGCTGTTACGCGCCCATTCGGCTGGCCTCATAGCACTCTCACGCCAACAAACGGTTCGGGACCTTTGCAGACTTTGATCGGATTCCGCAAGGGCATTCCAAATTGCGGGAATGAGATTTCCATGACATCGCCCGGCTCGAGCACGACGCCGTCTCCGAAGCTGAACGCGTCCGCTCCGAAGAAATGGATGTGCGCGTCGCCCGGGAGGCGGTGTGCCTGGTATTTGAACTGGTGATGCTCGAGATTCGCAAGCGAATGAGACATGTTCTTTTCGCCTGTCCAGATGTTCTTTCTCCAAAGCGGAGCGTTATTTCGAACGATCGAAACCGTTCCGGGCACGTCGGTGAACTCGACTTCACCAATTGTGAGTTCCGGTCCTATAGAGCAATTTCTCAGCTTGGACGGAGCGAGATACAGATAGTTTTTCTTTTCCATCCGGTGATCTGAGAACTCGTTCCCTATAGTGAGGCCAACGCGAAAGGGTTTACCGTCGTGCGAAATGACGTAGACGCCCGCTATCTCGGGCTCCTCGCCTCCGTCCCACCCGTAGGGCGGAATCGTGAGTTCTTCGCCGTGCGCTCGGAGAATGGAACCGTTGCCCTTGAAAAACCATTCGGGCTGTACTCCGATTTGTCCCGGAGCTGGACAGCCGGCCTCGAGTCCCATCTGGTACACACGGCTACTGTCGGTGACCTCTGTCTCTGTCTGCCGGTGCATTGATGCCCGATTTTCGGCGCTCGCCTTGTGAGTAAGCCCAGTGCCACTTACCATGCAATGAGCGGGATCGGCGGGGTGATCGAAGGCCGGTAAGATCCGCCAATTGCTGGTCCCCAAGTAAATAGGTGTATAGTCAAGCGTTTCGTTTCCGGCAATCTCCTGAGCGACGGAACTCAGACTTCCGCCACGTTCTGTAACCTTCATCGCCAGCGAATAGACGTCCATGCACTGACGCGAGTCGAGCAGCCGGAGTTGTTCGCCATCCACCAATCCGACACGCCGCTCGCCAAGTCGAGCGATCTGTACCAGTCTCATTGAGCCACCATTCAACGAAGCGATATTCTTCTGACAGCAATAATATTCCGATGCGACCTCTATTCACATTTGTTTTATGCCTCTGCGCCACTCCCGGCTTGGCGCAACAGACCGTCACGATTCGAGTCAACGCCTCAGAAGAACAAGGTCCATTCAAGCCGGCTTGGAACTATTTCGGTTATGACGAGGCGAACTACACCTATGCGAAGTACGGCCGCAAGCTCATCGGCGAGCTTGCCGCGCTGAGCTACACGCCAGTCCACATGCGGACACATTTTCTACTCGCGACGGGCAACGGCGATGCGGCGCTGAAATGGGGCTCAACTAACGCGTACACGGAGGATTCCTCTGGAAGGCCCATTTACGATTGGACGATTGTCGATCGGATTCTCGGCACGTGGCTCGAGGCAGGCGCCACGCCGTTCGTCGAGATCGGGTTCATGCCCCGGGCTCTCTCGACGCACCCGAACCCTTATACTCCCATCTGGAAGCCTGGCGACAAGTTCGATAGGTATAACACCGGCTGGACTTACCCGCCACAAGATTACAACAAGTGGAGTGAGCTGATTTACCAATGGGTAACGCACTGCGTCAAGAAATACGGAAGAGCCGAGGTTGAGACGTGGAGCTGGGAAGTATGGAACGAACCAAACATCGGCTATTGGCATGGCACTCCCGAAGAGTACGACAAACTATACGATTTCACTTCTCTAGCAGTGAAGCGCGCTCTTCCTACAGCGCGGGTTGGTGGACCTGCCTCGACCGGACCAGCCAATGTGAAGGCGGCTGCATTTCTGAAGCAGTTTCTCGAGCACTGTGATTCAGGGAAGAATTACGCTACCGGAGCGCGAGGCGCCCCGCTCGACTTCATCAGTTATCACGCGAAAGGCCGGCCGGACGTTGTCGAGAACCACGTAAGGATGGGAATTTCGCAAGAGATGCGAGATGCAGCTGCAGGGTTTGAGATTGTTCGTTCATTCTCGAAATTTCAAGGACTACCGATCGTGCTGAGCGAAGCCGATCCTGAAGGCTGCGCGGCATGCTCGGCCCGCGTCTATCCACCCAATGCGTACCGCAACGGAGCCTTGTATGCCGCCTATGAGGCTGCCGCTACGAAAGCCATCATCGATCTCGCTGGCCGCAGCCACGCTAATCTTGAAGGCATTTTGACATGGGCATTCGAATTCGAAGATCAGCCCTATTTTGATGGTTTCCGCACGCTTGCGACAAACGGAATAGACAAATCAGTGCTCAATTTTTTTCGAATGGCGGGTCTCATGCGCGGCAACCTCGTGAGGGTCGAAAGCACGGGGGCAATACCGGCAAGCGTGGTCGTTAGTACGGGCGTCAGGGGACGAACGGATGTCGATGCACTTGCCGCCCGTTCCGATCAGAGCATTGCTGTCATGGTCTGGAACTATCAGGACGACGATGTGAGCGGCGAAGCAACCGGCATCAATTTGAAGATCTCCGGAATCCCGCTCGACGCGAAACGCGTGCTTATGCGGCACTATCGAATTGATGAGGATCACAGCAACTCCTACACGGTTTGGAAGCAGATGGGGTCGCCACAGAACCCGTCGCCCGATCAGTATCGGAAGCTCGAAGAGGCGGGCCAGTTACAGACGCTCGAATCTCCGCGCTGGCTCAACACTTCGGCCGGATCGGCGAAGGTAACGTTTCCACTTCCGGTTCAGGGAATCTCCCTCGTCGAGTTGACCTGGTAAGAACGGAACGAGATGCAAACAATCGGGTCTTCATGAATGCCATCCCAACAACAGAGCGAACACAGCCAGCACAAGGGCCGGCGGCATCACCACGATACCCCATCGAAGGAACTGCCAGAAACCGATCTTCTGACCTTCGCGGCGGATCGCGATGAGCCACAGTATGGTTGCGAGCGAACCAGTGGCGGAAAGGTTTGGGCCCAGATCGATGCCCACTAAAATAGCGTCGCGCAACGGTCCTGTCGTTCCCGCGGCAGTGACCGCCGAACCGGCGATCAGGCCGCTGGGAAGATTGTTCATCAGGTTCGAAACGAGAGCAACAGCGAACGCAGAACTGAGGGCAGCGTGATCCGGCCGCCAACTGTGCATCTCGCGCAGCGCCGCTGTTGCCGCTCGCAAAGCGCCCGCGCCGTTTATAGCTTCAACAATCACAAACAGACCTGCTACCAGTGGAAGCATACTCCAGGAAACTTCTCTGATAATGTCGCGCGGAACGCCGCGATCGCGAGAGCTGACGGCGACGGCGACGAGAAGAGCTGCCATGCAGGTGGGCGCTCCGAGATCCTTTCCGAAGGCGGATGTGACCAGCAAAATGATGGCTAAGAAACCAATTCCTGCAAGTGTCAGTTTCCCGGAAGGCGTTAGTGGTAGATGCTCCAGCTTATCTGTCATCCCGCCCTCGAGCAGTTTGCGCGACAGCAGGCGAAGGACCAAAAAAGTGACCACAATCGAAGCGAGCGAGGCCATTCCAAACGTTCCCAGCCAGTGGCCCAGCGGTGGCAAGCCTTTGCCGTACACGACCAGGTTGGCGGGATTAGAAATCGGAAGAACAAAGCTGGCAGCGTTGGCGATGAAGGCGCAAACGAACAGAAACGGAAGATGCTCGGCTTCGGCAGCTTTCACGGCCGCTTGAACGGCGGGCGTAAGCACGACAGCCGTCGCGTCATTCGATAAGAAGATTGTGACCGCGATACCCACGCCATAAACCAAGACAAACAAGCGCCGTTCCGATCCTCGGGCTGCTTTTACCGCATGGATGGCGATCCAATCGAAAACGCCTTCGCGGCGCGCCAGTTCGGATATGATCATCATGCCGGCCAGGAACAGATACACATCTGTCCCCTTCGCGATCGCATGAAGAGCATTGTCAGCCGGCACAAGTCTGCAGATAACGAGTAACCCGGCGCCCACCACCGCCCACAAAGCTTCCGGCAGCCCCTTCGGCCTGATTAAAACCAACGCAATGGAAGCAAATGAAATGAGCCAAACTGCGAAATACCCGCCCGGGACGGCGATAAGGTCAGTCATTTCCGCTGATTGTTCTTAGGCAATCTGCTCTCCCAGGTCTTCTCACTTGCTTGCATCACAACGAGCGCGGCCGCAGTGACCGTAAAGCGCTCAGGCATGACCAGAAAGAGCACAGTGAGAGTAGCGGGGTGTCCTGTTCGCGATCTCGCTGGAAATAAAGCCGTTGCGGCCACGTTCAACGATAGTACATGTCTTCAAGGATTTGTTCAGGCGCCGAGGGCTCGAGGCTCATAAGCCGCGCCGGCCCTGAGACTTGAACGAGTTGACATAAAGCTTAATCTGAATTAAAAGAAAATTAGCGGCTCAAAAGAAGCCTCGGAATAACTGCCAGAAAAACGCATGCCGCAAGCGCCGCGACACGCCGCTTGATTGAGTTATAGGTGTGCGTCAACGTTGCGTATCTCATCTCTGGCGCCCGAATCGGAAACTCGATTGACAAAGGAGGAGTGTAAACATGAATATCGCGCAAGTGGCCCCTCTCTATGAGAGTGTCCCTCCCAAGCTCTATGGCGGCACTGAGCGAGTAGTTTCGTATTTAACTGAAGAGTTGGTTCAGCAGGGACATAATGTTACCCTTTTTGCAAGCGGGGATTCCAAAACAGCAGCGAAATTATATCCGATGTGCGACCGCGCGTTGCGTCTCGAGCGCGGTAATGTTG
>JBAUZG010000257.1:0-23808 GCA_049585195.1 Bryobacteraceae bacterium | reverse complement strand
ACTCTACGTAAAGAAAAACCGTCTTTTTCGTGGACTAGTGGTCCGCGATTGCGTAAAATGATGATGGAGCCAAGGCATATCAAACACGCCTCCTTTCTCGGACTTTGGACGGTCTAGGATTTAACGGTTCCTCTGGCGAGTTGGGTTGCAGCCCAACTCGCCAGTTTCATTTATTATCTATCCCATTTTGGTTTTTCGTCTAGTTTCCGGCTCGACCATAAGAAGACTGGGTTGACGATCATTCTTGAGTTTGTCGGCAGGCAGTTCGAATTCCAGGATAGACTGTTCTTCGTTCCATGTCGCCGGGACTGTAAACTTCTCCTTGGATTGCCAGCCAATATGATTAAGGAAAGAGCGGGCAGAAAAGCTAACACCATTGGCCTTCAGGCCATACGTTACCTTGTAAGCCCTAGAATCCTTTTTTGTTATAGGTCTGATCGCTGCCCTATGGTGTTCGCGATCCCAAAGTAGCAATACAGACTCGACAGCAATTTGGTGGAAGATCTTTGCACCCGCTGCATTGATCGATAAGCGATCTTTGCTGCTAAAGGTTACGGCAGGAGTGCCGATTCGAGTAGCCTTTTTCTCGAATATCTCGTAAGCCATTGAGTGAACCTCCTCGTAGCTTTGGACATGCCCATTCTAGAGTACATGGGTTGGGCGCGTCAACTCGCTTATTGGAATTCACTGATGCGACTACTGGGTATTACGCTGGAATACCGGGACAAAATGTTTAAATATGCAGTTTCGTCGAGGATTGAGATGTGCTGGGAGACTGCGAAAGAAAGCAGGATTACTGCGAACGTTTTCTCGGTCTTCCACCCGCTTTGGTCTTCCGCATGGCTGCGATCTTTTTGAAGTATTCCGGCCCGCGCTTTGCCGTTTCACGACCGCCTAGCGATCCTAGAACAGCCGCAGGTGTCCGCTCTATCAGATCATCCGTCAGAGCAAAGATGGACCGCAGGAGTTCCTCGGAACGCGCTGCAATGCCGGGAGGCAAAGGCCCCATGCGCAACACGCGTTCCAGTTCCTTCAGCAGGCGTTTTAGAGTTTGCAGATCGGTGTGTTTGGATGGCATGCCCCCACCGTAGCACGATCAAGCGCTTGCTGTTTGTACAGCAACGCAGGGCAGGACACCACATTTCAGCGGGTAGTGTTCCGATCTCGTTGCAGTCCGTCATGCAATCATTGAAGCAATGGAATCAATCGGTTAAGGAATATAACTTCCAGTTTTGCATTTGTCGAGCCAGCACCAAAAAACTACCCTCTTACCCGCTTCTTGCCCCCTTTCCTTGAGGGGCCGCTTGTATTCAACACGGCAAACTGCAACTTATGTTCGATCGCGTCAGCACGATCCAGTCGAACTCGAATCTGGTCGCCGATCGAATATGCTTTTCTTGTCCTGGCGCCGATAATCTGGCGCGTCGTCTCGTGATAGTGGAAGTGCTCGCCGGGAAGAGTGTCAATCGGTACAAGTCCTTCCACAAAGAACTCTGTTAGCTCAACGAAAAAGCCAAACTTCTGCGTACTAATGATGATGGCGTCGAAATCCTCACCGACCCGGTCCTCCATAAATCGCACTTTTTTCCACTCGATGAGCTCGCGTTCGGCTTCGGCGGCGCGGCGCTCGGTGAAGGAACAATCGTCGCCCAGTTGGTGGAGATCCTGATCTTCGAGCAAAAAGTCGCCCGATGTCATGAAATGGGTCAGGATACCGTGGACAACTAAGTCAGGATAGCGACGGATCGGGGATGTGAAATGCGTGTAGCTTTTAGCGGCGAGAGCGAAGTGTCCTCGATTCTCATTGCTATAGCGAGCCTGCTTGAGTGATCGCAGCATAAGGTAGTTCAAAATGCGTTCCTCAGGTTTGCCGGCTATCTTTTCGATTAGGCGTTGATATTGGCGCGAGGAAATTTCGAAATCGGCCGTTGGCAGCACGATGTCTTTCCGCGACCTGCGGCCATCGCGCTTACGTTCCACAATCGGGTGCCGCTTAACGGGAAGCGCCCCTAGGCCAAGCGAATACCCAAAGTGCGCCGCGATTTCTTCGAATTCGCCAACGCGTTTCGGGTCGGGTTGTTCGTGGATGCGGTATAAGCTCGGTATGCCGGCGGTTTCTAAATGGCTGGCAACCGCCTCGTTTGCCGAAAGCATGAATTCCTCGATAATCCTGTGCGCGATGTTGCGATCTGCCCGCGTCACGCCCGTCATCTGTCCTTCCATATCGAGCACGATATTCGTTTCGGGCATGTCGAAATCGATCGATCCACGCTTGGTCCGCTTCCGATTCAATATCAGCGCGAGTTCGCGCATTAGCTCGAACCGCTCCACCAGCGCGCTATAGCGTTCCCGCAGCGGCGGATCACCTTCGAGTATGCGAAACACATCCGTATAGGTCATTCGCGCTGTGCTACGAATCACCCCCCGGCAGAATTCCTGCGCGACGATGGCTCCTTGATGGTCGACCTCGAGCAGGGCCGAAACGACCAGCCGGTCTTCGTGCGGCCTCAGGGAACAGACATCCGTCGAAAGCTCTGCCGAGAGCATCGGCACGGCCCGATCCGGAAAATAGACGCTCGTTCCCCGAAACAGCGCCTCCCGGTCGATGGGCGAGCCGGGCCGAACGTAATGGCTCACGTCGGCGATGTGGACTTGTAAGGCATAGTTTCCATTTGGCAGACGATCTACCCAAACGGCGTCGTCGAAGTCGCGCGCCGTCTCGCCGTCGATTGTCACGATTTCGAGCGACCGGAAATCGCGCCTGGTCCTAAAGTCGTCCTCCGATATGCCGTGCGCAATCCGTCGTGCCTGTTCGAGGACATCTGGCGGAAACTCGTGCGGAAGATGGTGCTTACGAATGACAATCTCGACGTCGATGCCGAAATTGTCGGGATAACCTAAAATCTCGACCACTCGGCCAGCGGCTGAGTCGCCGTCATCCGGGAACTCGAGTATCTCGGCATTCACAACCATGCCGTCCAGATCCTCAGCCGACCGGACGTCGGGCGCCGGCGCTCCGACCCGGTCCGCTGAAGCTCGATGTGGAGGTATTTCGAGACCCTCTGGAATCTCGATCCATTGCGAGATCCGATCGTCGGAGGGGATAACGAAATTACCTCTCTTTTTCACCCTGAACTCGCCGACGACCGTGGCGTGCGCTCGTTTCAAGATGCGCACGATCTCGCCTTCGGCCCTTCTATCTCGCCCCAGACGCGAGACATGTACCAGCACGCGGTCGCCATGCATGGCCTTTCGCGCTTCGTCCGGTGGAAGATAAATATCCCCCTCGAGTTCCGCCGGCCTCCGTTCAGGAATAACGAATCCATAGCCGTCGCGGTGCACTGAGACCTTGCCTGTCAAATATTCTGGGTTCTCCGCGGTGGCGATGAAGTGATCGGACCGCAACTCAACCAGCTCGCCCCGATCGGACAGCCGGTTGAGCGCACCATTCAGTTTTTCGCGATCGTCGCCGGAGGCGCGAAACTCTTTCACAAGCTGCTTGTAGGTTGCGCGCCCGTGGGGCAGATGGCGAATATGCGCGAGGAGAGCCGCGTCGCTGATGGCGCGAGCCACAAACTGATTATAGACAGCGGAGGAAGCGCGCTGGCTGGAGGTAATCGACAATAGGAAGTCATGGAACTGAAGGTCATTCAACTGACGATCCCGCAGAATGGCAACATCATTGTTGGACAGAGCCATTTCATTAAAACGGTGGAAGATATCTATGAAGCCATCGTCAACACCTCTCCCCACATCAAGTTTGGTGTCGCGTTCAACGAGGCCTCAAGCGACTGCCTTACTCGATTCGACGGCAATGATAGCGAGCTGATTCAGAATGCGATTGAGAACGCCTCGTCACTAGCGGCCGGACACACGTTCGTGGTCTCACTGCGCAACGGGTTTCCCATCAACGTTCTCGGCCGGATTCAGCAGGTTCCCGAAGTAGCCAACATCTTTTGCGCCACCGCGAATCCTGTTCAAGTGATTATGGCCGAAACCGAGCAGGGCAGGGGAGTGCTGGGCATTGTGGACGGTTCATCGCCAAAAGGCGTGGAAAGCGAAGAGCACGTTCGACAGCGAATAGAATTATTGCAGAAGTTTGGTTATAAAAGGTGAAACTGCAAATCTTTGTTTTGATTTTGGCCGCGGCAGGCGCGATGAAAGCCGAGCAAGGAAAGACGCTGACGGCGCAGCAGATCGTTAGTCTCATTCAGCAGCATAGTGGTGTTGCGTGGAACGGAAAGACCGTTGATACGTTTAAGGCCGGAGACCCGAACACGCCGGTGATTGGGATTGCCACTACCATGATGGCCACATTTGACGTGCTCAAACGAGCATCTGCGCAGGGCGCCAACCTGATTATCACGCATGAGCCGACGTTCTATAGTCACGAAGACAGAATAGAATCCTTCGAAGCAGCCAACGATCCGGTGTGGCGCGAGAAAGAAGACTTTGTTTAGGGAGCATCATCTTGTCGTGTGGCGGTTTCACGATCATTGGCACATGCGCCGGCCGGACGGGATTTTGAGCGGCATGGCACAGGCGCTCGGTTGGGAATCTTATGAGCGAAAGGACGTGCCGAACCTATTCGTGCTGCCGCAGACGACATTGCGCGCATTGTCGAAGAACGTCCAGGATCGAATTGGAATCAAGGTTCTACGCGTGGTTGGGAATCCGGATCTGGAGGTAACAAAAGTAGCACTGATGCCCGGCGCGGCGGGCACTGAGCGGCATTTACAATTTCTGAGAAGAGACGATGTTGAAGTGCTGGTGATTGGCGAAGTGCCGGAGTGGGAGACGATTGAGTACGTTAGCGATGCGGCTGCGGAGGGTCGCCGGAAGGCATTAATCTTGATGGGCCATATTCCCTCAGAACAGGCGGGGATGGCGAGCTGCGCGGAATGGTTGAAGACCTTTATTACTGGCGTTCCGATAATTTTTGTTCCGACGGCCGAGCCGTTCTGGATGCCCTAACCTGTGTGTCGCAAGTCAGGATTTTGATTCGCCATGAGGCGATTCTTTCCAGTACGGCCATGCCGCTCCGATGAGTGTGGCATTAGGTCCCAGGACAGCGCGCCAGATTTTCACACGGGAACGCGCAAACTTGCTCGCTAATTCCTGGAACGTTTGTTGCACGGCTTCCATGACGAAATCACCCGCGACGGACAAGCCGCCCGCTACCGCAATATGATCTGGGAAAAATGTGTTAGCCAAAGAGGCAAGCGCAACACCGAGAGCCGTGCCGGCATCACGCAAAATTTCGACAGCGGCACTGCTTCCTGTCTCTGCCGCGGTAATCACGTTACGCAGAGAGAGACAGCCGTTGTCTCCGGTTGCCATCCTGTAGCGATCGGCCAAGGCAGGCGCGGAAATCAATGCCTCTGCGCAGCCGCGTCCTCCGCAACTGCAGGCGGGACCGTATCGGTCCACAATCAGGTGCCCAACGTCGCCCATGCATCCATACGCGAACCGCAAAGGCTGGCCGTCAATCGTCATTCCAACACCAAGCCCAGTTCCGGCAGTGACGCAGAGGAAACGAGCCGGCTCTTGGTTAAAGCCAAAGCGGTACTCCGCCATACACGCTGCATTCGAATCGATTTCGAGTTCGATCGGCAAATCGAACCTTTGCGCCAGGCGGTTCCTCAATGGAAAACCTTCCAACCAGGCTAGATTAGGGTTGTAGATAAGACAGTTGCGATCGTCGTCGAGAAATCCGGCAACGGCAACGCCAATTCGGCTCGGCTTAGAGTCTGCATTCGCCGCCTGTGTCGTGCGTTCGATCAGGCCGTACAACGAGGCGGCGAACCGGTCTTGGTCCGGCCCGGTCGGAATGAAATCGATGAACGATATCCGCCCAGCGCCATCGAGCAAACCTGCTTTAGTCGACGTTCCGCCGATATCAACGCAGAGGACTGTGCCGTTCACCTTGATGATGCTTCCTTAAGAGTTCACGCGGAGGGCGAAGCCGGACTCCGAAAGCGTAATCGGACTTGCAAAGTGGAACTCACCAGGCCGGATTCCTCTCGCTTCAGCTGCCCGATACGCAAGCATTTGCACTGGAATGATCTCGAGTATCGGGGCGCACCAGTCCGCTACTTCTTCAGGCCAGACCGAAAGGGAATGAACTTGCGAATCGCGTAGCTTTGGTCCAATCCATTGCACCTCGGCTCCCATACGCTGCAAGTCAGCCGCGAGCGAATGATCTAGTTCTCTGGTCTGTAATTGGGTGCCGAAGACGATGGCGCGGAAATCATGCGAGACTGCTTCCACGGGTCCGTGGCGGAAGGACGCTGCCGACATACCTACAGCCGATGCTTTCGCGGTCTCGTGCATCAATAGAACACCTTCTTGCACCGAAGCCAACGATGCACCTCGGCCCAAAAAATAGATGGGCCGAGCTGCGGTCAGGTACGTGATGGGCTGCCGGTCACAGCTCGCGAAGTAGGCGGGCAGCACGCGGAGGAGTGTTTCAACCTCGCGCGAAGCCTCGTCGAGCCGGTTGTCCATTGCCGCGGCGATCAACGCGAAAGCCAGCACGGTTCCCGTATAAGTCTGCACAGCCACCAGATCATCGGCCAGACTACTCACCAACATGGCTTTGTCTGCGTGGCGGGCAAGCGTGCTGTCAGGCACATTCACAATCCCGATCACGGGGATGCCGCGTTCGCGCAAAATAGGTAGCAATTTCGCCACTTCTACACTTTCACCCGATCGCGAGACTAAGATGACGGTCGTATCGTCGCTTAATCCGGGCGACAAAAAATGCAACAGCTCCGATGTCTCGACCACTGGCGCGAGCGGCACGTGTTTGGAAATCCAATAACTCAGCGGAATGGCAGAAAAGAACGAAGCGCCCATCCCGCTCAGCACAATCCGCTTGCTCCTTCGCAGCAGGTCGGCGCAATCGAGAAGAGTATCGCGGCCCGCGCCCAGCTGATAGTCGGCGACACACCGCAAGGACTCAGCCTGATCGAAAATGTTTTGAAGCATTGCGGCGCTCATTTGGGTTTTCGTTTCAGCCATTCGTCAATTGGCTTTGTCGTTGTCGGCTTATACGGCATCTGAACTTTCTGTCCCAGACCCGCCGATGCATACGCGGCATAGAGGGCCTGCATTACGACGCGACCATCTTCGCCCGTCGCCTGTAATGTCTCCTTGCCGCGAACACATCGCGCGAAATGACGCATTTCCTGGGGTATTCCGTAATTCCAATGCTCCTCGAAGACGGGATAACTCCAGCCCGTTGTCGCCGGCGCTTTTTCCACCGCATAACCAAATCCGTATTCGCTATAGGTCGGCAAGGCGTTGCCCATATGAAGATCGGCGTAGGTTAAACCTCCTTCGCCGTAGACTTCGGTCCGATCGGACATGCCGCCACGTCGAGCCCAACTATCTTCAAGCAGCCCCACTGCGCCATTTTCAAATTCCAAGATACAAATCGCATCGTCCTCTCCGTTCGTCTTGCCGCTGTGCACGTGCGTCGCTAGATTAGCGTACATGCTCTTAATTGGCGGCCGCCCGAGAAACCAATAGCAGAAGGCAATGCCGTGACAACCGAGATCCATGAGCGCTCCGCCGCCGCTTTGTTCCACATCCCAAAACCAATCGCTGTGTGGACCGAAGTGCTTCTCGCTTTGCTTCACCAAGTAGACTTTGCCGAAAGCGCCCTGGTCAGCCATCTCTTTGGCCTTGACATACTTGGGCGTAAAGAAAAGCTCCTCGGCGTATCCGAGAATCACTCCCTGCCGCTTGCAGGCATCTATCATTTCATCGGCCTCCGCCAATGTCATGCAAAGCGGTTTCTCGCAAACTACGTGTTTTCCCGCCGCCGCAATGGCGACGGCCATCGCCGCGTGAAGACGATTCGGCGCCGTGATTGTCACCATCTCGATATCCGGCTCTTTCAGCATTTCTCGATAATCGAGAAAAACCCTCGGAATCGAATATTTCTTTGCAAGTCTTTCCGCGTTTCCCGGCGTTGGCGAAGCGACCGCCACCACTTCCGCCTCCTCCGGCATCATCTGAATGGATGCGGCATGGATGTCGGCTTCAAACTGTGATCCGATAATCCCGACTTTTACTTTTCCTTTTGTCATTTGATTACTCGAGTACGTTCGGCCTCAGCTTTCCCGCTCACCTGCTTGCGTGCTGGTCCGGTGGATTTTCTGACGATCAATTCTGTGTCGAGCGTCTGCTCGGTCGCCATGCGAAGTTTGGAATTCAGCATCTCGTATAGGGCCCGAAAGCAAGCTCGCCAAGGACTTCGCGCGATAACCGAACAGTGTACTCCCCACGCTTCGCGCCACGTGCGTCAACCCTATGACGGCCATGCGTGCCGAATGAAGGCGAAGACACCGTTCTTAGTGCACGGCAGGAACAGGGTCCACTTCGGCGCCTTCGCTTACTACATCACCCGGATTGGCGATAACATCGTCTCCTTCGCGCAGCCCTCGAATTATCTCTAATCTATCGCCGTAATCTCTTCCGGTTTCGATCTTTTGAAGGTGGACGCGGTGGTCCCGTCCCACGACAGCGACCTCGGCGCCGCCACTGCGGAGGATCATTGCGTCGCTCGGAATGAGCAGAGGCGGGTTTGCTCGTGAGCTTGTTAATTCAACTCGCGCATACATTCCCGGTAATAGCGCTCCGCTCTCGTTCGGCACGTGTACTTCTACCAGTAGCGTGCGGCTGGTGGGATCAAGGGAATTCGATGTTCTGGCAACCGTTCCTGTGAATTGACGTCCCGGTAAGTTGGAGACTGTCAATGATGCCGGATCTCCGCGCTGCACGGAATTGGCATAGGTCTGCGGAACGTTCACGTAGGTTCGCAAAGTGGCCGTCTGAGCGATTCGAAAGAGTAGAGTCGCTCCGTTATTGACCAATGCGCCTGGGTCAACATTCCGCTGCGTAATCACGCCATCGAAAGGCGCCGTCACTACCTGATAACTCTTCATCTTCTGGAGCCTTGCCGCATTAGCTTCCGCGGCTGCTACACCATTGCGCTGAGCAACTAAAGCTTGTTCAAGCGATTGCACTTCGGCGACCTTCGAGCGGTATTGGGCTTGATATTGATCGTTCTCCTGAACCGAAACCGACCCGTTCGCCACAAGATGTTCCCAACGCTTCGCCGTCACTCGCGCAAATTCCAGATCGGATCTGCCTTGCCGAAGATTGGCCTCGGCCTGACCCACCGACGCTTGTGCTTGTTGCAAACTAGCGCCCGCTTGCCGCACCTGCTCATCCAGTTCCGGTGTCTCAATTATCGCCAGGGGCTGTCCAGCGCGAACCCGATCGCCGATATCTACCATCCGCTGTTTAATGTATCCGTCAGCCCGAGCAAGCACAGGCGCCTCGGTTGTCGCCTGAATGTTTCCTGGCAATTCCAAGGCGCTTTTTCGGGGCGACCGTCCTACTTTGATGGTTTCCACACGGGGGAGCGCTGCCGCTTCTGACCGCGCTTCTCCCGCCACCAAAATCATCCTCTTCCGTAGAGGAAGATAACCTGCGAAGAACGCGATGATCATCAGGACCACACCTAGAAGACACATCGCAATAATGGTTATCCTGGTGGGGTGCCACAACCTCACAGGCATGCTGTCTGGATGTTTGGCATGGAGCGATTCTTCCACTTGGCGCAGCCGTCGCCGCAGTTCCTCATTTTCCCTGCGCAGCTGCTCTTCCACCGTTTCCACGACTTCCATCTGTGGCCGGGGCACATCCGGATCACTGTGTCGCATCAGGGGACCAAGGGTTGAGATTCGATTCTGAATGTAAGTTCGCTTCCTGTTGACGCTGCATCAGTCGAAGCTCGTGATCCACCGGAGGTTTTGTCCGAACATAGCTGTAGATAATCGGCACGATGAATAGAGTGGTGACGGTAGCGAAGATCAACCCGCCGATTACCGCGCGCCCCAGAGGAGCGTTCTGCTCGCCTCCGTCTCCAAGACCTAAAGACATCGGAAGCATGCCGAGTACCATGGCCGTAGCAGTCATAAGGACCGGACGCATGCGAGCCCTGCCGGCAGAGAGCATGGCGTCACGCGCGAACTGCACCGTTTCCCGTTCATCGTTTGCAAACGTAACCATCAAAATGCTATTGGCCGTCGCGACACCGATACACATCATCGCGCCCATCAACGATGGAACACTTAGAGTTGTATTGGTCACAAATAACATCCATATTATGCCAGCCATTGCGCCGGGTAAAGCGGTCAAAATGATAAACGGGTCAAGCCACGACTGGAAATTTACAGTCATTAAGAGATAAACCAGCACTACCGCAAAGATGATGCCGAGTCCAAGTCGGAAGAAGGAAGACTGCATTGTCTCCAATTGGCCGCGCAGGTTGAACGTGGTGCCCCGCGGCAATTTAGGTTCTTCCTCGCGCATAATGCGCTCTACGTCCCTTCCAACGCCGCCCAAATCGCGGCGATCCACATTGGCATACACGTCGAATACAGGCCACACGTTGTAATGATTCACAATAACCGGCGTATAAGTTCTTTGCACGCTGACCAGGTTCGACAGAAGCTGAGTGCTGCCTGCCATGGCTCCCGGATTTCCATAAGCTTGAGAAGAACTGCTTGGAGCGGCGGCAACAAAGGAATTGCCCGCCGCCGCGGCCCCGGCCTGCGAACCCGGAGTATTCATGTTCTGGGTGCGGTCTTCGATGGAAATAGGTGTTCGCAGTAGTGCATCGAGCGAATCGAGTCGGTATTGGGGCGTTTGTACGCCAACGTTGTAATTGACGCCATTAGACCAGTTCATCCAGAAATTCGGAGCCACAGTCGAACTACCGCTCAAAGAGATGAGCATGCTGTTCGTCACGTCACTTTGTGTGAGCCCAAGCTCTGACGCCTTCACCCGATCGACATTTAGTTGCAATTCCGGCTGGGCGGCAACTTGATGAACATGCGCGTCGGCGGCGCCGGGAATATGAGAGATCCTCCGAGCGAGACGCTCGGCGATCTTGTAGTTGGCATCGGCATTCCGGCCGACAATCTGCAAATCGATCGGAGCCGGCAGGCCGAAGTTTACAATTTGGCTGACGATATTGGCCGGTTGAAAAAAGAAGGTCATGTCGGGAAAATCACGGCGCAGGCGCTTCCGAATTGCTACTTCGTAATCGCGAGAGGGTCCATGTTTTTCCTTCTTCAGCGAAATCAGGATTTCACCGTCTGCAGCGGAAATGGTCGGAATGTCGCCTTGCGCGATGGCGGGCCAGCTATTGGGAATGCCGATATTATCGATGAGCATGTCTATCTCATCTGGCGGAATCACGGTTCTAATGTCCCTTTCGAGCGCGGCAAATCTCGCCTCTGTCTCTTCAATGCGAGTACCGGCCGGCGCCCGCGCGTGAAGGCGCATTTGCCCGGAATCTACGTCAGGAAAGAAATCTTCGCCGATCAGTAAGACGAGGCCCATCGATGCTATGCAGAACGCGATAAACGCTAGAAGGACCGGACCACGATGCCTTAGCGCCCAATCGAGCAGCCCCAGATAGCGGAATCGGAGCTTCTCAAATTGAATGTCGAAGATATGGTGGCTACGCCAAATCAGTCTCCTTCGTGTGCCGACCGCTTGGCCGTCTACGTCCTGGTACAAATCAAGCTCCGAAGAAAGAAGATAGACCATCATTGTTGGTACAAGCGTCCGTGACAGCAGGTATGAAGCAAGCAGGGCGAAAACAACTGCCAGAGCCAACGGCGTAAACAGATACCGTGCCGTTCCTGTCAGCAACAAAACGGGGACGAATACGATACAAATCGATAGTGTTGCGACAAAGGTTGGAGCCGCGATCTGTGAAGCTCCATCAAGCACGGCTCGAACAAGTGGCTTACGCATGCCTATGTTGCGGTGCGTGTTTTCGATTTCAACCGTGGCGTCGTCCACGAGTATGCCTACCGCCAAAGCAAGGCCTCCCAGGGTCATCACGTTGATGGTCTGACCGAGAAGACTAAGGATCGACAGCGAGGCAAGTATCGAAAGCGGTATCGAAATACACACGATCAGCGTGCTTCGCCAGCTTCCCAAAAACAGCAGAATCATCAACCCTGTCAGCGCGGCGGCGATCAGCCCTTCCCGAACTACACCTTGAATCGACGCCCGCACGAAGACCGACTGGTCGGCAAGAGCGACTACCTTCAGGTCGGCCGGAAGGTTGGCGAGAATCCTTGGGAGCGTCGCTTTTACCGCATCGACAATTGCAAGTGTTGAGGCCTTGCCGTTTCTGGTAATGGTGATCAAAACGCCGCGGGTGCCATTGGTGCGAACGATATTATTTTGCACCTGGAATCCGTCATGCACCTGAGCTACATCCTTCATGTACACGGTGGCGCCGTTCACGGTTTTAAGGGGCAGATTGTTCAGCTCATTCAGAATCACCGGACTGCTATTTACCCTGACCTGGTATTCGGTTGCTCCCAATTTCGCTGTGCCGGCGGGAAGAATCAGGTTCTGGAGATTCAATGTGTTCGAGACATCGATAGGAGAAAGTTGCTTGGCATAGAGTTCATCCAGGTTTAAATCAACCATCACAGCTCGCTGTTTTCCGCCGAATGGGTAGGAAACCGAAGCGCCCTGGACAGTGCCAAGAGGCGTACGAATGAAGTTGTTACCAAGGTCGAAGATCTCCTGCTCACGCAGCGTCTTACTGAATAGGCCAAGCTGAAGAATAGGCACGCTTGCCGCGTCGTACTTCAGAACGTTTGCGGGAAACATGCCAGGCGGCATTTGGCGCAGCGCCGTCTGCATGGTGGCCGTAACTTGCGCTACTGCCATATCGATCTTGACGTTCGGGTGAAAGTAAATCTTAACTACTCCGTAGCCGTTGTAGGACTGCGACTCTATATGTTCGATGTCGTTGACGTTTGAAGTCAGACTCCGCTCAAATCCCGTGACAACGCGCTTCTCCATTTCCTCCGGAGACAGTCCCGAATAAACCCACAACACGCTAACAACCGGGATATCAATATAAGGGAAGATATCGACCGCCATCGTCTTCATTGCGACTCCACCCAAGATGGCGATGAGAATCGCCATGACGACAAACGTATAAGGGCGGGCAAGCGCCAAACGGACGATCCACATAATCGTTTCTATACAGATTAGATCACCGCGAGAACCGCTTGTGTTCTACTGTTCTTCAATTGGGAGTGTCCTTCGCCAGAGAAGCAGCTATCTGCCTGACCAACAAGCTGCGCGTTTCTCAAGGAAGGCCGCCATGCCCTCCTGTGCATCACCGGCGAGGGCGTTGGTGGTCATTACTTCCTTGGCAAGGGCGTACGCTTTCGATTGATCGAGGTCGATCTGGTGGTAGTAGGCCTGTTTGCCGATGCTGACGGTGAGCGGACTCGTCGCTCCTATGGCCGCGGCCAGCTTTCGCGTGGCGGATCTCAATTCGCCAGCCGGAACCACCGCGTTGACGAGTCCCCAATTCTCCGCGGTTCTTGCGTCAATCATCTCGCCGGTCAACAGCATTTGTAACGCGCGCTTGCGGCCGATGGCGCGGCTCAAGGCCACCATCGGCGTTGTGCAAAAGAGCCCGATACGTACGCCCGGCGTAGCGAAGGCCGCCTCTTCACAGGCGATCGCCAGATCGCACGTCGCCACGAGTTGGCAACCAGCCGCGGTCGCAATGCCCTGTACCTCGGCGATCACAGGCTGCGGAATCGATTGGATCTTGAGCATCAGTTCGCAGCAGACATCGAAGATCTGCCGGTAGTCGCTCACGCTCCGGCCTACCATCTCCGAGAGGTCGTGGCCCGAGCAAAACACCGGTCCTGCGGCGGCCAATATAATCGCCTGGGCGTTTGAATTGCGTCCCAGATCATCCACGCAGGCGAGCAGGTCGCGCATTAGATCGAGCGAGAGCGCATTTCGCCGGTCCGGTCGATTCAGAGTGACGACAGCCGTCGGACCCTCCCAGTCGAGCAAGAGGTGGTGCATCTAGCTCTCCAGTTTAGCCTCTAACGTTAGAAATAGACATCAGTCAAGTCGGCTACCATTGCTTTGGTCACAAAGTTGCATCGTCGTAATGCTGTCCAGCTCAGTTGGGGGTGAGGCCATGTTCCGATCCAATGCTTTTCGTGCCGTGAGTGCGTGGTTTTTTTGTATAGCCATCACCGCTGTACGCTCCTTCACGCTATTGGCATACACCTCAATGCCGCTTCCCGAACAGGCCGCCGCCAGCTCGATCGATTACGGCTCGCTCTATCACAATACGTTCGATCCGTACTATCGGAGCACTGAAGGAGCAGTGGCTGCTGGTACTCCTGTTACGCTGCGCTTGCGCACCGCTCATTTTGGTGCAACCTCAGTCGTCCTGCGAGTTTACGTGTTCGACACCGGTTCGGGAAACACGACGGGCCCGAATGATTCCGCTATGACGTTTCTCGAAAATCGAACTGAGAACGGCACAACCTATGACGAGTGGACCATCACATACACCACGCCTTCGACGCCATCCATCGTCTACTACAAATTTTTAGTTTCGAACGGGTCGGCCGCGGCTTACTATTCCGACGATTACGTGGACGATTACGACAACTTGAATAAGGACGGCACGGGCGTGGCATCGCCAACAGAGCCGTTCGACTCATTCCAAATTACAGCGTTCGATCCAAGTTTTCAGACGCCCTCATGGATGGCCAGCGCGAACGTGTACGAGATATTTCCTGACCGGTTTCGCAATGGCGATCCAACAAACGACTATTGTGTTTCCGAAAGTTCGGCCGGATGCCCTTCGTTTTATGGGGCGGCGCCGTCAAGCACAATAGCGGTCACCACATGGAACACTCTGCTTTGCGATCCAAACAACCCGGGTGGGAGCTGTCCCAACGATTTTGGAAACATATTTTATGGCGGCGACCTTCTGGGCATCCAGAATGAGCTCGATTACATCCAGAATCTGGGCTTCGATACGTTGTATCTGACGCCCATTTTCGAAGCCAGCTCGAACCATCGGTATGACACGGACGACTATTTGAATGTGGATCCCGCTTTGGGCGGAAACGCAGCCTTTACCTCGCTGTTGAACGAACTCAATCGCCGGGGGATGCGCGTTATCTTAGATGGCGTCTTCAATCACGCTTCTTCTGACAGCACTTACTTCAATCGGTACAATCGGTTTCCCACTGTCGGAGCGTGCCAGTCACTGAGTTCCCCCTACCGAACGTGGTTCCACTTCAACGACAACAATGTTCCCTGTACCTCGGCCGATTATCCTGGCTGGTTTGGGTACGATACTCTGCCAACCTTCGACCATACTGTAACGGCCGTGCAGAACTATTTCTACAGCGGGACCCCCGACAATGTTCTCCTGCACTGGTATAACGCTGGAGCCGCGGGGTGGCGATTCGATGTCGCTTCCGACTTGAATTTTCCTCATGCGTGGTGGGTCGCACTGCGGCAGCGCGCCAAGAATTATAAAGGCGACGGGCCTTTAATCGGCGAAATCTGGCCGAACGCGAGCCAGTGGCTGGCGGGCGATCAAATGGACAGCGTGATGAATTATCGGTTCCGGCGTAACGTCCTCGGCTTCGCTCGCGGCGCATACAACTGGGTGGACAACAACGATAACGGAAGCGACGCCATCATTCCGCTAAGCGCGAGTCAATTCGATACGGCTAACCGCGCGGTTCGAGATGATTATCCGCCGCAGGCTAGCGCGGCCATGCTCAATCTAATCGACTCACAAGACACGAACAGGGCTTTGTATGTATTAACCGAATTGAGCGACAACGGGCTGATACAGGCCAAGCAACGATTGGAACTGGCTGCGCTTTTTCAGTTCACGTATATCGGTGCTCCCACTGTGTTTTATGGCGATGAAGCGGCGATCAACGCTCCATCGCGGTTCAATGGCGCGAATGGTCCGGTAGGCGATCCCTACGCCCGCGCACCGTACCCTTGGACCGATCAGCCCGGTAATCCGGCAATCTATGGGCCGCCCGATCAGAACGTGATCGCGTATTATACGAAGCTCGCACATCTCAGAAAGCAATATCCGGTCCTTTCGGGCGGAACATTTGTCACGCTCCTGACGGGCGATTTACAGCAGCCGTCTACGGCCCCAAATACGTACGCTTATGCGCGGGTTGGGTCTGGTTCAACGGCCATTGTGGCGTTAAACAACGGCTCGGCGACCAACACGCCTCTTATCCCGGTTAGCTCCTATTATCCGGACGGTACACAGCTTCAGGATGCGCTTGGCGGGGCGACTTACACGGTTTCAGGTGGCAACGTCTCATTGACGCTCGCGGCCATCAGCGGAGTAGTTCTTTTGCCCGCACCTGCAACTGTGGATCTTACTCGCGGGCGCCCGCAGCCCCCTGCGCACAATTTTTGATAACCGCGAGATCTCGACTCTTCTTCTTAGTAGTGAGGAATCTGGCTGACGTCGGGCTGTATAGTTTGTCTCGAGAGGTCACGTTTCTGAATGAAGAGGGCGGTTGCAACTATTATTGTGTCAGCGGTAGCGGGAGCCGCCGCGTTGGCTCTCGCGCAAACTCACACGCAACCGGCGCAGAGATTTGAGCAGCCCATGCCGCCTGAACCAAATCCGAACTCGCAATATCGTTTAGGCCCGGATTCGATGCCACAAGAAGGCGTACCGAAGGGTGAAATACGTGGTCCATACCATTTGCCTAGCCACATTTATCCTGGCACTCAACACACCTATTGGGTATATGTTCCGGCGCAGTACGATCCCTCGATTTCAACGGCGCTGATGATTTATCAGGATGGGCAGGCCTTCAAAGATGAGACCGGAGACATCCGCGCGCAGAATGTAATGGATAACCTGATTTACCGCCGTGAGATCCCAGTGATGTTGGCTGTTTTCATCAACCCAGGACGGACACCCGAGCAGGTTGAGCCATCGCCTCAAACTGGGTGGGGCGATGGAACCACGAACCGAGTAACCGAATACAATTCGCTGGATGACAAATACGCTCGGGTAATTACCGAAGAGCTCACGGAACGTGTGCTCGAGAGCGAAAAGAAGCCGATCCGGGTGTTTCTTTGTGATGGGCGCAACGACCATCGGGGGTTCGGCCGCGACGGCGTTTACAACGAGAAGCGCGATTGGTTTTTCCAGAATGTCCGGCTGATGAAAGCGCTCACGCAAAAAGGCTACGACATGAATTACACCTGGGGCATGAACCTGCATGGCCAGAAATTCGGCGGCGCAGTCATGCCTGACATGATGCGATGGTTATGGCGCGATGGGCCAGTCTCGACCGATCCGAACGATATGGTGGAACGAGCATTCCGCCAACCAGCAGCAAAAGGGACTAATTAGTGGCTTAAGTAGATCCGTAATACAGTTGCTCGTCGGCGGGCGGAAATGAGACTGCGCGCACTTGCGCCGCTAACAGCCGATAACAGATATTATGTAAACTTTACTCTCCCAGCCCCTCAGGTACCTCCACCATCCTGTCCGATCCACGCAAATCCAATCTCCCCCACGAACTTCCCGGCCCGCATTCGCCAAGGGGACACCGAGCCCGCCAATGCATCGACTTCGTTATAATTTCGACATGCTGAAGCCGACCGGAAAGATTTGGCACAACGGAACGTTCGTGGATTGGCCCGACGCGCAAATTCACGTGCTTTCGCATGTCGTAAGTTACGGCAGTTCCGTTTTCGAAGGACTCCGCTGCTACGAAACGCAAAATGGACCGGCGATTTTCCGCGCGCCCGAACACGCGCGCCGATTGATCGACTCAGGAAAAATTTATCGCATGGATCTGCCGTATTCGGCCGCGCAATTGACGGCCGCGATGGTCGAGACCATTCGGGTGAACGATCTGAGGTCGTGTTATATCCGGCCCATCGCGCTCCGCGGATACGGCGATGTCGGCGTGCTCCCCAAAGCTAACCCGATCGAAGTTTACATTGCCGTCTGGGAGTGGGGGAAATATTTGGGCGAAGAAGCTCTGGCGGAGGGCGTGGACGTTTGCATTTCCACCTGGACCAGAATCGCTCCCAATACCCTGCCCGCTCTCGCCAAAGCGGGAGCAAATTACATGAACTCGCAGCTGATTCGCATGGAAGCGGCGCAGAATGGCTACGCGGAGGGCATCGCTCTTGATAGCAATGGCTTCGTCAGCGAGGGTTCCGGCGAGAACATTTTTGTTGTTCGCGACGGAAAGGTTCACACTCCTCCGCTTGGCGCTTCCGTTCTGCCTGGAATTACGCGCGACACTATCATCAAGATTGCCCAGCAGTTGCAACTACCCATTGTCGAGACCATCATTCCCCGCGAATTGCTGTATATAGCCGACGAGGTCTTCTTCACCGGAACCGCAGCGGAGGTCACGCCGATCCGGTCTGTCGATCGCATTCAAGTAGGAGCCGGACGGCGCGGACCCATTACAGAAAAAATCCAGAAGCGTTTCTTCGAAATTGTGCTGGGCCACGTGAAGGACGATTTCGGCTGGCTGACGCCGGTGCAGGAAGTGACAGAACCCCAGCCGGTGGGTGCCTGAGCAGGCCAAGGTTCTGAAAGCTTCGGCGGGCGTTCGAGATGAAGCTAATGAAGCGGAGGGTTCCGGAGTTCTCGACCCTCGCGCAAATGCCACCCCAGATGACTGAGCTGGCGACAACGGCACCAACGGCGAGCGTAAATCCGGCAGCCACCTCCCCCGAGATCACCTGCCAGCGTTCACGCTCGCGCTGGATCTGTTCCGTTGTAGCAGCAGTACCGGCAAGCTACAAGAGCTTTCCGGCGCTTTTCAACATCTTCTATCCCGTGTGCTCCGCGATGTTTAGCCGTCTGTTGCTGTGTGAATTCTGTGAAAAAAACATGAACCAAGGAAATGTTCTTGTGTTATGACTAAAACTCGTTCCGGCAAATTAGCAGGCACAAATGCAGTCTATGAATTCGGTTTCAACACGGTCATCCAGTCCGCCGACGAACTCATTGCGCCGCCCGCCGAGTCTAAATGGATCGCGCCCGGCCTGATTGACGTGCAGGTAAATGGCTTCGCAGGCGTCGATTATAACGATCCAAATGCCTCCGTGGACTGCATCGCGCAGTCCTTGAGAAAAATGTTCTCGACGGGCGTCACCCGCTGTTTTCCGACGATCATAACCGGCTCAAAGGAACGAATGCAGGGTGCCCTCGAAAACCTCACGCGAGCGAAGCGGGCATTAGAGGCAGCGGGAGCGCCCGAGAGCGCCGCCATCGAAGGTTTTCATGTGGAAGGACCACATCTTTCGCCCGAAGATGGTCCACGCGGCGCGCACCCCAAGGAATTCATCCGCCCGCCAGACTTCGACGAGTTCCGTCGATGGCAAGAGGCGGCAGACGGCCTCGTGCGCCTCGTCACGGTTTCCCCCGAATGGAGGGAAACGCCGGATTATATCCGCGCCGTGACTGGCGCGGGCGTCGTTGCGAGTATTGGACATACAAAAGCGACATCCGAGCAGATCCGCGCCGCCGTCGAAGCAGGCGCAACCATGTCCACCCATCTCGGCAACGGCGCTCATGCCGTGCTTCCCAAAACGGCGAACTACATTTGGGACCAACTAGCCGAAGATCGCCTCTCGCCCGGGTTTATCGTCGACGGTATCCATATCCCGGCCGCATTTCTTCGCTCCGCGCTTCGCGCGAAGGGCGTTGAACACTCCGTTCTCGTCACCGACGCTGTGATGCCGGCGCTTTCGAAACCGGGTTACTATCGCCTGGGATCGGTCGATGTCGAGTTGAAAGAAGGCGGCCGCGTTGTGCTGAAAGGTGGCGAGCGGCTCGCAGGTTCGGCATTGCGCATGGACGACGCTATTTCCAACACAGTCAGAATGACCCGCATCTCGCTACGGGAAGCATTGAGCATGGCAACGGTGAATCCGGCGCGTGTGTGCCGAATCTCTGGCCGCCAGCGTGGGCTGCAACCAGGTGAAAGAGCGGATTTTGTTTGTTATCGCTGGTCGGAATCCGATTCTTGCTTCACCGTTGTTGAAACGATTCTCGATGGCGCAACTGTCTACTTGAATGAGCCACGCTCTTCGTGATTCCGCCCTCGCTGCTTCTTAGAGCATCTGAAATGCTAAGGAAGTAAAATTGATATCGGAGAGAGATTATGAGTTCAACAACGACTTCGACAACTATGGCGTTTTCACTTCCAGCACTTCCCTACCCGGCCAACGCGCTTGAACCGCATATCGACAAAACAACCATGGAGATCCATCACGACAAGCACCATGGAGCCTACGTAACCAATCTAAATAAGGCCCTGGAATCGGCTCCGAACCTCGCGGGAAAGAGCCTGGAAGAATTGCTGGCCAATAACTGCGCCATAGTGCCCGAAAACATCCGAACCGCCGTGCGCAATAATGGCGGCGGACACGCCAATCACTCGTTCTTCTGGCCCATTCTCAACGGTAAGGGAGGCGGAGCGCCCACCGGAGAAATCGCGAGTGTCATCAACTCGAATTTCGGCAGCTTCGACAGCTTCAAGGAAGAATTCAATGCTGCTGCGACAGGACGGTTTGGTTCGGGATGGGCTTGGCTAGTGAAGGACAAGTCGGGTAAGTTCGAAATTATCTCAACCGCCAACCAGGACAGCCCTCTTATGGAGGGAAAGAAGCCGATTCTGGGCCTCGACGTCTGGGAGCACGCCTACTATTTGAAATATCAGAACCGGCGCCCCGAATACATCGCAGCGTGGTGGAATGTAGTGAACTGGGCCGAGGTCAACAAACACTTAAAGTAAAACTTTACTAGCTAAAGTAATACTTTAAGTTTATAATCTGCAAACGGAGCCCCGAAACCTAAGCCACCTAGACGGGAACGCAAAGGGTATCGAACCCCCAATTAGGTCGCTCAGCTTTCGGCTCCGTTTCAGCTAGGATCGCGAGCTATTCCGTGCTGGCTAACGTCGTGCCGCGCTATACCGCGCGCCGGTGCGTTTTTCCTAGTAGGTGCCCGGCCTTTGATAGCGCTTGCCGCTCAGCTTCTTCAGGAGTCGAGGCGCTGAAGCGCGCCAGCGTGGCGCCGGGCGAAACATTGTCCGCCTCGCACACATATTCATCGCCCAGCTTGTAACTCACTACGCGAACCGGCCAACCGGACAATTCAAGCGTTCTTTCGTGGTAGTTTTCCGCCTTCATCGTTGTCTCTGTTACGCGGCAGCGGTCTTGGCAGCGCCTCTCTCGATCGGAGCCGCCACCAGGTTGCCCCATTCCGTCCACGATCCGTCATAATTGACGACGTTCTCGTATCCGAGCAGGTACTTCAGCACGAACCACGAATGACTCGATCGCTCGCCAATTCGGCAATATGCAATCACTGGCTTAGAGCCGTCGATGCCCTCGCTGTTGTAAAGCGCGCGTAGTTCTTCCACGCTCTTGAATGTGCCATCGTCGTTGCAAGCTTTGCCCCATGGAATGCAGCGCGCTCCTGGTATGTGCCCGCCTCGCTGGCAGGTTTCCGGCAAACCAGGAGGCGCGAGAATTTCGCCCGTAAACTCCTGCGGGCTTCGCACGTCGACCAGGTCGGCCGCGCCGTTTGAGACCGACTCCATCACTTTCGGCAGCAGCGCCCGAATGGAATAATCGAACGAGCGAGGTCGCGGATATTGTGATTTCGCGTAGCTGGGAACTTCTTTGTTCAATTCCCTGCCCTCCGCAATCCATTTCTTCCTGCCGCCGTTCAGCAGCCGCACATCGTTGTGCCCGTAAATCTTCAACTGCCAGAACGCCCAGGCGGCGAACCAATTGTTGTTATCGCCGTATAAGACGATGGTGGTGGCTGGACCAATACCGGAACTCGTGAGCAAATTCTGAAGTTGGTCCCACGGTACGATGTCTCGCTTCACCGTGTCGCAGAGCTGGGAATTCCAAGCCCAGGCGATCGCTCCCGGAATATGACCTTGCGCATAAGCCGATGTCTCGACATCCACCTCAACGAGGCGAACATTTTCGTCGCTCTTGTGCCGGTCGACCCAGTCGGTCGAGACCAGCAACTCGGGGTGAGCATACTCTGCCATTTCAGACCCTCCGCTCCTGATAGTAGCAAAGCCGGGCGGGAATATCTAACGAAACTCTATCGACGAACGGGTGATTGAGAGGGCCGAAACCCTGCGCCTCCCAGAGTCGTCAAAATGCGATAATAGTTCCGCTTTTTCCGATGCGCCTCATAGTTTTGGGTTCGTTTATTCTTGCCACGCCCGCGCTGGTTCTCGCCAGTCACAAGGTGGTAAGCCCCACGACAACGTCCGCAAACGACAAGGTAGAGGTCACCGCCACGATTACGTTAACCGAACCTGAAGTGGCTCAGAAGCTTGGGGCCGATCCCGGAAAAGGCGTCGTGCTCGTTGAAGTACGTGTTTCGCCTAAGACGGACAAAGGCCTGCGCGTTAGCCCGGACGATTTCATTCTTCTAGCTCACGACGACGGCCAGCGATCACAACCGTACGAACCGGAGCAGTTGGCGGGCAAAGGCGGTTTGGTGCTCTCGCAGGGGCCCGGAACACCAGGAGGCCTCAGCAGAACTCCCGGCGCGCCCATCGGTCAAGACCCTACCACCGGAAGAGTGCAGCGGATGCCGGGTGGTGGAAACGGGATTGGCAACACCGGCAGCAGTCAAGGCAGCATAAAAACTCAAACGAATGACAAGGATAAAGGAAACTCAACACTGTTGAGCGTGATGAAAGCCAAGCAGTTGCCCGACACAACCGCAACCGACGAAGTAAGTGGATACCTGTTATTTCCTCTCGACGGAAAACACAAGCTGAAGAATATGGCTGTGCTTTACCGGGGCCAGGGCGGCCGCCTCGACCTGGATTTCGAGCATTAGCGGTCCTGGCGCGCAGTCCGCGCTAGTTGCTCATCCGCTCTCTCGCGGTCGCGGCTCCGAGACAGCGTTGAATTGAGCCGCGCGCGAGGAAGCGGTTATTCCCGTGTTTAGCTGGCCTTCTTTATCGAGGCGATGGTAATCGTGTCTCCATTTACGGTGCCATCGATGGTCACCTTTTCGCCCGCCATGGCCTTAGCTTTCTCCATGGAATCGGCGTCAAACTTCAAAACCTTGCCCTCGGACACGAAAACCGGGTCCGCGCCCTTCTTCATGATGCAGGCTTTGGTGCATGCCACATCTTTAGCCTTGCTGCCGTCATGCTTGCATTGCGAGTCGCCGATGAAGCCGGTCATATCTTCGGCCATTGCGCTCACAGCGCCCAGAGCGGACAACATCATGGTTGCTACGACGAGTTTCTTCATAAAATCCCTCCAGAGAGTTTCTCCGGCCTTATTTTAGGACGGATACCTGTTCTCGTGTACGATGCTGGGGCGAAAGGCCCCGATGGATTTAATCGCACCAACGCCGGTTCGCCTGAACCGCACCATTATACTTCCAGAATGACCGGCATGATCAAGGGCCTGCGCTGGGTTTGTTTGGTTAAGAAACGTTTAAGATCGGCCCTGATCTTCTCCTGCATCACCCCCCAGTCGCTCAGTTCCTCGGCAGTAGACATTTCGAGCGTCTTTGCCACCACCGAGCGCGCGTTCTGAAGAACTTCGGCGCCTTCACTCCCAATGAAGCCCCGGCTCACGATTTCCGGTAATCCCTCGCTCTTGCCGGTGTGTTTGTCGATAGCAATCACAGGAAGGACAAATCCATCCTCGGCGAGATGACGGCGGTCTCGAATAATCATGTCCTCGACCACGTCGTCTAGCGATCCCGAATCGATGCAAACGCGGCCCACCGTGACCTTCTCTCCGCGGCGCGCGCCCATCGGATCCAGCTCCAGCGTTTCGCCGGTCTCGAGCACAAACGAGTTTTCCAGGCCCAACGATCTCAGATGG
>JBAUZG010000256.1:0-3554 GCA_049585195.1 Bryobacteraceae bacterium | reverse complement strand
ACTGCTGTAGTATATATAGCTGGTATTGCGGGGTTGATTGGCTTACTAGGGTCCGCAGCTGCCTATATCATCAGTGAAACACCAAATATATACAAATTATTAATGTGGAATGATGAAATAAAAATTTGGGAGTTCAGCGCTAGATACTATCCAAATTACACATTATCATTATCAAATGTCGGGGATGGTCCGATTATTATATCAACAATACTGCTATTTTGGGGAAAAGGTTCAAATATACAATATAAAATAGGCAAACTCGTGCAGCCTCACGATTCATTGGTGATGACAGCACCACGCGAAACGAGGCAGGATTATTCGACGGATGTGGCTAATACGTCGGGTAAGCCAAATACCACTGTGATGAGTAATGCGGGCATCGTGTTCGAGGATTCAAGTGGAACGTCGCCGTGTTTTATGATGTGGTTTTTAAGCGCAGATGCCATAGAAATAGATCGAATGCAGAATGCGTACAGCAGAATGAACCTGAAGATAGTCGAAGAGTCGGTGCAGGGTGTCGTTGTATATTACAGTCTACATGATAGAAAAGAGGCGAGAGCTTCATTCCCTGTTGTAGCGACGTTCGAGCAATCCACTAAACCGGAATGTATGACACTTAAATATCAGGATTAAAGTTCAAAATCCAAAGTTCCGAAATAACTAAAGACATCAAAAATTGATGCTTATCGACTTGAACTGACGGCGACAGCAGATAATGCTGAGCCTACTTCGTGTAAAATCGATGTCACATATTCAGGGGTTGGCATTAATTGGCCGATTTTCACTTTAACAAAGCAGCGATTACTTGCCGCCGACGCCGCGCGACCGTAAAAGCTTTGGTCACGCGGCAGGCGGCTTTCGGAATGGCTTAAAAGAGAACTCGCCAGGTCAACCGAGTTCTCAATGACCCCGTAGGAACCGGGAGTCGCCAGCTCCGCGTGGGGGGAAAGGTCGGCATCGGCGTTGGGGGAAGTTAATGTGAAACGCCAACCCCGACCTGGACGGAGCCCGCGCATTATGATGGAGGGCGGTTAGAACGCAAGCTCCGCCACCACGTAAGGTACATTTCGCTCGCCGCGTGTTTCGGATTCTTTATGCCTTTCGCCATCAGCGATGGCTGCCGGCTAAAGTCAAAGGCCACCTCCGTCGCGTAGCCACATATAACAGCATTAGGCGGGCATTCGATCAAAGGCTGCCGCCCATTACACTGCGTCAGGTGTTCGGAGTTCAATCACTCCCGCCACCCGTTACGCTTCGGCAGCAGGTGTTCGGAGTTCAATCAGATCTATCCCCCTCATCAGGGGAGTCGAACCATAAACCATGCAACGAGTCGGTCTCCCAGATAGGCCTATCGTCTTTTGAAAAAGGCTCGCCAAACGCGTCGCAACCCGAGACACAATCGATTCGACGAGCAGCATCCGCTATTCGCGCTCTGATGACACGCGCCGGTTGGGCCGATCTCAGTAGCAAGATCCGACCATCTCGGAAATGAAACACCGGTAAGCAGTTATCACGACCGTACACGTTTCGCAGCGAGTCAATCGCTTGCTCTGGATGCCGGATAGGGTCAAAACCGAGGAAAATCTGCGCTGTAGGTGATGGCGCAGCCGGCAGAGCGTCGAAATAAGCGGATAGCGGGCCTCCCGAGACTGATTCCTTCCATTCTCCTCGCGTGTTGATGACGGCCCATGCGTCGAATTTGGCCAAGGCTGAGCTTAGTGCGCCGGAAAATTCCGATGCCGACAGCATCCAGCGGACGCCCAGAACTAAGCCGTTCTCCCAGGTTCCCTCGTTCAAAGGGATCAGCCGTTCGATCGACTCTGGCCATTGCTGGGCATCCCATGCATCAGAAAGTGATTCCCATAGTTCGTCTGCATGTTCGAGCGCCATTGGAGTGCGGAGGTACAGGAAAGTTTGCGGATATTCGGGCAGCGCACGCATGCGGACTCTCTCAGGAATGGAGCTGAGCCGCGCGTCCGGTTGAACCTACCCGCGAAGGGGCGTATAGGGATCATCGTTCCGTGTCGGCTCGCAAAGTTTCACGGGACGCGGAGCCGGGGGTCGTCACACCCCCGGTCTCCAACTGCCGATCCTCTACCAGATATCGTGTGGGAATGCCAACCCAGTCACGAGATAAGCCAAGACCAACCACGCCCGAGGAAGAAGGCATAGAGCTTCATCCAGACGCGTGGGAGCGTTTCGAGCGAACCTTCCACAAGGTCGTCAAGGCTCCCCCGGTTCATCGAACTCGAAAGACAACTGCCGGGGATCAGCAGAAGCGGCGCGGTCGCGCCCGCGGTAAGTCGAGCGGCTAGGACGCTTCGGCTTCGGGCTGCTGCCGAGTTCTTTGATAGGTCAACCGTTTGCCGACTGCGCCCTTTGCGACCTTTTCGGTGCGCTCGACATCGTTGACCCCGAGCCCGATGCGATTGTTGTAGCGGAAATCGAACTCGCCGACGTACCGCTTCAAATGGGTCGGGGAAACGTGCTGATAGACGCCATTGATGCCGCGCTTCAAAATGCTGAAATAGTTCTCGCAGCCATTGGTCGTCGTGCCGCCGCTGACATATTCGCCGATCGAATGATTGACGACGAAGTGGCGGCGGTAATCCGCCCCGATCGGGTGATAGTAGCTGGCGTCGTCGGTCATCAGCCATGACGCCGCGTCGATCTGCTCTTTCAGGATCGGCCGCAGCGTTGCGGCATTGACCTCGGGAACATGGAACGACCGGGCCTTGCGGGTTGCCTTGTCGCCATCGACCAGCGTGATCACTGGCTCTTTTTCCTGATAGCCGCGCTGCCGCCGCTCGCCGGCCCGCGTGGTCGTCCTGCCGATGAAGGTTTCATCCGCCTGGACTGACTGGCCGCGTCCGCCCATCAGCTTGCCGTAATAGGGCTCGCGCATCGCTTCGCGGATGCGATGCATCAGGAACCATGTCGATTTGAGACTGACGCCGAGCATGCGATGAAGCTGGTGCGTGCTCATCCCTTTTTTGGAAGCGCAGAGCAGATACATCGCTTTGAGCCAGATATGCAGTCCGATGTGGCTCCGTTCCATGACCGTGCCGGTCGTTACCGTGAATTGGCCCCGGCACGCGTTGCACTGGAAACAGCCGACCCGGTGTTTCTTGCCGAACATTCTCGTTACCTGACCCTCGCCAGTCGCGCCGCAGTGAGTGCAGATCGGTCCATCGGGCCAAATCTGCGCCTCGAACCATTCGCGGGCTAGGTCGTCATCCTGAAGGGCGGGGTTGTCGAGATCGGCAAACATCGTGATCGCTCCAAAATAACGAAGCGATTTTCGCAGAGTATCGCTGCTTTGTCAAGGTGAAAATCGCCATTAATTGCGAGCATCGAAAGCGGCTTGAATCACTGGCCAGATTTTCCAGGACCGCGATTATCAGTTTTTTCTGACCCAACAAATGAGATCACACGGTGAGTGGAATTACCTGTGCATCGCCCGCCAAATGCGCTCCGGGGTCGCCGGGCCGGCCAAACTGGTGACGCCAAACGGCGCGAGTGCGTCTGTTATCGCGTTGGCGATGGCCGGGAAG
>JBAUZG010000255.1:0-5246 GCA_049585195.1 Bryobacteraceae bacterium | reverse complement strand
ATGCACTGATGCTGCCCGATCCCATTACCGATCTCACCATCGCAATGGAAGTCGATTACTTCCAATTGAATCGAGCCGAGTATTTCGTGCCCTTGGTCGTGAAAATTCCAGGCCGCGAGCTTGCGCTTGCCAAACGCCGGGGCGCCGAACGCACGCTCATCGACTTCATGGGCGAGATCAAGGACGACTATGGCACCACCATCACAAACGTGCGCGACAAAGTCGATATCAAGCTGAGTGACGCGACTGCTGCTGAACTCGCGAAGCGCCCCGTCGAATACGACACCGGCTTCACCGTTCTTCCCGGCAAGTACGTCATCAAGTTTCTGGCGCGCGACGCCGAGACCGGCAGAATCGGAACGTTTCAAACCAAGTTCACGATTCCTAATCTAAACAAAGAAGTGAAGCGCCTTCCCATCAGTTCCGTCGTATTGAGCAGCCAGCGCGTGGATCTTAAAGATGCTCTTTTTAACGCGGTAAAGAATAAAGACCGGGCGGAAGCAGCCAACCCACTCGTCGAGAATGGACAAAAATTGATTCCGAGCGTCACGCGTGTGTTCCATAAGAGCGGCGAGATGTATGTTTATCTGCAGGCCTACGAGCAGGACGCGGAATCGAGACGGCCGCTCGTCGCGTTCGTGAGCTTCTATCGCGCCCAAACCAAGGCGTTTGAAACGCAGCCGGTCAAAGTCACAGATGGCTTGAACAACCGCTTGAAAACTACGCCGCTCGAATTCGATATCGCGCTCAACAATCTTCCGGCGGGCAAATACGATTGCCAGGTGACAGTCCTCGATCCCGACGGAAAGAAGGCCGCGTTCTGGCAGGCTCCGGTTGTGCTTGTGCCATAGAATTGTGGTCTGGTTGATCTGGTGACTCGGCGCCGTGAATTTCTAAGACAAGTTGCCGGCGTGACCGCTCTCAGCTTCAGCGCGAAACCATCGCCGGTCTCCTCGGGAAGAGTCGCAATTGTCCTGGACCAACGTGATTCGGTGGCGGCGAGCGCGCAGGTTAAGTGGGCAGCCGGAGAGCTGCAACAGGCCATCAAACTCAAAGGCGCGGATAGCGTGATTGCCGGTTCTCCTGCTGAAGCGGGAGACGCGGCGTTCTACGTCGGGCTGGGCCATGCGCTTCCCGATTCAAAAGGGCCTGAAGCTCTCTCTTTGAATCCTGGAAAATTGAATGGCCGCTCAGCGATTCTCGTATCCGGCTCCGACACACGCGGATTCGTGTTTGGTCTCCTCGAACTTGCCGATCGCGTTCGCTTTAGCTCTGACGTGGAGAGCGGATTAACTCTGAACGCTCCTGTAACAGAGCAACCTGCCAATCAAGTGCGAAGCATCGCGCGAGCCTTCTGCAGCGAGATCGAGGACAAAACGTGGTATTACGACAAAGATTTTTGGCGAACCTACCTGACCACGCTCGCCACTCATCGGTTTAATCGATTCAATCTTACTTTCGGCCTGGGCTACGACTTCCCCCGCGGTGTCACAGGAGATTACTTTCATTTTCCTTACCCGTACCTGTTTGACGTTCCCGGATACCGGGTGCGCGTTCTTCCTCTCAGCGACTCCGAGCGCGATCGCAATTTCGAAATGCTGCGCTTTATTGCCGCTGAAACCGCCGCTCGAGGCCTGCACTTCCAACTCGGCATCTGGACTCACGCTTATCAATGGACCGATAGCCCTCACTCTCATCACCACATTGAAGGACTCACCGCCGAAACGCATGCCCCGTATTGTCGCGATGCGCTCGCGCTACTTCTAAAGACCTGTCCGGAAATTCAGGGGCTTACTCTTCGCGTTCACGGTGAAAGCGGAATTCCCGAAGGTAGTTATGAGTTCTGGCGAACCGTCTTCGAAGGCATTACGCGCGCGAATCGCCAGATTGAAATCGATATGCACGCCAAAGGCGTCGACGAGACCATGATCGGCATCGCCGTGCAGACTGGCATGCCTGTTAAGTTATCTCCGAAGTTCTGGGCCGAGCACATGGGCCTCGCCTATCATCAGGCGGATATTCGCGAACTGGAAATCCCGCGCCCCGGCCGAATGGAGCAGGGTGTCTTTAATCTGAGCAACGGCTCGCGCCGCTTTCTGCGTTACGGTTACGGAGATCTCTTCCAGGAAGGTCGGCGCTACGATTTGCTCTTTCGTCTTTGGCCGGGAACGCAACGCACGCTGGTATGGGGCGATCCGGCAATCGCCGCCGGCTATGGCCGTGCGTCGCACTTTTGCGATGCTGCCGGGATCGATATTTGTGAGCCGCTGTTCTTCAAAGGGAGGGAAGGATCGGGCATAGCGGGAGACCGCTGCGCGTATGCCGACAAATCGCTTTCGCCCAAATACGATTGGGAAAAATTCGAGTACACGTATCGTGTATGGGGACGGCTCCTCTATAACCCCGATGCCGATCCTCAAAGCTGGCGTAGATATCTCGCCGCGAAATTTGGTCTTGGAGCAGAATCGTTAGAGGCCGCTGTCGCGAACGGAAGCCGCGTGTTGCCGATCCTTACGACAGCGCATCTTCCCTCGGCTTCCAACCATTCCTTCTGGCCCGAAATCTACGCGAATATGCCGATCGTTCCGGGCAGCGAACCTTCGCCCTACTCCGATACGCCCGAGCCAAAGCGCTTCGGCACAGTTAGTCCCTTGGATCCTGAGTTGTTCTCCTCGATAAACGAGTACGTCAAGGAACTCCTCGACGGGCAGCAGAGCAGAAAGTATTCGCCGATGGAAGCCGCTCAATGGCTTGAGGACTGCGCAACGCGCTCGAACGAGGCTTTGAATGCCGCTTTAAAGACGGCGCATTCCGCGCGAACGCCCGAATTTCGGCGCATCCAGGAGGACGTTGAACTCGAGGCGGGAGTCGGGCGCTTCTTTTCATCGAAATTGCGAAGCGGCGTGCTGTTTGAAATCTTCCTCGAAACTGGAGACCGAGCTGCCGGCGAGCAGGCGCTCTCCGAATATCGCAATGCCCGTCAAGCCTGGGCCTCACTTGCAGAAAGAGCGAAGGGTGTTTATCTACCCGACATCACTTATGGCGAGACGCCCAACCGCCGTGGACACTGGATGGATCGTTTGCCGGCCATCGACGCGGATCTTGCGGCTATGGAGGTTGCAATCGGACGGCCTGTGAAACTCTCCGCACCCGCCAATAGAAATGTTGCTGATGTTATCCGGAGCGCCCGAGCGCGAACTCAGCGACTCCAGGCGAATTGCACGCATCAACCTCCGGCATCTTTCGAGCCTGGAGAATCCCTTTCGCTGTCCCTGCTGTTCACAGAAATCTCCTCTCAGCCCATGCCCTCTTCCGCGCGCCTCCATTACCGCCACGTGAATCACGCAGAGCGGTGGCAATTCCTCGAAATGGAGCACGCAACTGGAAGCTATGCCGCGGCAATTCCGGCCAACTACACAAAATCCATATTTCCACTCCAGTATTACTTCGAAATCAGACATTCAGCGAATTCCGTCTCGATGTATCCAGGTCTGAACGCCGATCTAGCCAACGAACCCTATTTCGTAGTGATGCAGGCATGAGAATCCAGCCCTTAACAAGCGTGGCAGACCTAACCCGGTCTTCCCTCATTCTGGCCAAACCCACGGGTGGCTTTTCGGACGTACAATGAGCCTCAGTTCGTGGCGTTCTTTTGAGCACCCGGAAAGGAGTAGCGGCATGGCAATAGCACAGACTGCCCGGACCTCTGGGGGAAAGAGATTCACTATCGTATGCGACGGCGCCCAGGATCAGTTTGAGGTCGTTGAATGTGGGGACGGCGCCGAGGGCATTGCGAAACTCAACGAGAATTATCCGCCCGGCGCAGGGTGGATGATCGTGGACAGCGCAAACACCAGGGAGGAAGCAAATCTCAAGCTCGCCGAACACCGGGCGGAAGCGAGAAGGGATTCTGAGTAAACCGCTCGTAGGAGGGCATCAAGGCTAGCCCAACGTAACCGGCCATTATGCTGGATATCTCTTCACATGATGTTCTGCTGGTTGGCGCCGGGGGTGCCGGGCTGCGCGCCGCCATCGCCGTTTCCGAAACGAATCCGAACCTGAACGTTGCGATTGTCTCAAAGGTCTACCCGATGCGAAGCCACACGGTCTCGGCCGAGGGCGGCGCAGCGGGGGTCGTACGTCCGGACGATAGTTTGGACGAACATGCCTACGACACGATCTCCGGAGGCGATTGGCTCTGCGATCAGGATGCCGTGGAAGCGTTCGTCAAGGAAGCCCCGGAAGAACTGCTGCGGCTCGAACACTGGGGCTGCCCGTGGAGCCGCGAGAAGGATGGTCATATCGCTGTTCGCCCTTTTGGCGGAATGAAAAAAACAAGAACCTGGTTCGCCGCCGACAAGACCGGCTTTCATTTGCTCCACACCTTGTTTCAAACCTCGCTGAAATTCGGCGCAATCACCCGGTATGATGAGTTCTTCGTCACAAAATTACTTGTTGACGATGGCTGCGTTCAAGGCGTAATTGCCATCGAACTTGCCACGGGACGCATTCAGGCGATCATTGCCAAAGCCGTGATCTTATGTACGGGCGGCTGCGGACGCCTGTTCCGCTTTACGACCAATGCCGCGATCAAGACCGGCGATGGCATGGCGCTGGCCTATCGGGCCGGCGCTCCGCTGAAAGACATGGAGTTCGTCCAGTACCATCCCACGGGTCTGCCGTTTACCGGGATTCTGATTACCGAGGCAGCCCGCTCCGAAGGAGGCTACCTACTCAATAAAGATGGCTACCGTTATCTACAGGACTACAACCTCGGTGTGCCGCAGCCGAAGCCGGTCCTGCGCAGCATGGAGTTAGGCCCCCGCGACCGGCTCTCGCAAGCATTCATTAAAGAGCAGGAGAAAGGTCGGACAGTCGATGGGCCTTACGGCGCCGTGGTTCACCTCGATCTGCGGCATTTGGGAGAGAAGATCATTAATGCGAAGCTCCCTTTTGTTCGGGAGCTATGCCTCAAGTACGAGAATATCGACCCGGTGAAAGAGCTGATTCCGGTCAGGCCGGTGATTCATTACATGATGGGTGGCGTTCACACCGATTTGAACGGCGCGACGCCGCTGAAAGGTCTGTACGCCGCCGGCGAGGTTGCGTGTGTCAGCATTAACGGAGCCAACCGCCTTGGTTCTAATTCACTGCCCGAACTGCTGGTGTTTGGGGCGAGGGCCGGGCGCGCGGCCGCTGCATTTGCTGTCGAGCAGCCGGCGCCCGACCGTCGCCGGGCGCTGACC
>JBAUZG010000254.1:0-53711 GCA_049585195.1 Bryobacteraceae bacterium | reverse complement strand
GGCCTCCGCAACAGGCGCCGGCAGCCGCGCCCTCCGGTCCCGTTGTGCAGGCTGCGCCTGGCGAATTGCCCAAGCCCGCCGCGTCGCCCCTCATTCCGCCGCTGTCTCCCGTTTCCGGTTCGCCGGGCTGGAAGCAGGAAGTGCGTGGCGCTGAGCCGGCGTCCGAGCCAGCCCATGAAACGAAACACGAAACAACCCCCGAAGGAACGAAGGAAGGGAGCGAATAGGGCCGCTCGAAGCTAGGAGATTACAGCTATGTTGATGCCGAAAAAAGTCAAATTCCGCAAACAGCAGCGCGGCCGCATGACCGGCAAGTCGTGGCGCGGCTCGACGCTCTCGTTTGGCGATTTCGGCCTGAAAGCCATGGAATGCGGCTGGGTAACCAACCGCCAGATTGAAGCTGCCCGTATTGCCATGACCCGTTTCATCAAGCGCGGCGGCAAGGTATGGATTCGCATCTTTCCCGACAAGCCGATTACCAAGAAACCGCCCGAGACCCGCATGGGTAAAGGGAAAGGCGCGCCGGAAGCGTGGGTCGTGGTGATCCGGCCGGGGCGGGTGCTGTTTGAAATGGAAGGCGTGGCGCCCAGTGTGGCAGCGGAGGCGATGCGGCTTGCGGCTCAGAAGTTGTCGGTACCAACGAAGTTCGTGACACGCGCGCACGCGGAGTAGGGAAATGAAGGCCATTAAATACCGTGAACTAGATGCCGCCGAGCTCGAGCGGCAATCGCAGGATGCGCAGGAACAATTGTTCCGCCTACGCTTCCAGATCGGAATGGGACAAACTGAGGGACTGAAGAAGTTCCGTAAGCTGAAACGGGATCGCGCGCGTATGCTGACCGTGCTAGGCCAGAAGAAGAGCGGTTCCGAGCCGCGACCGTAACGCAGCGGAAGAAAGAAACTATGGCGACAGAGCAGATTGCCGAGAAAAAAGGGATCAAGAACGAGAAAGTCGGAACCGTAGTTTCGACGAAAATGGCGAAGACCGTTGTTGTCGAGGTGACTCGCCGCGTGCCGCATCCCCTGTATAAGCGAATCCTGAGCAAACGCAAAAAGTTTTACGCGCACGACGAGAACCAGACCGCGCGTGTAGGCGATTTCGTCCGCATTTACGAGTGCCGCCCGTTGAGCCGGCTCAAGCGCTGGGAGCTTGGCCAGATTCTGCGCCGCGCACCGCAAGTAGGAGTCGATCACCCCGCCGTGACAGAATCGGCGGATACGAGAAAGCGCCAAACGATAAAGGCGAAACCAGGAAAGTGAAAGGAGCTGTGGAGGGTGGGCTTTAGCCCGCGCAGGGCTTCAGCCCCGCACCACAACTTTTAGGGAGAACCGAAATGATTGGAATGCGAACGATGCTGGAAGTGGCCGACAATAGCGGCGCGCGCAAGCTGCAGTGCATTCTGCCGCGGGGCGGCGACCTTGGATTGCGCGCCGGACTGGGCGACATCATTACGGCTAGCGTGAAGGAAGCGGCTCCGGATTCCACCATCAAGAAGGGTAAGGTCGTGCGCTGCGTCGTGGTGCGCCTGCGCAAGGAGACGCGGCGTAAGGACGGAACCTACATCCGCTTCGATTCAAACGCCGCCGTGCTGATTAGCGAGAGTGGTGAACCGGTTGGTACCCGCGTGTTCGGCCCGGTAGCACGCGAACTGCGCGACAAACGCTTCATGAAAATTGTGTCCCTGGCGCCGGAGGTGATCTGACATGCCCAGAACTGCGTACCAACGCCGCCAGGAAAAAGGCGAGCGGACTCCGCGCCGGATCAAGATCCGGAAGGACGACATGGTGAAGGTAATCGCCGGCCGCGACAAGGGCAAGACGGGCCGCGTGCTCGAGGTAGACCGGCTCGCGGGCAAGCTGACTATTGAAGGCGTGAGCATCGTGAAGCGGCACACACGCCCCAATCCGTCGCGGCAGATCAAGGGCGGCATTGCCGAAAAGCCGATGCCTATCGACGTCTCGAACGTGATGGTATTGACCTCCGGCGGCATCCCAAGCAGGATCGGCTATCGGCTCGAATCGCTTCCCGGTGGAAGCGTGCGACGCGTGCGGGTGGCAAGAAGGGGCGGCGAAACCTTAGATAAATAATCCGCTCCCTCGCGGTCGCGGCTCGGTTAGGGTTATCAATCGCTTGCAGCATAAGGAGCCGGAAGCGTAAGCGCCCGGGCAACAGAGAAAAGAAATGGCTACGAAGGCAAGACTCAGGGAACATTATCAGAAGCAGGTCATCCCGCAGTTGACCAAGGAGTTCAACTACGGCAATTCGATGGCGGTACCGAAGCTCGAGAAGGTCTCGCTGAACATCGGCTTGGGAGAAGCGACCGGCAACAGCAAGCTGATGGACGGCGCCGTGTCGGAACTCGCCTCTATCAGCGGGCAGAAGCCGGTGATCACGAAAGCGAAGAAGTCGATTGCGGCATTCAAGCTGAGAGAAGGGATGCCGATCGGCTGCATGGTGACGCTCCGCGGCGACCGTATGTACGAGTTTCTCGACCGGCTGATGAATGTGGCGCTGCCGCGCGTGCGCGATTTTCGTGGCGTCTCGCCCAAATCGTTCGACGGCCGCGGCAACTACACGCTCGGGCTCAAAGATCAATTGATCTTCCCCGAAATCGACTACAACAAAGTGGAAAAAACGAAAGGCATGAATGTGAGCATCACGACGACGGCGAGAACGGATGCAGAAGGTCTGGCGCTGCTGCGGCTGATGGGCATGCCGTTCCGCCAGTAAAGGTTTTAATGAATGGCAACTACAGCGAAAATTGCGAAAGAATTAAAGAAGCCGAAGTTTAAGGTCCGGTTACGGAACCGCTGCAAGAGCTGCGGCCGGCCGCGTGGCTTCCTGCGTAAGTTCTCCCTGTGCCGTATCTGCTTCCGAAAGCTGGCGCTAGCGGGCGAAGTCCCCGGCGTCACAAAAGCGAGCTGGTAGCTGGAACGAAATTTTGTAGGGGCGAGGCCTGCCTCGCCCTCAACTGACAATGTTAGGTGCTGAAGAGGAATAAATGACAGCAGACCCCATTGCCGACATGCTGACGCGAGTGCGGAATGCGCTCGCCTCGCGCCACGCGAAAGTGGACGTACCCGCATCGCGGCTGAAAACAGAAATCGCGCGCATTCTTAAGGACGAGGGCTATATCCTCAACTTCAAATCTACGGAAGAGGGCGCCAAGCGGTACATTCGTCTGTACCTGAAATACACGCCGCAGAGCACATCCGTCATCTCGAAGATCGAGCGAGTGTCGCGGCCCGGCTGCCGGGTCTACGCCGGCAGCAAGGAAATCCCGCGCGTGCTTGGCGGCTTAGGCATTAGCATCCTCACAACGCCTAAAGGCGTGATGACCGGATCGGCGGCGCGTAAAGAAGGAGTCGGCGGAGAAGTTCTTTGCCGGATCTGGTAACGAGGAGGCGGCCAAAAAATGTCAAGAATTGGAAACAAGCCGATCACGCTCCCAAAGGGCGTCAAGATCAACATTGCCGATCAATTGCAGGTCGAAGGTCCTAAGGGCAAGCTCACCGTTCCCATCCCCGAAGGAATTCGAGCGCAGCAGAAAGACGGCCATCTCGAGTTCGTCCGCGATGGCGACCAGTATGCCGCGCTCCATGGGCTTACCCGGGCGCTCGCGGCCAACGCCGTGCAGGGCGTCTCGACCGGGTTCACACGCGAGCTGGATATCGTCGGCACCGGTTACCGCGCCGACGTGAAAGGCAACATCGCCACCTTCATTCTCGGCTATTCTCACCCGATCGAAGTCTTGTTGCCCAAGGGCGTCGATCTGAAGGTCGACAAGCAGACGCATGTCGTGCTCTCGGGTTACGACCGGCAGCAGGTCGGGCAAGTAGCGGCGCAAATCAGGGCGCTGCGCCCGCCGGATCCCTACAAGAACAAAGGCGTCCGCTACACTGGCGAAGCCCTGCGCAAGAAAGCGGGCAAGAGCGGAGCGGCCAAGGGTAAATAAGCCCGGAGCGGCGAAGGTAAATCATGGCACAGGATTCAAAAAACGATATTCGGCTGCGGATTCACAAGCGTATCCGCCGCAAGGTGGCTGGAACACAGGAGCGTCCGCGCCTGGCCGTCTTTCGCAGCCTGAATCATATTTATGCGCAGCTCATCGACGACACGCAAGGCTTCACGCTTGTTGCCGCCGCTTCTACCGAGAAAGATCTGCGCGGCAAGGGCGGCAACATCGAAGGCGCCAAGCTGATCGGCAAGAAAGTTGCCGAGCGCGCGAAAGACAAAGGAATCGGCAGGGTGGTGTTCGACCGCGGCGGCTATCTCTATCACGGGCGCGTGAAAGCGCTCGCCGACGCCGCGCGCGAAGCAGGATTGGAGTTCTAATCGGATGGCATTGAACGGAACAGTAAAACGCATTGATCCGCAGAGCCTGAACTTGAAGGAACAGGTGGTCAGCATCAATCGCGTGACCAAGGTCGTCAAGGGCGGCAAGAATATGAGCTTCTCGGCGCTCGTCGTCGTGGGCGATCCTTCCGCGAAAGTTGTCGGGTACGGAACCGGCAAGGCCAAAGAAGTTCCTTCGGCGATCAAGAAGGGGATCGAAGCGGCGAAAAAGAATCTGCGCAAGGTGAACGTGCTCGAGACTACGATTCTTCATCCTGTGCTTGGCCGTTTCGGCAGCGGTCTGGTGCTGCTGAAACCGGCTCCCGAGGGTACCGGCGTAATCGCGGGCGGCCCGGTGCGTGCTGTGATCCAGGCGGTTGGTATCCCGAATGTCCTGACAAAATCAATCGGCTCACACAATGCTCACAATGTAGTAAAGGCGACTATTGATGCGCTGGAGCAGCTTTGCGACAAGACCGCGGTTGCCGACATGCGCGGCCTCGCAGTGGACAAGTTATAGGGACGACACATGGCCGAAAAAACAATCAAAATAAAGCTCGTGCGCAGCCCGATCTGCACGCCGCAAAAACACAAGGACATTGTGAAGTCGCTGGGCTTGAAGAAACTGAATCGCGTCGTCGAAAAGCCCGACACGCCGGGCTTTCGCGGTATGGTCAAGAAGATTCCGCATTTGCTCGAAATCGTTGAGCCATAGGCACTAGGATCCATCCATGAATCTCAGCAATCTACACCCGCCGAAAGGCCAAAGACACAAAAAGCAGCGCATCGGCCAAGGCATGGGCTCGGGTCGCGGCAAATATTCAGGCAAGGGCGCCAAAGGTCAAAAGTCGATCTCGGGCTACAGCAAAATGCGCGGGTTCGAGGGCGGCCAGATGCCGCTTCATCGCCGGCTGCCGAAACGCGGCTTCACCAATATCTTCCGAAAAGAGTATGCTGTCATCAACGTGGGTCAGCTGGACAAACTCGATGGCGATACTTTTAGCCCCGAATCGCTGGTCTCATCCGGTTACGTGAAGACGCTCAAGTCGGGGTTGAAAATCCTCGGCAATGGAGATCTGACCAGGAAGCTGAGCGTGAGGGCGCACTTGTTCTCCCGGTCGGCGATGGAAAAAATTCAGAAGGCGGGTGGCACGGCCGAAACGATTGCGGCTCCCGCGCCGGCCGAAGCAAAATCGGGCGGGGGCGGCGCATAGAAGTCCGCCCGGCGCAAGTCCATGCAAAAGTTTTTCGAAGCACTGGTCAACATTTTCAAGATTCCCGATCTTCGCAAGCGTGTGCTGTTCACGCTCGCCATGCTTGCTGTGTACCGGGTGGGGGCCTACATCCCCACACCTGGCATCGACTGGCACCGGTTCGAGGATTATTTCAGCCGCGTCGCCTCCGGAGGCTTCCTCGGTTATTTTGACCTGTTCAGCGGCGGCATGCTGCGCCGTATGACCATCTTTGCGCTCGGAATCACGCCTTACATCACGGCGTCCATCATTTTGCAACTACTCGCGGTGGTTGTACCGACGCTCGAGAAAATGCAGAAAGAAGGCGAGATGGGCCGGCGCAAAATCACGCAATGGACACGCTATCTGACTATCGGCCTCGCCATTGCCCAGTCGCTCGGTATCGCCGTCGCTCTGCAGAATTCGGACGGGAATTTCGTGGCCCATCCCGGCTTGGCGTTCGTAGCCATGACGGTCCTGACGCTCACCACCGGCTCGGCATTTATCATGTGGCTGGGCGAACAGATCACCGAGCGCGGTATTGGCAACGGGATGTCGCTGCTGATTACAGTCGGCATAATCGTCGGCCTTCCGAACGCTATCCAGCAAATGTATAGCCGGGTGTTCATCAGCCACGACTGGAGTGGGTTGCAGCTCATCGTCATCGTCGCCGTCATGATCTCGGTTGTCGGGTTCATCGTTCTCGTCGAGCGCGGCGAGCGCCGCATTCCCGTTCAATATGCCAAGCGCATCATGGGACGGAAGATGATGGGTGGCCAGTCCACTCACATGCCGCTCAAGGTGAATGCCGGCGGTGTGATGCCGATCATCTTTGCCTCATCGCTCCTCGCCCTGCCGCAGACTGCTTTGCAATTTCCCGTTGTGAAGGGAAGCGTGTGGCTGAGCAGCATGTTCAGCGCGATTTCGGGAGCTTCTCCACTCTATTACCTGCTGTTTATTATCCTCATCGTGTTCTTCGGCTTTTTCTACGTGTCGATTATCTTCAATCCCGTCGAAGCAGCCGACAACATGCGCAAATATGGCGGCTTTATCCCCGGCATTCGACCGGGTAAAAGCACGGCCGATTACATCGATAAGATTCTTTCGAAAATCACGCTGGTTGGCGGGCTGTATCTTTCGATCCTCGCGCTCATTCCGCAGGTTATGATGATGGGCATCCGGCTTCAGACTCTGCCGCTTGTGGGCAATTTCATTGATGCGCACTTTCCGCGCTGGCTGCTCGATGGCCTGGGTGTCCGCTTCTGGTTTGGCGGAACATCGTTGCTGATCGTTGTCGGTGTGGCGATGGATACCATCAACCAGATCGAAGCGCAGCTGGTGATGCGTCATTACGAGGGATTTACCCCGCGCGCAGGCCGTATCCGCGGGCGAAGGAGTAGTTTCTAGGATCCCTTGAATGCACCCGACGGAAGCCGGCCCATTCCGGCTGTCATCTTATTTGGCGCCCCGGGTTCGGGCAAAGGCACACAGGCCCGGCTTCTTCAGGAGCAGTGCGTCAATGGTCCACACATTTCAACCGGCGAAATGCTGCGCCAGCATATCAAGGACGGCGACAACATCGGCGTCGAAACGCGCGATGTGATGAAAGCCGGCAAGCTGGTTCCGGACGAGTTGGTGAATCGCCTTGTCGAAGCGCGTATTCAACAGCCCGATTGCCGTAACGGGTTTATTCTCGATGGATATCCGCGGACCGTGAGTCAGGCGAAGGTTTTACAAAGCCTAGCCGGACGTTATAAAATGGATCCATCGGTGGTATACTTGATGGTTGACTACGAAAAGCTCGTAGCTCGCCTCAGTGGCCGTCGGCAGTGTCCCGTTTGCGGAACCCTTTACAGCTTATCCACCAACCCGCCCAAGAATCCGGGCGTTTGTGATCTGGACGGTGCGGTGCTCGTGACCCGGGAAGACGATCGCGAGCCGGTGATTCGGGAACGGTTGGCCCAGTATGACATGGCCACGCGTCCTGTGCTCGATTACTTCCGCGAGGCGGGCGTTGCGATGTTTGAAATCGAAGGGGCGTGCGCCGCGCCGGATGCCATTGCGGACGGTATCTGTCAGAAATTGGGACACTCGGGGCGGGCGGTCAAATGATTGTTCGAAGGAGTCCGGCCGAGATTGAGAAACTGCGTCGTAGCGGCATGTTGGTGTACGAAATCCTTGGAAAATTGAAGGCGATGGCGACCGTTGGAGTCACAACCCAGGATCTCGAGGCGGCGGCAGTGAAAATGATTGCCGACGCCGGGGCGCGGCCTGCATTCAAAGGCTATACGTCGAATGCGTCCAAGACGAAATATCCGTTCGTTCTTTGTACTTCCGTCAACGAAGAGGTCGTCCACGGCATGCCTTCCGCCAAACGGAAGTTGAAGGCGGGCGACATCCTTTCGATCGACACCGGCGTCGAATTGAATGGCTACTACGGCGATTCGGCCATTACAATTTCGATCGGAGAGCCGAACGACTCGGTGAAACGCCTGCTGAAGGTAACCGAGGAGAGCCTCGAGCTGGCGATCGACAAGGTGCGCGCCGGAAACAGACTATTCGATATCTGCGGCACGGTTGAAAAGTACGTTACATCGAACGGTTTTTCGATTGTTCGCGAATTTGTGGGACATGGGATCGGCACTTCTTTACATGAAGAGCCTCAGATTCCGAATTACATAGATCGGAACAGCGAAAATCCCCGGCTCAAACCGGGCATGGTTCTCGCGATTGAGCCGATGGTGAATGCCGGTCGGCCGGATACCAAAGTTCTTTCCGATAAGTGGACCGCCGTGGCACGGGATGGCTCGTATTCAGCCCATTTCGAGCATATGGTGGCCGTGACAGACAATGGTCCGTGGGTTTTAACGCGGCCATGAGAATTGTTGTCGAAAGGGTAACGCGATGAAAGTGCAGGCATCGGTAAAAAAATTGTGTGACAAGTGCAAGGTGATTCACCGCCACGGCGTGGTTCGAGTCATCTGCACCAACCCCAAACACAAACAGCGGCAGGGGTAACGAGGTATTTATTATGGCGCGTATTGCAGGCATCGATCTGCCAGCGAAAAAAAGAGCAGCCATCGGGCTGACCTACATTTACGGAATCGGACGAACTCGAGCCCTGTCGCTTCTTCACCGGGCGCAGGTTGACCCGAACAAAAAGGTCGCTGACTTGAATGAGGAAGAAGTGAACCATTTACGCAACCTCATCGAAGGAGAAGGCGCAATCGAGGGCGACCTGCGTAAGGAAGTCTCGATGAACATCAAGCGCCTGATGGAGATGGGGAGTTATCGGGGGCTACGTCACCGCCGAGGTTTACCCGTACACGGCCAGCGCACTCACACCAACGCCCGGACCCGAAAAGGGCCGCGCCGCGGCACAGTCGCCAATAAGAAGAAAGCTACGGCGAAGACCTAATCGGACGGCAGAGGACACTTAGATGGCGAAAGCACCCGCAAAAACTACTAAGAAGAAGGCGTTTAAGAAGAAAGAAAAGAAACACGTTCCATTCGGATTCGTACACATTCAGGCCTCGTTTAACAACACAATCGTCACCTTTACCGACCCGCTTGGCAACGTTCTGGCTTGGTCCAGCTCCGGGTCGCTCGGCTTTCGCGGGTCGCGCAAAGGGACTCCATTTGCGGCTCAGCAAGCATCGCTGACGGCCGCCAACAAAGCAAAAGAATCGGGGCTGCGGACGGTGGAAGTCCGGGTTGCGGGGCCCGGCAGCGGCCGTGAGTCGGCCGTGCGTGCGCTGGCTACGGCCGGCATCGATGTCCGCTCGATTAAAGATGTAACGCCGATTCCCCATAACGGCTGCCGGCCGCCGAAGAAGCGCCGCGTGTAATGGAGGGTAGGCTTTAGCCTGCGGCGGACTTTAGTCCGCGAAAGAAAAGAAATGCAAGCGGGACGAAGGTCATGCCTGACCGTAAACCGCACCTGATATTTTTGGAGGTTTAAATTTGGCACGTTATATCGGCCCCGTTTGCAGGCTGTGCCGCCGCGAGGGCATGAAGCTGTTTTTGAAAGGCGAGCGCTGTCATACGGAGAAGTGCGCGATTGAAAAGCGCAACTTCGCTCCCGGCCAGCACGGCAAAGACAAAAAGTCGAAGATCGTCGGATACGGTGTGCAGCTTCGTGAAAAGCAGAAAGCGCGACGTTACTGGGGCTTGCTCGAAGGGCAATTCCGGAATCTGTTCGAAAAGGCCGCCAAGCAGAAAGGAATCACGGGTGAAAACCTGATCGCCGCTCTCGAGCGCCGGCTCGACAGCGTGGTGTACCGCATGGGCCTTGCCACAAGCCGTGCGCAAGCTCGCCAGCTTGTCCGCCACGGGCACATTCAGGTCAATGGCCAGAAGACGAACATCCCGTCGTACACCGTGAAGACGGGCGATTCAGTCGAGGTCCGCGAAGCGAGCCGCAATAATCCGACCATTCTTGCTTCTCGCGACGCCACGGCTCACGCGCCAAGCCCTTCGTGGCTCGAGGTGGACCGCGATGCCTTGAAGGCCAGGGTTCTTCAATCTCCCAAGCGCGAAGAGCTTGTACAGATCCAATTGAATGAACAGCTCATCGTCGAGCTGTACTCGAAGTAATGCATCAGGAAATCGACGAGGAAGGATAAGACATGTTCAAAGGATTCCAGAAGCCAAAGCGATTAGTCGCAAACACAGAGACTCTTACCGAGCGTTTTGGTCAATTTACCGCCCAGCCGTTCGAGCGCGGATTCGGGTCCACAGTCGGCACGGGCCTGCGCCGGGTATTGCTCAGCTCGATTGAAGGAGCCGCAATTACGGCGGTGCGCATTGAAGGTGTATCGCACGAGTTCAGTCCCATACCGGGTGTAGTAGAAGACGCCACAGATATCATCCTCAACCTCAAGCAAGTGCCATTCAAGATGATCGGCGAGGGCACGCGCATCGCTCGCCTTCGCGTTGAAACGCCTGGCGAGGTCATGTCGAACCAGATCGAGACCGACGCCGACGTGGAAGTGCTCGACCGCAATCTTCACATCGCGACTGTCGGTGAAGGCGGCAAGCTGAACGTTGAAATGCGCATCAAGCAAGGCCGCGGCTATGTAGCGGCCGACCGCAATTACGAAGAGGATTTGCCCATTGGCTACATCCCGATCGATTCCGTGCATTCGCCGGTGCGAAAGGTAAACTACGGCATCGAGGGAGCCCGCCTCGGACAGAACACCGAGTTCGACAAGCTCACGATCGAAGTCTGGACGAACGGAGCGATCTCGCCGCAAGATGCAATCGGGCAAGCCGCGAAGCTGCTTAAAGATCACATGACGATCTTCATCAACTTCGAAGAGACTCCGGAAGTGGTGGAAGAGCCGGCCGAGCGCGCTATGAATCAGATGAACGAGGTGTTGAATCGCTCGGTCGAGGAGCTCGAGCTCAGCGTCCGTTCTTACAACTGCTTGAAGAACGCGAACATTCAAACTATCGGCGACCTGGTTCAAAAAAGCGAAGCGGAAATGCTGCGAACCAAGAACTTTGGCCGCAAATCTCTCAACGAGATTAAGGAAATCCTCGCTGGCCTCGGTCTCTCATTTGGAATGAAGTTCGACGCGCAGGGCCGGCTGGTTTCAGGTGGCGCGCCGAGCCTGCCTCCGCCGATTGACTATGATGATGGCCGCGATGCCGAATTCGCGGGAGCCGAAGAATAACTGGCCACGCAGTAACGAACCACGTCTAGCTAACCGGGTAAACCATGAGACACCAGAAAGCCGGAAAGAAACTCAAGCGCGACATCAGCGGCCGCCGTGCGCTGCTGCGTGGACTTGTGACCAACGTCATCGAGGAAGAACGCGTTACCACTACCGTTCCGAAGGCCAAAGCGGCGAAGCCGCTGGTTGAGAAGATGATTACGCTAGCTAAGCGCGATACCCTTCACACGCGCCGTCAAGCTGCGGCATTTCTGATGAAGCCCGAGGCCGTTCAAAAGTTGTTCGAGAAAATCGGTCCACGCTTCCATCAGCGCGAGGGCGGCTATACGCGAATCGTGAAGCTCGGCTGGCGCAAAGGCGATGGAGCTGAAACGGCTAAGCTCGAACTCGTCGGCAGCGAACTCGTCAAGCGCGCCGCCGAACGCGCCAAACGCCGCGAGGAACGTCTCAAGCAGATGCGCGAGAATGCGCCTGAAGGTGAAGGCGGCGAGTAGTTAAAGCACAACAAAAGCCATAAGAGCCCGGGATTAAGGCCCGGGCTTTCTTATTGTCCCCGCAATCTGCAATAGTTTTGACTATGCAGAATTCGCAATATACACCACACCGGACCGCTTACTTGCGTGCGCGGCTCGGCCAAACAGTTGAATCCACAAGCTTCGTTTCCGAGCCACGACCGCGAGGGAGTGGTTGTGACGAAGCTGGGCTAGGAGGTGGGCTAGGGGGCTAAGGGCCCCGCACAGTACGGCCCGATCTTCAAGCTGAATTTGTGAAGTTTTCAAGAGATCGTTGGGGCACCTGGGAGACCCATTTAGGTGGGGCAGACGGTCTTTGCCGTCTGCCCTGCCCTCAAAGCATGATCGATTCGCGAAGACGCCTCCCTCATTGGGTACCCGATGGAGTGCCCGTATTTGTGACTTGGCGCTTGGCGGGCACGTTGCCCCGCGCGCTCTTGGAATCGCGGAGCGAGCAACGCAGCGATGGAGAGAGGTTCGCTGCGACGGATGGCGAACTTGACCGGGCCACCCCGGTGTCCGACTGGCTACGAGACAAGCGTGTGGCTTACATGGTAGTCGAGGCCCTGCGCTACGGCGACACCGTCAGACGGCTCTATGACCTTCGTGCCTATGTAGTCATGGCTAATCATGTGCACGTGATTTGGGAGCCGAGGATCGCCCTGCCGCGGGTTTTGCAGTGGCTTAAAGGCGTGACCGCAAAGCGGGCCAAGCGTCTGTTAAATCTAAACGTCAAAGCTCTTTGGCAAGACGAGTCTTACGATCACTGGATCCGATCTGACAAAGAGTTACAGAAGATCATTCGTTATGTGGAGTGGAATCCTGTGAAGGCTGGTTTGGCGGACTCGATCGAAAAATGGCCATGGTCCAGCGCGTATGGTACGGACATAGCGGGAGCGCAGACGACAAGATCGTCCGCGCCACCAGACCCTGAGAAGGGACCCGGCATTTTGGCAACCCTGCGGCAATCGCGCTAATCTCATTAATAGGAGACTTACTATGCGCCTGTGGCTCAGTTTCCTGGTATCCGGGGTTCTGGTGGCGCTGCCTCTTGCCGCTCAGCATGGCGTTGGTGGCGGGGTGCACTCCCATTTCAGTGGATTCGGGAATCCTCAGCCGATTCCAGGAAGCTCCCTGAACGGTATTGCCGGCTCTCGGCCTACCATAAGCCTGAATGGCCTGCCTCTTTCTTCGAACCGATACCCGTGTCCCGGATGCTCAGCGTATCGAAATCGGGGCTTTGCCAACGGGCGGTATGGATACGGCTATGTGGGTTTTATCCCCCTCTTCGACGGCTACACGTTCCCGTCCAGCTATTACGGTGACGATGCCGGTGGTCCGCCGCCCCCTCCTCCGGTCGATCCCACAGCAATGGCGATCACCGATGAACTAGGGCGTCTCCAAAGCCAAGTGAACCAGCTCGAAGCTCAAGCCTCCGGCATACCGCCTGCTCAGGCTCCCGCAGGCGCTGAAGAAAGCCAGCCGGCCGAACCGCCAACGGTCATTGTCCTCCGGGACGGTCGCAGGCTCGAGACTACAAACTACGCTGTAATGGATCGCACGTTGTGGAACTTCTCGGCACACCCCGTGCAGAAGATTCCAATCTCGGCCATCGACATCAGTGCCTCAGAGAAGGCGAACGCCGATCGGGGAGTCGATTTCTCCGTTGCCGTGGATTCCACGAAATAGCCGGGTGGCCTCTCGAAAAAGAGCCGGAAGCGTCAGCGACTGGCCTACTTGCCACTAACCAGATTCGTTACCGGCAGGCCCGTCGCTTCTATCGCTTGCGCAAGCTCCGGCGATGGTTTTTGCGCGATCACGACATGCTCGGCCCATGCCAGCGTATCTTCGAGCTTTCGATCGAGCAAACGCCCGATATGTGGAATCTGCTGGAGGATGAAATTCCTATTGCTTCCGTAAATAGCGTCAAGTTGGATGTGAGGGTCGAAGATACGAATCTCGCGTCCCTTACCGATAAGCTGTTCGAGCAGCGCGACGACAGCGCTCTCGCGCAAGTCGTCGGTGTTCTCCTTGAAAGCCAGGCCAATTACCCCCAAACGACGCGGCCCGAGATCGAGCACCTTTTCGATGGCGCGGCGAAGCTGCTCCTGATTGCTCGGCAGCGTGGCTTCGAGCAAGGGCAATCGTAGATCGAGACGGCCGGCTCGGTAAGTTAAGGCGCGAAGATCTTTGGGCAGGCACGAACCGCCGAAAGCGAAGCCCGGTTTCAAATAAGCAGGCGAAATGTTGAGTTTTGTGTCCTCGCACAGTGTCCGCATGACCTCCTCGCCGTCGATCTCCAATGAACTGCATAAAGCGCCGAACTCATTGGCGAACGCGATCTTGACGGCGTGGAACGAGTTACAGGCGTACTTTATGATCTCCGCCGCACGGAGAGAAACAAGACATGGCTCGACGCCCAGTGGCGCGTAAAGCTCAGCTACCTTTTGGGCAGCCGCGCCGTCTTCACTCCCAACCACGATGAGCGATGGTTCCACGAAGTCGCGCACGGCAGCGCCTTCGCGGAGAAACTCAGGGTTTGCGGCGATCTTCACTGCGCCGATACCAACGAACGATCGGGCCACAACCTCGTCACACGTTCCCGGAAAAACTGTGCTGCGTACAGCGACAATCAGCGGCTTCGTGCGCCCGCGGATATGACTCGCGATCTCATCTGACACGCGTCGTAACTGATCGGTTCCCAGATTCCCATTCCTTTCCGATGGAGTGCCGACACAGATGAATGCCAAATCGGCTTCGTCGATCACTTCCCCGAGCGACGCCGTTGCCCGAAGCTTGCCGGAAGCTGCGGTTTGACTCACAATTTCGTCCAGTCCTGGCTCAAAGAACGGGGCGTGACCCGAGTTCACAGTCCGAACCTTATGCTCATCGCGATCGATGCCGATTACGTCATAACCAAGCCGGGCCAGGCACGCTGCCGAAACGCAGCCCACGTACCCTAAACCCAGTACTGCGATCCGGGAAGGCATTGATTCAGTATGCCAGTTCAGGAAAGTTGATTAATAGTTTCAATAACTTACGTCTCGCGGTGTCAGTTTGCGTGATAGGTTCGATGCAGGGTCAAACCTCCCTCTAGGGGCTGACGATTTCATGAGACAAAAGTATATTTTTCTATTGCTGGCGCTGTTGCTGGCAGGGTCCTCCTTCGGCCAGACATTGGTCGATCTCCGGACGCAAAGCAAAAGCATCGACTTTTCGGCCTTGCCATCCACTCGGCCGGTCCAGGTAGGCACGACTTTGCCGGCCACCTGTCAGGTAGGTCAGCTTTTCTTCAATTCAGCCGCTGCGGCGGGCGCGAACTTCTATGGTTGCGCGGCAACCAATATCTGGACTATCGAAAGCGGTGGCGGCACCGGGTCAGGCAACTCAGGCGCGAGCATGGTGAGCCAGCTTGGCGACCTGCAGGCCATCAGGACATCGAGCACCGTGCTGACGATTGGCGCGAACTGTTCGGCAAGCACTCCTTGCAACGTGCGATTCGGGAGCACCATTTACAGCATTACCGCTGGCGCCACGGCCACCGTGTCGGGATCGAGCTCCGGTATGCTCTACGTCTATGTCAGTAGCTCCGGCATGTTGACGGTGGGTAATAACGTAGGCGCCACTTGCAGTGGCTGTGCCGCTCAGTCGAATATCACATCATTTCCTCCCGATTCAGTTCCGATTGCAACCTGGACTGTGTCCAACGGAACACTCGACCAAACCGGAGGGCAGGACTTCCGGGCGATGCTTGGAACCAAGAACCTGATCGCTGGGCCAGGCGTGACGGCCGTTGACAGCAATGGGACGGCAATGGTGAGCGCGGACACTTCCCTCGTTGGTTTTCATGTGGCAACTCCGGCCAGCTCGTCGAGCGCTTGTACAGCGGGTAACTGGTCGTACGACAGCAACTACATTTACATTTGCATCGCTCAAAACACCTGGAGAAGGTCGGCGTTGTCGTCATGGTAAACCGCATTGCTTCCCTAGTCGCGGCAGCCGGTTTGTTCATCACCGCCTCCGCTGCTTCCACAATTCCAGTTCAAGTCATCGGCACAACGCAAACCCGCGCGGTATTTGCCTACAACGCACCGGACACGAATGCCTGCTCGGTGACAGTGCTCGATTCTTCAAACAATGTGGCGCACGACACCGATCCAACTCTATTTTCGGGAGCCGGGAACGACCTGGGCCCTGGCAACCTTGCAACCGGAACGTATCGCACTGTCGTCGTAGGTAGGCGCACATCCGATCTGGCATTGGATGGTAAGTTATACTCGCGAGCTCTCCAGGCCGACTCGCCTTATACGTTTCAGGTGAGTTGCGATGGCGGCGCAAGCACAGGCAGCATTACGTTTCGTACGCGCACGATTCCGGTGGGAAACTCGGCTCCGGATCCGTTTCCGTTCAACAGCAACGGATATGGAAACTATGCTTACCCCTCGATTGATTACTCGAACACAGCCACAACCTATATCGATCCGCAAACGGGAGTTTTGCTGAAGCGGTTGACCACGCCCGGCTACGGCAGTCCGGGAACGCACACGGAGCTTTATCCGTTGTATGCTTACGATCTTTCCGGAAACTGGACGAACGCTCAGAACGTGCTTGCTCAGGACGGTCAGTACGCCAGTTACTCGGGAGCGGGCGGTGGGTCTGACGCTATTTTCTTACCGACGGCGTCCGCTGAAGGACAGCGCGCCTATATCGACTATTCAGAAAACTACGTAGACGACATGTTAGCGAGACTGAACGGATACGGCGATCAATCGAATGCCGCCGACCGCTCGCTCAGCGTATGTTTGACCGTGGATGCGGGTCAAACCTGTATTGGTAATACTCTGACGTTCACTCTTCCGCAATCGACGGCGGCCGAGGTGGACGGGCCCGGCACTTATCCGTCGCCTTTCTTCTCAGGGTGGGGAGCGCCCGAAATTCAAGTGGATTGGATGGCTGCCGATTTCGGCGGAAATAGCCGAAGCGTCTCGGCCGTGCATACCACGGTTATCAACACGACGCCTCTCCTGTTTGGAACCTTTCAGCTTGCCTTTCCTAGCAATCTGAAACCCGGAATGCATATACACATCGCTGGCTCAGCTCCCACTTGCCCGAACAACGATTGTTCGATTGTGAGCGGCACCGATGCAACCCACCTGACCATCCAGCAGGATCTGGGAGCGTCGTTCAACGGCATCAACACAACATTGACAAGCGCGGTTACAAGCGGCGCGAGTTCGGTTAGTGTTGCGAATACATCCGGCTTTATTAAGAATTTTTACGGCTATCCGATTTACGTCATGAACGTGGAATCAGATTCGGTGACCTGCACTGCTTTAAGCGGAAACACGTTCAGCGGATGCTCAGGCATTGGCAATAACCACGCTTCGGGTGCGGCGGTTACAGGCAATTCGTTCATCTTCACAAATTTCGGACTGAAGATCTGGAAGCAAACCGGGAATGGGACTATTTATCTCGACTCGGTGAAGTACGATTATGCGAGCTCTGCCGATTACTATACAGGCTACGAGGGCGAAGGATTGATCTGCTCGGGAAATGTAACGGCAACGTATGCCGCCGATGGTGTAACACCGTTGAGCCAGCCGATCCAGGGTCAAACCTGCATCATCAGCGATCTGTGGGGCGATCCGTTCCTCTATTTCTTCGATCCGTCGAGCGGCGAGCTGAGAACGATAGCCAGGTTATCAGCGGCTGGCGTCACGCAAGACACTTCGAATCCGCTGCTCTTCTATCAATACGACTCGGACAGCGGCAATATATACACCTGCAGTTACGACGCAACGGACGGTCATTACCGCACGTTGCCAACCGACTACAACCCGGACACAAACCCATATTTTTCCTGTAATGGCAATCTAACTTCCGGTACTGGAAATGATGTAATCAGCCAGATAAAGTCGAAGTACCCGCAAATTGACATGAACTATTGGGGCGCACCCCAGTTCAGTTCGGTACAAGGCGGCTATGCAACATTTCAGCTACGCCCCAATCAGAACGCAATGGCTTGGGGGTGCTATTTCGACGTAACTCAGCCTCCAGGGCAGCAGCTTGTGTACTGCGGCAATAGCTGGAGCCAGTATCCATTGCGCTGGGCGGGCATGCATGGCGGTTTCGGCAACAGAACACCCGATGGCTGGCTTACGTTTGCGACGATGGGCAGCCTTGAATCTGCCGGCACCACAGCGGCTGGCCAGTACACCATGACGGTAAACAAGATCTACGACAATAACAACGCCACTTCGCTCTCGGCGACGTTTATAGATCCATCGACATGCGAGCAGCTCGGCGTCACGAATCCGGAATGGATCGCGCAAGGCGCAACGGGGAATAACTGCATCAAAGTGAATGTTGCGACCGAGCCTGTTAACGTCGGCGCGCCGCAATCCGATCTCGCGACTGGCGTCACCGTGGGAACGCGGCCCACCGCGTGGCCGCACAACTCTACTAGCTGCGGCGGCGACGGCACGACCCTGAATTGCTGGTCGTACTTGCAGCCTCTCGGCGAAGGAGACTGGCTGCGCGACCTGAACGATCCGGGGGGCGACTATGGAGCGGAACGTTTTCTAGTGGCTAAGAAGATTCCACTCGACAACGGCACGATCGATCTCGTGTTATCGCGGCAGGCGTCGGCCGTTCCTGTGTCGCTCTGCGTAGGCGCAGAGACCAATCACCCGAGCGGATTCACGTTCATGGTGGACCTTCCGTTCGGTTGCGGTGGAAATGAGTATTGGATGAATGCGCTAGATCCGACGCATACCATCTATGCCGATAATCCCGTGCCTTACGGCGCTCATACAAATCTCCAATACGATACGACCGCGCAAAAGTTCACACAGTGGACACCCTATGCCTACGGGCTCGGCGGCTACAATACGGGCCAATATGGCTTTGGATACGGCGTCCGAGCCGGACAGTTGCCGGCATTCTTTTCGTACCAGTATCAGTACGGGATCGAAATGCTGTACACGTTCAACGGCAGCATCAACGGACTGAATGCGATCCAGACACATCCCGGCAGCGCGTTGGCTTACGACACTTTCAATAACCGCTCCATTTGGGGACTGGACGGCAGGCCATTGGGAGGAGCCGGCGGTGGAGATCCGAACGTGTGGTATCACAACCTTTCGCTCGTCTCGGGTTCGCAGCATGTGTACAAGATCAGTCTGCCGCTGCAAACGCCCGGCGGACAGGCCGTTCAGTATGCGTCTCTCGATCGAAAACGCCGTGCTGTATTCGGCTGGTACGCTCACAACTTGATGCGGGATATCAGCGGTCCGGGGTCGCAGATTACCGACGCAACAACGGACAGTTTCTGTATCGCCGACTTTTCGAATGAGTGTGTTCAGGGCTCGCAGCAAGGCGATCAGTTCGTCAGCGTCGTGAATCCCGATCTGTCGGGAGAATGTGTTCTCTGGTACGTTCGGAAGACTCCGTGCCTTGCTTCCTTGCCAAATGAAGTAGCGCGATATACGCAGTATGATGTTTCGAAAGCCGATCCAACCGGCGTCCGGTGGAGAACGTTGACCTCGTTCTTCGGCGGACCGGGACGAACCGACAATTACGCCAACGTGCACGGCACCGACGGCACGGGTTGGGTTTTTGCGGCGGGCAAGTGGGTAGATGGCGTTCGCAGCGAAATCTACGGCGCAAAGCTGCCTTCCTGGCAGCTTGATTCGCAATACCGCGGGGACTTTATTCAGGTGCCCGTTAAGGTCGGAGGCCGGACGGGAGACACGGTGCGAGTACGCTTCGGGTACGACACGAATCTGTATTGCACCAGCCGGCAGGAAGCGTGCTCGACAGGCGCGGCGAACAACGATCCATTCGCCTGGCTTTCCGAGCCGGTGAACTGGCAGGCATGCGGAAACGGGTGTACGGTAAACATCCCGGCGCTGGGAGGACGCGTCCTCTATTACGTTGTCGATCGTAAAGACGTAAATCAGAATGTGACATCGAGCGCCATGCAAGTCGTCACCGTAAACTGATTCGATCCAGGGTGGGGCAGACGGTCTTCGCCGTCTGCCCTTTATTTGCCGCACCGCAGACGACAAGATCGTCCGCGCCACAATCTACATCGCCAACCTGCGTGATTCATACCGCCACGAAAACAGCAGATAGATCGCAATCGCGATGAGCGCGAGCGATAGACCGATCCACAAGCCATAAATTCCGTATGCACGATTGAAGCAAAGGAAATAACCCAAAGGTAATCCCAGCAAGTAATAGCCGGCAAGATTGATCATCATCGGAGTGCGTGTATTCCCGAGTCCACGAAGCGCGCCGGTGGTAACCGCCTGAATTCCATCAAACAGCTGAAACACGGCGGCGATAGCCAGAAGATTTCGCCCGATAGCCAGGACCTGTGTGTCGGGAGTGTAAACACGCAGTATGGGTGAAGGGCTCAGCCAGAAAAGAAGTCCGGAACAGCTCATGAAGGCGCAGCCCAGGGCAATGGCCATATATCCTTCGCGACGGGCACGCGAGAATTCGCGGCGCCCGATGGATTGTCCGACGGCGACAGCGGCGGCGGACGAAACGCCGAGGGGCACCATGTACGTCAGCGCGGCGCAATTGATGGAGATTTGATGAGCCGCCAGAGCCGCTGGAGTGAGGCGCCCGGCAAGTACGGCAGCGGCTCCGAAAGCGCCAACCTCCAGCATGATCTGCATAGCGGCAGGGAAACCGAGAGCGAGTAGCATTTGCAGCCTGTTAAAATCCGGCTTGCGGAAAAGGCTTGCTAACCCTGATTCCGAGCCGCGTTCAAACCACCAGATGAAGAGGCCGAGCGCGGCTGCCATATAAACTCGCGCGACGCATGTCGATAATGCAGAACCGACAACGCCCAATGCAGGGAATCGCCAGTGACCTTCGATCAGCAGCCAGTTTCCAAACCAGTTCACCAGATTGGAACTGATGAGCACAAACATGACGGGGCGAACGTGTCCTATTCCTTGTAGATAGCGCCGGAAAGCGGCATAGAGCAGCAAGGGGAGTGTGCTCCAGCTCAACGTGGTCAGAAAAGGGCCGGCGAGCGCACTGACCTGCCTATTTACACCCGCTGCGCCGAATAGAGGCGGCATGAAGGCGAATACGAACATCAACGGCGCTGTGATCGCAAGCGAAAGATACACGCCTTGCGCCAGAGAGTGATGACAGTCGTTGCGATCTCCCGCGCCCCACGATTGCGAGACCAGCGTATCCAGTCCAAGTAGCAGCCCCATGCCGAAAATGGCGAGAGTGTAGAACGCGCTGCTGCCGATGCCCGCCGCTCCGATCGCCGCCGGACCGATCGGGCCAACCATGATTGTGTCGACAATGGTCATTGAGTACCAGCCCAGCTCCGCAAGTACGACGGGAATTGCGAGCTGAAGCAAGCGCCGCAATTCGACACCGACACTGGTAGTTGGAATATAGGCAACCCGCCCCACGAAAACAGGATCGCATCAGGACTAGAAACCTTTATTAAGCAATCCTGGAAATCATTCTCGAGGCCCGTATGGACCAAGAAACTTGGGACCATTGAAGTGGATCATGTGGTCGGGAGCTTCGGCAATCCAGACCTCGGTTTCCCATGCAATATCACCGGCGTACTTTCGGAACGCTTGCAGGTCGAGGAACGCGGTCACGTAGACCCGTTCTGCTGGACAATCCTTGAGCATGGTTTCGATCTCGCGGTGCCGTTTGGGAGATACCGGACCGTGCGATGTAACGGCCTCAACCAAGAATATCCAGTTGCGTTCCCGCCAGTAGAGGATGATATCGGGCAGTTTGTCATGCTGTGTGACCGGAACTCCCAGCTTGGCCAGCTCAGGTGCATCAAGGACAACATTCTTCGATGCTGTATCTCCGACATAGAGAAGATTTCCGCCTGGCGCGAAACGCGGCCCGAATTCCTCTACGACAGCAACCTGCAACCAGTTGTGAACGCCAGGTGAGAGGAAGATCGTCGAGCCGTCAGCCATTTTCAGCGGAATCTTATTGCCCTCGCGGCGACGCAGGTGAGCCTCTTGTAACGAACCAAACCGCTTAATAAATCTGGCAACGGCCCTGTCAAAATCCTTCGTACCAAAAGAACGAAGGATAGCCGCTACGTCCTGTGTGAGGCGATACACCGTATTTCCGCTGTTGGTCGGGCGCGTTGGGTCGTCAGGATTTCGGTCCACGATCCGGGCTTGCTCGAACTGGTGAAGAGTCTGGCGGCGGATGGTCTCGCGGCTGTTCGGCTTGTAATTTTTGCCGTACCTCTCGCGCATGAATCCCATGATGTCCACAGTGCGGAGAAGGGGGCGCTCCGTAGCGTCCCACCGCGTTTTTGGCCCGATACCGGCCAGGGCCAATAGCGTCAGACCAGACCGTTCGTTCTGCTGAGCTTTGGGCAGGCCAAGCGATCTGAGGATTCCTGTAGCTCTTCAGTTTTCCGCACAGGTGTCCATAATGTCACCGAACAGCGTCCCTTCAAGCAGGTGAGTAGAAACAGCGCCGTTGATGCCCAGCTCTTGAAGGACGATAAGCTCGACGGCCCCACTGTCAAAAGACGCAAGCTCTCGCATCCTTCCGCCTATGACTGCGACGGTGGAGAGCGCGGGAAACCTCATGCTGCGAATCTCAGTCGCATTGACCTGGGTATTGCCGCTGATGATTCGAAAATAGCGGTCAAGCAGCGCGGAGTTGAACAGCGCCGCAAGGCCATAAATCTCATCCAGAGTTAGCTCTCTTTCAGAGTGGTAAACGTAATTGAGGTGGTTCTCCAACGCAACGAACGGCTGAGCAACCTCCGAAGCAATAAGACAGCTCGCCGTCAGGCGTCGGCGCTCCTCCTTAGCGCTAAACCGCCGCAGCAAGACATAATTCTGCGTCGGCAAGAGGAGCCGCTGGGAATCCAAGCAGATTTTGAAGGCGGTCGGGTGTTTCTTATGAGAAACCGGCCACTTCGTCCGGAACGGCCTTACGTTGAAGACGGAGAAAAGGGGAGCGCTGTTCTTGCCGCAAGCCTCCGGCAAGAGAAATTCAGTGGCGCGGAACATTACAACGGGCCCCGTTGAAATCCGTAATCCCAAATCACAGAAACGGTGGGACCACGATTCGACAGTTTCCGCAATAGCCTGGTCTTCAAGACTAGCCGGAATCCGTATGTTGGCGTGACCGCAACTGTCATCGATCACCGTTACGGCGGGCAGCGTCACGGACTTGGCGGCATGAACGCTGAGCCCGTAGCTGGTGCTCACCGTAATACTGGCGGACGCCTTTCCAAGGCGGTGTGACGCGGTGATAAGGCTCTCCTGCAATACGTCGCGGAATGTCTCGGTTCGAGATTCAAATAAGTGGATATGATCGAGGGACATTCTCTCGAAAAACCAATGCTGAATTCGCGGAAGTAAAGTCCGTTGCAGAAGCTTCGGGGAGTGATGGCGACGAGCTTGCCACTGGGCCGTAACATCTGCGCGGAGGCGGCAAGGAAGAAAGCATAGATGTTTGGCTGCCCGTGGACTACATCCTCCATAACCCGCGCATATGGCGAGCACTTGCTGACCTTGAAATATGGCGGGTTCATGATGGCGCCATCAAATTTTCCCAAGGCAGGCGAATCGTCGAAGAGGGAAGGTGGTCTAAAAACCAAAGCTGCTTCGTCGAGGATGAAGTCCCTTTCGTGGATTTTGTATGTCATCGAGTGTCCGTGTTCAGTGAGCGCTTCGGCACAACGCTTCATCGTTTTATGGAGGAACGGGAGCACTTCGGGGTCGTTCTCGAAAAGGTGAATCTCAAGATGCCGGCGGGAGGACAGGTCGAAAAAGCGATCACAAACCGCTGCTGTGAGGCAGCCGACGCCGGCCCCTGGATCAAGGAGGCGAAACGTGGCCGGAGGCTTCGCCGACACGAGACTGGCCATAAAGCGGCAGACTTCGGGCGGGGTAAAGAACTGGCCTTTCTTTTTCCGAGCGTCGAGGAGAGTGAGCCCTTCGTATTTCCTCTGCAATTCGCGAGAGTACACCAGTAGCAGGCCGCTCGACGTATCTGTCGAAAATACGCGCATGGTTTGCCTCATCAAATCCGTGCCCTAATCCGCGAAAGCACCGGTGTCTTCTCCGCCTTCCCAGAGTACTTGGTGCCGCCAGTTATTCGGGGCTCTCCTAGTTTAGTCAGAAACGCTCGCGGTACTCTCCAAAGACCCCGCGCAAACAATGCGAGATTTCGCCGACGGTCGCGAACACGCGGCTGCACTCGAGGATTTGAGGCATCAAGTTGCCGGTCGAGCGGGCGGTTTGTTCGAGCTTGGCCAGCACCTGCTCGACCGCGGAACGGGAGCGCGAGGCGCGCAGGGCACGGACGCGTTCCACTTGCGCTTTCTCCAAAGTGGCATCGATTTTAAAAGGCTGTAGAGTGGCAGGGTCGCTACTCTGGAATTTGTTCACGCCTACTACAATTTGCCCGCTCTGTTCGATCGCCCGCTGATATTCGTAGGCTGAACTCTGAATTTCGCCTTGAATATATCCGCATTCGATAGCGTCAAGCATTCCGCCCATCGCGTCGATCCGCTCGATGTACATTCGTGCGGCGGCTTCGATGTCGTCTGTTAGCCGCTCGATATAGAGGCTGCCTCCGAATGGATCGGGTACCGCCGTCACCCCGCTCTCGTAGGCAATGATCTGCTGCGTGCGAAGGGCGATCTGCGCCGACTGCTCGGAGGGTAATGAAAGCGCTTCGTCTTTACCGTTCGTATGCAGCGATTGAGCGCCGCCCAGCACTGCGGCTAAAGCTTGAAGAGTAACTCTGACGACGTTGTTATCGGGTTGTTGCGCGGTAAGAGTAGATCCGCCGGTTTGCGCATGAAACCGGAGCATGCAAGATCGGTCGTTCCGCGCGCCAAATCGCTCTCGCATGATCTTTGCCCACAAGCGCCTTGCGGCACGGTATTTTGCGATTTCCTCGAGGAAGTTGTTATGCGCGTTGAAGAAAAAGCTGAGGCGGGGACCGAAGTCGTCGATATCGAGGCCCGCTTCGAGGGCTGCTTGAACGTATGCGATGCCGTTCGCCAATGTAAAAGCCACTTCCTGAACAGCCGTTGAGCCTGCTTCCCGGATGTGATAACCGCTGATTGAGATGGTGTTCCACTCAGGAAGTTCTTGGGCCGCCCACGCGAACAGATCGGTGATGATACGCATGGCGGGCCGCGGAGGATAGATGTAGGTTCCGCGTGCGATGTACTCTTTGAGAATGTCGTTTTGGACCGTGCCGGAGAGCGTACGGAGATTGGAACCCTGGTGCTCGGCCACAAGCACGTAAAGACAGAGCAGAATGGCGGCCGTCGAGTTAATAGTCATCGAGGTAGTGATGCTATCGAGGCGAATTCCGTCGAAAAGGGCTTCCATATCGGGAAGTGAGTCGATTGCCACGCCAACACGGCCGACTTCACCCGCTGCGAGTGGATCGTCGGAATCCATCCCCATCTGAGTGGGAAGATCGAAGGCGACCGATAGTCCCGTAATGCCTTGCGACAGCAGAAATTTGTAGCGTTTGTTGCTCTCTTCGGCCGAGCCGAACCCGGCGTATTGCCGCATCGTCCAAAGCCGCTTCCGGTACATGTCGGGGTAAATGCCGCGCGTGAACGGGAAGCGGCCGGGTTCTTCGATCATCGATGCAGGCTTTAGGATCTCGAAATGCGCCGTGCCCGCAGGAAGGCATGGACGGCAAACCCGATCATAAGCGCAGCTAGGGCCGTAGCGACACAGAACCAAAGAAGGCTGCCTTCCTCGATTCCGATCAGGCGGTATCTCTGGATAGCCGGACGCAAGAACATCAAGCCAAGTACCAGGAAAACGAAACCGATGACCTGGTTCCAAATAATGCGCGCGGGTTTTACCACGTGTGGAACGACGTGTTTCGCGAATTTCTGGGCGTTTGGCGCGACTGTTTTCGCTACTTTTTGGGCGTCCCGAAGGGTCACTACACCTTTATGCTAACGCACCGTACCAGTGGGTTTTTCGGCCTTCGGATTAGTACTATTTTGCAGCTTACAAATATGGATGTTACCCTGAAGGTGACCCTCGGGACAGGGTGCGTTTTTTGGACGATAAACTTAAGGAACTGATGCAGGAATTAGGGAATGCGATCAATGAATCGCTGTCTGATTCCGATCGCATTGCAGCGGCAATCGGTGAAATCAAGCGGGCGGGGTACGATGTGTTCCTGGTGCTTGAAGCAACGATTGGGTTTAACAAGCGCCGGGACTCCGAAGATGACGAGCTGGCTGAGGGAGATGAGCTTCCGAAGAGCGCATCGGGCGGCAAGATACAGCTCACGTCGCAGGACCAGAAGTTCCTGCGGGCTCTTAAGATTCAGATCGACGAAGACAGCAAGTGAAACTGCGGGTCTTCGCAAGCGTTTAACCTCCAGCCAGTTCCTTATAAACTTCGTACGTTGCTTCAGCGGCCTTTTGCCAGGTGAATTGGGACGCCCGCTGGAGGCTAAGTGTTCCCATCGCGTTTCTCAAGGATTCATCTGTCGCGAGGCGAAGGAGCCCGTTCGCGATCTCTTCTTCGCGCGTGGGATCGACAAGCAAGGCCGCGCCGCCGGCAACCTCCGGCAAGGCGGAACGGTTTGAAGTCAGCACCGGCAGTCCCCATGCCATCGCGTCCAGAACCGGAATTCCAAACCCTTCACCCAGGCTAGGAAACGCGAAGATAGCCGCGCGGCGATAGAGATCACAAAGACGATCCCGCGCGACGTACCCGGTTATTTCGATGCGTTCACGCGCCGTGCTGCGATCGATCGTCTGCAAAATTTGCCGTGCTCCGAAGCCCGTGGTCGAGCCCGCTAACACCAATCGCCAATCCGGCGGAACTCGTTCAAACGCCTTCACGAGACGGTCGACATTTTTTCTGACCTGCAGGACGCCAACGAACAGAATCATTTTTTCGCGCGCTGACGATCGCAGTTCCGGAGCGGGGTCCACGCCGTGTGGAATTACCCTGATGCGCGGCTCCGGCACCTGAAGCAAGTCACGAACCTGCGCCGCGGTGAACTGCGAAACAGCGACGATGAGATCGGAGTGTGCCGCCGCCTGGCTCGCCTGTTGGGTGAAGCGGGTGCGAAACTCAGCCGAAGAATACTCCGACGTCATCACAAACAGATCATGAAAAGTGGCGACCACGCGGCGCGCGGGCCGCCAGTCGACCCGTTGGTTTAGGGCATGAAAGACATCGGCTTCAAACAGGCGTAAGGAAGGGATGAGAAGCCGGCGCGTGGCATCGGTGAATCCCGGCGAGGAGCGCGATTTTCGAAGCGACTGCAAGAACTGCTTAGGCCGATAGCAGAGAAGAAAATCGTTGGAAGGATAAAGCTTAAAGAATTGGCTCAGTAGCTTTTGGGAGTAGACAGCGATTCCCGTCGGCTCCGGGCCAACCGTGTAGGTTGCATCGAGGGCGATGCGCACACATCAAGCGTAGCTTGGGCTTCGCGTAATTCGGAAGAGGTGGGAGGCGGACTGAAGTCCGCCGCAGGCTGAAGCCTACCCTCCAAGGCTGTGCGCTACGATTCCGGCTCGGAATCGGAAACTTTCGAGTCGAGGGCGTCGCCGAGAGCCATCAGCCCCGAGGCTGATCCGTCGTCGAAGCCGTATTCTTTCAATTTCCGGTATAGTGTGGTTCGTCCGATCCCCAGAAGCGCGGCGGCGACGGTCCGGTCACCTTTTGTATACTCGATGGCCCGGAGGATTTCGCGCTTCTCGACTTCAGATAGCGGCGATACCGGGCAGCCGCCGTGGGAGAGCGCGTTCGCGACGAGACTCGGGCTGTGGGGGGACTCGGCGAACCGTCTCTCGATTGCGCGATTCGTAACTGTAGTCGGCAGTTCCACCGGCGTAAGCCATGGCCCTGAATTCATGGCGACCATGTGCTGGATAGTATGTTCAAGCTCGCGAACATTGCCTGGCCAATCATGCTGCACGAGCGCCTGCAAAGTTTCCTCCGTGATTTCGTGCCCATTGCCATACTTCGAGAGGAAGTGGGTCACGAGGCCGGGGATGTCATCGCGCCGCTCGCGAAGTGGGGTGAGCCGCACCCGCATAACATTCAGCCGGTAAAAGAGATCCTGCCGGAAGCGTTTGGCCTCGACCTCGGCGGCGAGATCGCGATTCGTCGCCGCGATCACACGGAAGCTCGAGCTACGCTGCGAAAGCGAACCTACGGCCCGGAATTCTTTCTCCTGCAGAACCCGCAGCAGCTTCATCTGCAGGTCCAGGGGAAGTTCTCCGATTTCGTCGAAGAACGCCGTGCCGCCATTGGCCGCATCGAGCAGCCCGAGCTTCGATACATGCGCGCCGGTAAACGCTCCCTTGGCGTATCCGAACAGTTCGCTTTCCATGAGGGGGCCGACCAGAGAAGAGCAGTCCACAACGACAAACGAGCCGCGCCCTTCCATGTTGTGAATCGCTTTAGCGACCACCTCTTTACCCGTACCGGTCTCCCCCAGTATCAGTACAGGGTAGCGGGATTTGCTCATTCGTTTGATCAGTTGATGTACTTGGCGCATGGCCGGCGAGTTGCCGACCAGACTTGCCAGGGGCGATACATCAAGGGCGACTTGAGGGTGCATGCACAGCTTAAATCAAACGAAAGAAATGGCTTCGAAATGGAAGTGCGCTGTTATACAGGAAAGTCTCGGCGATCGCGGTTCCCGCTACGTCCGCACGGACTTTTCTGAGGAGGGAGGGGCAGTCGTCGCGTTATTAGCGGGGGTCGATGGGTGCCGAAATGCTCGGTGACGACGCCGTGGGTTTCGCGGTCTCATCGAGCCGGACGACGAAAACCTCATTCACAGAAGCTCGCAGCTCATCGGCCAGGTGTTGCGCGGCAGTTTGCGATGGCAGCTTTCCAACCAGCACGCGGTACAGCGGAACGCGGCCCTGCTTGATGGCAATTTGGGCGTAGCCGTAACGTTCGGCGTAGCGGGCGCGCAGTCTTTCCGCATTCGGGCCGTTCGAGAACGCTCCGACCTGAACAGCGTAAAAATCGTTGCTCGGGACATCGGTGGGAGCGGAGATAACCTCCAAGCGAACGGGCGCGACGCCTGGGCCTAGCATTTGAATTGCCCGCGCGGCGGCTTTCGATAAGTCGATGATGCGGTCTTCAACGAAGGGGCCGCGATCGATGACGCGAACGTTCACTTCAAGGCCATTATTCAGGTTCGTGACTTTGAGCCATGTATTGAACGGCAGGGTGCGGTGAGCGGCGACGAGCTGTTCCATATTGTAAATCTCGCCATCGGCGGCGGGGCGTCCGTGATAAGGAACTCCGTACCAGCTGGCCAATCCTTGGCTAGTAGTTCCGATGGGCACAGCGACGGGAGGCGGAAGGGGTTGGCGAGCGGTTTTGACTTTGTGATGTTTGCGACCGCAAGCAATCGACAGAAGCGCGGCGCCGATCAAAGCGGGAGGCAAGCAGTAGCGCAAAAATCTCATCGGCCCTTTTATAGTGGATCTCAAGCGATCAAAGTTGCGGATCATCATTGCATATGACGTGGCCGTTCGGGCATCTTGGGTGTCCGGCGGGAGGGCAAATGCATTTTTTTCTTGACTTCTCGTTCGGCTCACCTTATATATGAATCACACTGCGATCTCTAGAGATTGCAAATTTTTACGTTAGGGAGAATCGATTCAATGAAGAACGCAACCAAGAAGGCTGCAAAAAAGGCCGCAAAAAAGGCTCCAGCCAAGAAAAAGAAGTAGCTGCTCCGTAGCGAGCGAAATTAAAATGGACGCCCCCGAGGAATCGGGGGCGTTTTTTTTGGCGGCCGGACTCGACAAGTTTTGTCAGCTTGTCTACAAAATGAGGATTGGGTCCCGCTCAAAAGAGCGCGAGCGACGCCCACGATGGATAAGATGACTGCATGGTGATCCATCTCGGCTACGATACCTACTCACTTCGGGCTCTGCATTGGAACGCCATGCAGCACCTGGAATTCGCAGCTCGCCAGCAATTGGATGCCATTCAGTTTTCAAGCATCGCCGATTTTGGCGATACTTCTCCGGAGGGTCTACGCATGGTGAAGGCCCGCGCGGAGCAATTGGACATACGAATCGATGGCGGCGTGGGGTGCGTTTGTGAACTCTCGAAAAGCTGGAATGCGAAACAGGGTTCGCCCACCGAAGTATTGTTACGCGGGATGGACATTGCGAACCAGGTGGGTGCCAAGGCCATGCGTTGCTTCATGGGTAGCCAGCTCGACCGATATGGAGACCGGCCGCTCGAGCAATTGATGGAGGCGCTGGTTCGAAATTTAAAAGCCGTTCGCGCGAAAGCTCTCGATCTCGGCGTGAAGATCGGCATCGAGAACCATAAGGACATGCAAGCTTGGCAAGTGAAACAGGTGATTGAGGAGGCGGGAAAGGATTTCACCGGTTCGAATCTGGATCTTGGGAATCCGAATTACGTGATGGAGAACCCAATGACCACGCTCGAAGTGTTGGGGCCATATGCCGTTACCACCCACGTGCGCGATACTGCGGTTTACGAGCATCCGCGAGGGGCCGCCGCGCAATGGACTGCTTTAGGCGATGGCAGCATCGATCTGAAGGCGATCGTTAACCGTTACAAAGAGCTTTGCCCTGAAGCTTCATTTCACCTTGAGATCATCACGGGGAGGCCGCCGGAGATCATTCCGTATCTCGAGCCTGATTTCTGGAAGACATACAAAGGTATGCCCGCTTCCGATTTCGCCAGTTTCGTCGCGCTGGCGAAATCGGGCCGGCCGTTTTCGGGGCGGATGGTGATTGAAGATGTCGAGGGGCAGCCGCCGGCGCAGGAGTTTCAGGACGCGCTGGTTTATCAGCAGCGATACGATCTCGAGCGGAGTCTCCACTATGCGCAAGCGGTACTTGGGCTGGGTAAGCAGCAGGTGAATGCGTAGGGGCGATGAATCCGCTCCCTGGCGGTCGCGGCTCGGTTACGATTATCGGCGATTGCAGCGTGTCACGGCCTACTAAGTCAGAGGCTGGTCTGGAAGGAGAAATGTCTTGGGCTGGCCAAAGAAGCGCGTGACGCTTTCGGCCGCGAGATAACCGCTTCGCACGGCGCCCTCCATGGTGGCGGGCCAACCGGACCGGGTCCAGTCGCCTGCGAGAAACAGGTTCGAAATGGATGTTGAACTGCCGGGCCTCTTTTCTTCCAGGCTGGGCGTGGCCGAAAAGGTCGCCCGGACTTCTTTTACGACATGGGCCCGCTCTAATTTTGCCGATGCTACTTCCGGGAAAAACTCCGCCAGTTCGCGCAACGCGAGATCGATGATCTGTTGGCGGGGCATATTGAGTAGCGAACGGGACGCGCTCACGACAAGCTGGATGTGGCGGCCCCCCTGCTTGTTGAAAAGCCACTGAATCGTTCGATCGAGGAGTGTCGCGTGGGGCAGATCGGTAATCGGGCGATCGAACCAGAGATGAATGCCGGTGATCGGGGAATGGGAAAAAGAAGACAGGTCGATATCCAGGTCGGGCGCAAGTGCGGGCATGCGCTCGAAAGGAACGGCCAGGACGTAAGCGCCGGCGCGGATGGAGCCGGTGCGGGTCTCGATCCGCGCGACCTCACCTCGTTCCACCGCAATGCGTTCGACCGGCTGGCGCTGCTGAATCTGTATGGACGGGTAGTTTCGCCAAGCTTCCTCGGAATAGAGCTGCGCGAGCGGAACATTCGGGACACCCATCTCATAAGCGTCGCTTCGAGAAAGAAAGCCGACTGCAAACACCTGTAGGCCATGGGATGCCGCCATCCGGTTGAGATCCTCGTTGATAGCGCTGACGAGAACCTGTTGCCAGAACCGATCGATAGCCTGCCGGGGCTGCTTCTTTTCCCGTAGCCAATCGAGCATCGTAATCCGGTCTAAGTCCTGGCGGTGTTTGTACTCGGAACGGATGATAAGCATCGCGCGGCCAATCGCAATTTTCGAGGGCCACGAAAGAAACCGCAAAGCGGCAAACGATTCCGCGAAGTGAAGTGGAACAGGCAGCATGCCGGATCGCAGAACCGATCGACGCCCTCCCGGCTCGATCCAATAAAGATCTCGATAAAACGCGATATCGTTCTCGACACCGAGGCGCCTGTAGAAATCGATCAGATTCGCGCAGCAACGAAGAAGTATGTGCTGGCAGTTATCGATGGTAGGCCCGTTATCATCTGCAGAGTTGATTGGATAAGATGTGGCACGCCCGCCGAGAAAGGGGCGGGACTCAAGCAAGTCGACCCGATAACCCGCTGAGCCAAGCGCAACAGCGGTGGCGAGACCAGCGAGACCACCTCCTACCACAGCAACGTGATATTGTTTCGCCGAGTCCGGCATGAACTTAGTGTAGTGTCAGGGCCGAGAATCGAGGAGAATAGCTGTATGGCCGCCGTCGCCGAAAAGCTGTCATTCCTTGAATTCCAGGCGAAGTACGAACATGGTGACCGTTCGTACGAATACTGGTATGGGCAGGCCATGCCGAAGGGTATGCCAACTTGGATACATGGTTTACTGCAACGCATCGTGATGGAATTGCTTACCGAAGCGGGCTACATTTCCGGATCGGAAGTCGAATTGCGGATCATTCCCGAGGCTCATCCCAAGCCCGACGTTATCGGCACTAAAGGAGAGGTCGAAGATCCGTATCCTACGAAAGCTGTTGACGTTGTTGTCGAAATTCTCTCCAAAGACGATTCGGCGCCGTATGTACTCGAAAAGTGTCAAGCCTATCGGACATGGGGGTTCGAGTACATTTACGTAGTTAATCCAGAGAGTCGCCAGGTTTTTCGCTGGACTGGCACAGCGCTCGAACTTTCAACCACGTTGACGTCGATTCCAGCTACGAGGATCTGGGAGCGGTTGGATGAAGCGCTCCGTCGTACGCGTCAAGAGCCGCGAACCTAAACGCCTGAAGCGGCGGGCGCCTTAGCATATAGCTCAATCATGTTTTCAATCATCCGCAGCCCGTTATTGCGTTCGAGAGTCAACAGCGACTCCGGATGAAATTGCACTGCCTCGATGGGAAGATCACGGTGGCGCACGCCCATAATAATGCCATCTTCGGATTCCGCCGTGATTTCGAGGCAGGAGGGAAACGTTTCGCGATTGGCATGCAGCGAATGGTAGCGGCCGACGCGGAATGGCGAGGGGAGATCCTTGAATACGCCGCGGTTCTGGTGCTGCACCTGAGAACCCTTGCCGTGCATCGGATAGCCGAGCACGTCGAGCCTTCCGCCGAATGCTTCGACGATGCCCTGCAGCCCGAGACAGACGCCGAACGTAGGGGTACCACGACTGGCGAGCTTTCGCACTAGTGAAGGAACGCCGAACTCTTCAGGACGGCCGGGACCAGGCGAAATCAAGACAATATCAGGGTTCACTTGATCGAGCACGTCGGCCTCCATTCCAGCTCGAAAGGTGAAGACCGTGGCTCCAGTCTGGCGGGCATAGTTGGCTAGAGTGTGGATGAAACAGTCGTCGTTGTCGACCAAAAGCAATTTGATACCTTCGCCTACTCGCCGCGCTCCTGTTGTGCCCTCGTCCGCTTTGGATGCCGGAGGATTCATCGCGCGGAAAAAATTCGTCGCTTTGAGGCGCGTTTCCAGTTCTTCCTGTTCAGGAACCGAATCGTAGAGCAGCGTGGCTCCGGCTGAATAGCGGGCAATTCCTTCTTTCAGATGGACCGTGCGGATCAAGATGCCAGTGTTGATATCGCCGTTCAAGCCGAGCAGTCCCACTGCGCCGCCATACCATCCGCGGGCGTCTTTTTCCAGATCTTCGATGGCCTGCGCGGCGGCTTTCTTAGGGGCGCCGATAATGGTGACAGCCCACATGTGCGTGAGAAAAGCGTCGAGCGAATCGAAGCCATCCATCAGCGTGCCTTCCACGTGATCGACTGTATGGAACAAGCCGGCATACGACTCAATCAAACGTCGGCCGATGACGCGAACCGAGCCGGGAACGCAGACGCGCGATTTGTCGTTGCGGTCCACATCCGTGCACATCGTCAATTCCGACTCTTCTTTGGTTGAGGCGAGTAACTCGCGTATGCTGTCGGCATCGCGAAGAGGGTCACCCGAGCGCCGCGCCGTGCCGGCAATGGGGCAGCTTTCAACGCGCTTGCCTTCCACGCGAACGAACATCTCGGGCGACGCTCCGACAAGCTGTTCATCGCCCATCTGGAGAATGAACTCGTACGGACTGGGGCTGGTTTTCTGAATGCGGCGAAACAGGCCCGATGGGCTTTCGTTGAAAGGAGCGCTGAACGTTTGACGGAGGACTACTTCGTAGTAGTTGCCGACGCGCATGCCCTCGCGAACTACGTCGACTTTTGCGGCATACTCCCCCGGCTCATGATCGGAGACAATTTCGGCGGATTTTCCGCGCTTTTTCGATCTGGGGACCTTCGGGGTCTCATGTGGCAGCCACTCGGTCGATAAGCCGGTGGCGGAGAAGTCGTACCGGAAACGCTCGATGATCTCCTTCTTGCGGTCCATGAAGAAGATGTCGTCGCACAGAAAGAGATGCAGTGTCTTCTGTTCCCCTCGCGCCAGCCGCAAACGAATGGGGTCGAACTGAAGCAGCAGGTCGTAACCAAATGCTCCGGCAAACACCAGCCGAGAATCTTCTGGGTTTCGAAATTCCTGAATGAAGGAACGCAGAATCGAGAATGGCGAAGGCTGCTTGCTGCGCTCTTCTTCTGAAAAAATTCCAGCAAGCGGCTTGAGCTCGCCGGTCAAGCGCTGTTCGCTCTGTTCGAAAGAGACCCAGTCGGGATGATCATGGAGAAATCGCGCGAGAAGTTTGATCAACACCCGGCCGCGCTGATTTAACGCCCGGATTTCGAGCGATCTCTCGCGCCCAACGACCTCGATGGGAGGAGCAACACTCGCGACATCCCAGCGGGAATAGCGCTCCGGATATTCATAACCCGAAGAGAGATAAATTCCGCGCTTCGAATCCAGTTGCTTCAGGAGGGTATCGAGACCCCGCGAGAAAGACACTTTTGACGCGGTTCTCGTCACGGTAATCCCGTGTGGGGTTGTATAACGAAGCTGCGACATGAGCTTATGATTGCTGGAAGGTGTTACGTTTTCAGGATAACGTGAATTGATGCCTCCAAGGCCGGGCGCGATGGGTCAGACAATTTTCATGGTATGGTAATCGGTATGGCGACTACCAAAATTACCATTACGCTTCAGGACGACCAAATCGAAGAAATTCGTGCGCTAGTCGCGGCAGGAGAGGCAACCAGCGTGTCTGGGTTCGTCCAGCATGCCGTCGGAGTTGCTCTTCACGATGCCGCCGGGTGGAGGGAACTTCTCGAGGGAGCAATGGCGCAGACCGGTGGCCCGCTCACGAAAAAGGAGCGTGCATGGGCCGACGTGATCCTCGCTGCTCAACCGCAGAAGAGACATTCCAGAAAAGGGAAGGCTGCATGAACGGCGTTACGTTCGATGCCGGAGGCCTGATCGCGTTGGGCCGGACGGATCGCCGGGTGCTTACACTCGTCGCACGCGCGAAAGAGCTTGGGTTGCGCATTACAATTCCGGCGACTGCGCTCGCACAGGCGATTCGGAGCCCAGCCAGGCAGGTTCTCCTGTCCCGGCTGATTCGACAAGTTGGTACTGATCTCATTGAGCTCGATGGACCGGATGCGACGATGGTCGGCCTTCTGCTGGCGCGAACCGCCACGGCCGATATTGTGGATGCTCACGTCGTCGTGTGTGCACAAAGAGCCGGGCAGGCGGTGATCACGAGTGACGCCGACGATCTCAGATGCATTGATCCAGGACTGCGGGTAGTTGTCGTCTGATCCCGTCTCCTACTGAGCCGAGACCAGAGGGAGCGGGCAGTTGCCTATTTCACGCGGGCAAACACACGGTCGATTGCCTCGTCGCTGATTGTATCGAGATGTACACTCTTCTTCAGCGACCAGTTTTCGATGTGTGTCACCGATTTATCGTGCTGCAAATCAACCAGCGGTCCTAGCGTTTCCATTTCGAGGAATTCATTGTCGGTGTAGGTTTCGAATGAGCAGCCGAAATCTGGATAGCTTTCGGGCGTGCCGGGTGCGTCGGAACGTTTCACGAACAGCGTATCGCCGAGCAGGTACGCTGCCATAGTTTTCGCGTTGAAGAGGCCGGTCTTTTGTGAGTCCTTGACGTTCGGATCGTTCCTCAAAACTATGTACTTCTTTGTGAACGTCCAACGCTTGTCCGAGAAGTCGGTGTACGCCCACATGGTCAGCGGATTGGTCGGCAGCAAAATCTCCTCGTGTGTGCCGCGTGGCGGAAAGGCCGCGATGGCCATTCCACCCGGAGCCATTTGTGTCAGCGCCCAAACCGCTAGGTGTCTTGGCTTAGCGCGTGTGTTCTCGATTCGATGCGTTACTTTTACATCGGCGCCGGACGCGGCAAGCGCGACTGTAATCTCCTTCTGCAAACCGGTTTCCTTCTCGACCGGCTGAAGCAAGACGATGCTGTCGCCGTGAATCGTTGCCTTAATGGGCGAATTATCCAGCGCGTACGTGTCTGGTATCGATTCCGGCGCGGCCCACAAGCGATGTCCGCCGCGCGCCATCCACTTCGATTCGCCGGAATGGCCAAGCTGCTCCTTGTACTCCTTAAACACGTTCTTACCGCCGACAAAGCCGTAATGCATAATGCGCGGACCAACGTCCGTTGTTACGATCAACTCCACTTCGCCATTGCTGATCCGGTAGCAATTCGGCCATCCGGCATATTCGGTCTTATCTATCTTCACAGCAGCATTCATAGTTGTTGTCATCCCAAACAAACAGAGCAGAATCAGTAAGCGCATTGCCGCCTATTATGTCGCAGTGGCGAAAGAGAATTGCGGGACTAAAGTCCCGCGCAGGCTGAAGCCTACCCTCCATCATTATCGGAAATGGTCGAATCCCAGCGGTTCGAGAGGACTCCCGCCGAAAGTGATCGTGCCGGCGCCGGCGGTGATCTCGCCAATACGGGTTATGGGCACGCCGCTAATCAAAGCCGGCATTCTTGTCTCCGGCGGCGCCGTAAACAATAGTTCATAATCCTCGCCTCCGTGCAGCGCTTGTTGAATGCTCGCCCCTTCCGCAGTGGGTAAGGGCGGCTGTATCTCAGCTCCAACCCGCGATTCCTGGCACAAACGCGCAAGATCGAGCGATAGGCCATCGCTCAAGTCGATGGCCGCTGTGGCAATGCCACGCAATTCGACTCCCACTTCGAGGCGTGGCACAGGCCTTTTGTGCCGCAGCCACGCGTCGCCTTCCTGGCGCTCGAGCCCAAGAGCAGAGTAACCGAGAAGACCGGTAACGTAGATATGATCGCCCGGCCTAGCGCCGCTTCTCAAGAGCGCGCTGCCACTAGGAACGCTGCCGCAACACATGACATCGGCGACGACTTTATCCGTTCGCGCCAGATCGCCTCCCGCGAGTGAAATCTTGTATTCACCGGCAGCCGAGGTCAAGCCTTCGTAAAACTCTGTTGTCCAATTAGAGCTGAGAGTACCGGGTACAGCGAGAGAAACGAGGCAGAACACCGGTTCAGCTCCCATCGCGGCTAGATCGGAGAGGCTACGGGTGAGCGATTTGTAGCCCACGTCCATCGCGGAATGCGTGACAAGCGTAAAATGCCGGTCTTCGATCGTGAAATCGCTGGTGAACACCAAATCGTGTTTCGAGCGAGGGCGGACAATCGCGCAATCGTCGCCAATTCCCTCCACCAACTGGCTGTTTGCCGGCGCGCGCGTGGCAAAATTCCTAATCAGCTCGATGATCTCGGTTTCACGCATCCGCCGATTGTTACTCCGCCGCGCCGGCGACGAGACCTTCAGGCAGTTTTTCGCCGTACGCGCGGCTCGATGTGTCTTCATCAATCGCGCCATTCAAGCGCCGGAGCAAAGAACTGCTTTCGGGGCTAGTTTCAATCGCGCGCCGCACGAGAGCCAGCGTGGCTGGAGGAAGATCGCGCGCCGCGTCTCCGGTTTGTTGCGCCATGTCGACAATGGCATCGAGGAGTGCGGGCGATTGAGGACGATTGAGAATTGCTTCGACCCAGCGCGCCACTGTCGAGGGTGAAAGAACCTGGTTCACAGGACCTCGAAACAGACGGCGTGCTCCCAGCCGCGAAAGGCACCACAGGCATGTCTCGACCATTTCACCTTTCTTCAGCATGGCGAGCAATGCCTCGCCCAGTTGGGTCTTCGTCTGCAGCGGCAACAGTTCGAGACTCGCCGCGGTGCGCCACATTTCGCGCCACAGGCTCGCGTTTAACCGTTGTCTTTGTTTCTGTTTGGGGAACAGCAGAGGTGCGATTCGCTGATAGACATCCGCCTGTTGATTCCGGTTGAAGCCCCCGGCCATGCGCCCGCAAAAAATCCACCACTCCACCTGGCACTGTATTTGATTCGAAAACACCAGCCCTGCCGCATATACGCGGCGAACCTGCTCGATGCGGTATTCGTCGCCGGGATAGCCGAATCCAGGCCGCAGGCAAAACCCGGTAAGGTTCAACCAGCGTGCTTCGTGCGCCGCGTTCTTCCGACGCCCCTCGGCCAAAGCCAGCAGCTTATCGGCAAATGAGCGGATGGTTCGAAGCGGCCATGATAAGCGTCCCAGGGCGAGGGCCTGTTCCAGCCGAGATGGCAACTGCTCGGGCGGGATGTTGGAGAGGCCCGATCCGAACACTTGTTCGATAAGAAGTTCGGCTCGAGCTTGAAGTTCTTCGCCTACGACCGTGCTCGAGCGTACCGTGGGGACGGCCGGTTCCTCGCCCGTTAGATCGGCGCCTTTGCGCAATTGGAAGTGCAGCCGCCAGCGATGTTCGCTGATTTTCGATTCAGCCCATGTCTCGAGAGTCCCCACTTCAGTGAGTTTGGCAGCGAGTGTGACCGGAATCAATTTCTCGCCACCCTTGCCGAACCGGATTACGGCGCGAAGAGGCGCATGAAGGCGCGGCTCGGAGGAAGCATCCGCTGGATCAGGTGGAAACGGGAATTCGACGATGCCGCCGGCTTGATCCTCTGTGCGGCTAAGTGAACTGTAGAGCCGGAAACTGACGGGTGTGTTGGCGACAAGCTGAAGATCCGTCCGGTCGAGCCGGATCTCCGTTCCTTCTTCCGTGCCGCGCGGCATCAAGCACACGGCCCGCACTAATTCGCGATTTTCATCCTGCAATCCGAGGAAATAGGCGCGCGGCAGACCGCCGCGAACCAGCACGCCGCTTCCGGTGGTTCGAACAAAAGAGTAATAGGCCGCGCCAACGGCTACGGCAAGGTCCAGGTCATGGTTCTCGAAGACGTATGGCGTCCGGCCGTACCAGCGCCCGACTACATCGCGAACGCGATCCCGAAAAGTCGACGGAATGAAGAAACCGCCATTGAATAAGATGGCATCCACGCCTTTTTCCGTTCCGGGCGCCTGCGCTAGGAATTCGGCGAGATGGCGAGTGATCGCTGGATCGGACACATACGGCAGGCCCAACTCGCGGAAGACGCTTTGCTTATCCTGTTGGGCTTTTTCCGTCAGCCCGCAAAAAGGCAGAAAGCCGTCGAGCGCGAGCTCGAGAACCTCGTCGCGAGTGATGGTGGTTCTTAAGGTGCCGCCCACGAGTGACGTGCCTCCGCCGGTCAGAGTGATCTCAAGGCTCGCGGGCCCACCTTCTGAAAGCATGCGTTCTTTGGCATTCGAGCATTGTCTCCGCAGGGCGCTGCGCTGCCGTAGAGACAACGACTTGCCGAGCTTCGATTCAGCGAGCCAGGAAAGAGTGAGGTCTAAGTTATCGCCGCCGAGCAGCAAATGTTTTCCAACCGCTGTGCGAGTGAACTCGACACGATCGCCCTCGCGGTTGACGCGGATCAGAGTGAAATCGGTTGTGCCGCCTCCCACATCGCAAACCAGAACAATTTGGCCGTCGAATAGATCTTTGTTCGATCGCGCGAGGTGAGATGAAATCCAGGCGTAAAATGCCGCGGCGGGCTCCTCGAGCAGAGTGAGCTTTTCGAGACTGGCGGCGCGAGCAGCTTCGACAGTCAACTCGCGTGCTTCTTCATCGAAGCTTGCGGGCACTGTGAGAACCACGTCCTGCTCTCGAAGGCTCGATCCCTTCGTCTTCTCCCAGCGATCGCATAAGTACGACAGATATCGCGTCGACGCTTCGACCGGAGACATGATTCTCCCGCTCTCTTCGCTGTCCCAAGGCAATAGCTTGGCGGTTCGGTCGGCCTCCGCGTTTGAGAGCCACGATTTTGCCGAATGTATTGTTTTCGTCGGCACAAGCGCGCCCTGTTCGCGCGCCCATGCGCCAATGGCCGGCGGGTCGCTCAAAAAGATAAACGAAGGGAGGGTGCGCAGTGCGGCGGTTTGGTTAGCGCTGACTTGTTGTTCAACTGGTAATGCGTGAATCGGCGGAAAGTCCGCGCCGGCAGCCTCTTCAGGATCGACGTAGGCAAGCGCGGAATTGGTTGTACCGAGGTCGATACCGACCTTCATGCGGCGTGGCGCTCCCGCACGTTAAACTCGAGCTTCCACCGGCGTCCGTCGCTCGCCACGCACCACAGCTCGAGCATTCCGGTTTCGGTGACGTTGCTTTCGAGCGTCACTGGCACAATTTCTTCGCCCTTGTCATCGGCGTGTGGTGGAAGAAAGACTTCGATGGGAGCCAGTTCCTCGAATTCGTCAGTGATCTGATCGATCATGAAGCCGGGTGCATCGGCTTTACGCGAAAGCGAGGAGAAGAAACGGAACTCGGCTTGCTCGCCTACCACAAGGGCGAATTTGCGATCAGATAGCTCGACGCGCGAACCTTCTTCTAATCCAAACGGCACAACGGTCAAGGCCTTCATGGGTGCCGGCATTCCCGGAACGGCAGGCATCGAACTCTCGATACCCACATAGTACGTCCGCGGCACGCCCCCGCGAATGCGAACGCCTTTGCCGGTGCGTGCCACTCCGTAATAGGCCGCGCCGTGCGCAACGGCATGCATCAAATCGCTCTGCTTGGTTTCGTTTTGAAGAATTGCCAGAGGCGGCGCGCCTGCTTCCCGCAGCCATGTTTGAAGCACGTCGGAAATACGCCCCTCGATCGCCGCTGCTTGCAGGACGCCGCCATTCATCAGCAGGTGAGTCGGCCGCGCAATCCCGCTCTCGCTTCGGCTTTTTGCCGCTTGACGCAAGAATTGGGCCAAGTGCTTAGTCACAGCCGCATCGGACGCGTAGTTGAGTCCAACTTCCATCAGACCGACTCGTCGCTGCCGTTGTGGCGCGGCGTCGGCGTCTACTTTTGGAAAGAAGCCATCGAGGAGAATGCTGTGAATCTCCGTTCGCGTCAGCTTCGTTCGAATGCTTCCGCCGACAAGGCCCGTGCCGCGCCCTAGTATTGTGATGTTGTGCTCGGAAGCATCGCCTTTCCCCAGCAATAGCTCTTTTGCATTGCGGCTCTGCTGCCAAAGCGAATGAAACTGCACCACGTCGAGCTTTGTGCCCTTTTCTTTAAGCTGCTGTTCGGCATAACGCGCTAAGGCGAGATCCATATTGTCGCCGCCGAGCAGTATGTGCTCGCCCACCGCGATTCGCTCGAGCTGCAACTCGCCGTCCCGCTCCGTGACTGCAATCAGCGTAAAGTCGGTAGTTCCTCCGCCGATGTCAACCACAAGTATGGTGTCGCCCGGGTGTATCTGTTCGCGCCAGTCCGGATTGCGCGCGATCCAGGAGTAGAACGCCGCTTGCGGCTCTTCGAGTAGAGTTACTTCGGGATAGCCAGCCAATTTCGCTGCGCGTTGACTCAAGTCGCGAGCGGCAGCATCGAACGATGCGGGCACCGTGATCAGAACGTTCTGCGCTTCAAGCTTCGCGTCGCTATGTTCGTGGTTCCAAGCCAGGCGGAGATGCTCGAGATACTGACGCGACGCTTCAACGGCAGACACTTTGTCGACTCCATCGGGCGCGGCAACCGGTAGAAGAGGCTGCGTAGGGTCGGCATTTTGGCTCGACAGCCACGACTTCGCGGAAGAAACCAGACGGCTCGCATTCTCGACGCCGCGCTTTTGCGCCAGCCTTCCGGTGATATAGCGGGGACGATCGTTCCACGGTAAAGTTAGCGCGCCTTCGACAAACTCGCTCGGACCCGGAATGTAGAGAGATGACGGAAGCAGAGTTTCCGGCGACAGTTCGCCGGGATTCACGAGTTGCGGCACGTCGAATAAAGTAAGCCGCGGCTCTTCCTCGTCCGCGGGCGCATACGCCAGCGCGCAATTCGTCGTACCGAGATCGATTCCAATGATAAACAGCGGCATGTAAATGCTATTCGACGTCAATTTCAGCGGGAGCGATTACTTTCACGTCCTGCTTGCCAATCGCGGGCAGGGTCACCGCATCCGCCATCCAACCTTTGTGCCGCAGTATGCCGCCGCTCGATTTTCCGCTCGACGGCACGTTACCCAGAAGCTTAATTCGATTCGGATCGGGCGCTTTAGCCGAATCCAGTTTCTGAAATGTGCCCTCAACCGAATCGACAACCGGCAGAAGTTTGAAATGGCGAGTCAAACTTGCGCGGCAATCGGAGTGCAAACTGCGAACCGCGGCGCCCACCTGATCATCGGTATAGCCTGTAATATCTTCCATAAGAAAGTCGATCAACCGCGCATCGCGCTGCAGGATGCCAAGAATCTGCAACGCGCCGTCGCTCGCTTTTGGCAGTTCCGGAGTTGGAGGCGCCGGGGTGACTGGCTTTGCTTTCGTATAGCCGAACTGGCGCGCGATATCCTCTGGCAGTATGCCGCCAAACAGAATTGCGAAGAAGCTACGGAAGGCTGATGAGACGCGCCGCAAATGATCCTCTTTTCTACTCAAGCATACAGTCCGCGGACCGTTAGAAGTCTCGAAATCGGGGATGTCTTACTTGATTCAAAAGCCGTTGTCAACTTTTTTGTGGATTCAAATGTGGAAATCCCGCTATAGTAGAACAAAGCAGTACCAAATTGTTTGAAAGGGAAATCAGTATTCAGTATGGCAACCAAAAAGAAAGCAATGAAGAAGGCAACGAAGAAGGCCGCAAAGAAAGCAACGAAGAAGGCCACCAAAAAAGCCGCGAAAAAGAAGTAGATACCGCGACACCAGCGCCGGCTGAAAAAGCGCCCGTAACAACTGAGGTTGATATGGGCGTTTCCATTCTTAGGGCTAGCCGCCCGTGCTAGCCTAAGGAATGCGCCGGTGTAGCTCAGGTGGTTAGAGCGACGGTCTCATAATCCGTAGGTCGCAGGTTCAACTCCTGCCGCCGGCACCAGCCTCTCTTGCCGGGAACGAAGCTGCCTTCGAATTGCCCACATAGTCTTCGGCGAGCCGTATATCGGCTGACACCTCTTCGATTGCTTCGAGACCGCCGAAAGCGCCCTGCAACTCCGCAATGGCCAATGCGCGATTAATGGGGAACACAGGTGAGCTGGTTAGCGCGAATAACGCGTTGTAAAGCCGCACCACTGCCCCTAATGTTCCTGATCCCATATGACTGTAACAAGTAACGCCGCGAACGCTGTAATCACTCCGGTGACACGCGGATCGAAGTGCGAACCATTGATCGGAAACAATTGCCACGACACGTTGCTCGTGGCATGGAAGACAGCCGCGGCGAAAACGCTCCTGCCTGTGTTGTTGTAGAGCCAGACGATCAGAACCCGCTCCGCCACAGTCCAAAGACACCACCATGCGATCCACTTCAGAGATCGATGAACTTGCACCAACGGCACGATGTGCCAAGCGGCCCACACCAACCCCAATAGGATGCTCGCCTGGAGCGTACCCCACCGCTCTTGCATTGGGTCGGTGACATATCCCGACCATCCCAACTCTTCACACACAGCGGCGATGAAGAATGCAGCGAACAAGGCAAGTGCCGGCAAAACTCGGAACTGCGGGGCGGGAATTGGCGCCTCCATCGAGCTTATCCATTCATACGACAAGACCATCACGCCAGGCATCAGAAGGATGATCGGCACGTACCAGATTTTGGTTCTGATTCGCTTGTAGTCGATTGATCTCTTCAGCAGTTCGGTCACACCCGCAGTCTTGTTCTCTCGGTAGACTGAGATAGTGGCCACTGTAACGGGGCATAAGAACATCAAGGCACTCACCGGAACCCCGGGTAACAGTTGAAATTTGGTCAAGGCGCCAGCCAACCAGAAGGGAAGGGAGAGAGCAAAAACCAACAAGAAGAACTTCAGCGGTAATCTATTCCGCAATGCGAAGGTATTCAGGGAAGCCTCATCAACTGGCTTGCAGCAGCTCGATGGTGCCATAACTGCATCTCTCGCGTGACTGATGTTTCGGACGGTTCGCCTCTATGATCCTCGCCCCCTCCGTACTCGTCCATCGTCATTCGTTAGCCGCGGACAACGCATATATCCGGCCTGTCAATCTGAAACGGTGCCTGGGGATCATGGGCAAACCTGAGGCTATCTATGAATCGTGCCATGCCCGTCGTGAGATCTAGGAAGAGCTTTTCGACGCAACTTTATCGAATCTCCACTGCGGCATACAATTCGGATGGTTGCAGGGTTCGCGGAAACTACTGAAAGGAAATAAATTTTGGTTGCGGGGGATGGATTTGAACCACCGACCTTTGGGTTATGAGCCCAACGAGCTACCTGACTGCTCCACCCCGCAACCGTATGGTAACAAATGCGCGAAACGACGGGGCGGGCTTCGCCGGGGCCGCTAGCGTATCAACGAAAAATCGAGCGGATGGAGGATTGTGTTGCTGATATTTGAGACGATGCGATCGTCGTGAAACTCGGGAGGTGCGCTCAGTTTCTTCCATTCCGGATCGGAGACGAACTTCTTCCAGAGCTCTTCCCTTGCGGCAAGAGAGTCGAACGAGAGCATGTAAACCAGGTTCGGCATCCGCTCCCCAGCGATCGCCTCTCCGAAGAATACAGGGCGCATGCCCAGCCGCTCGAAGATGCCGATCTCGCCGTCGTTAAACATCTTCACTTTTCTCGCTAAAGTTAACGCGGTTGGCGATTCATAACGCCTCATCTCGAACACGCGCGGCGAATGCTGCTCCGAAGTTTGGCTCAAAAGCGGTTGTGGCATTCCGTCGAACGTTTTCAAGATGCTGCTTTGTTCGCGCTGGAACGGATAGCCGTTTCCGCTATCGAGCGTTTCGAGCGCCTGTTGGTACGCCGTATCGGCCGCGAGTTTGTCCAACACACTCTGCATCGTTCCCAGAGAGTCATATTGGGTAACGGCGATGAGGAACGGACCCTCCAGCCCGATATAGTTCGCGAAAGCGCCTATCAGTTGTGCTCCCGCTCGTTTTGCCGCGGACGAGTACCCGGATCGCAGAAACTCCGTAACGCGTTTGCTCTGGTTTTCAGGGCTTGTGTGCAGCTGATATTGTTTCAGCTCGAGGTAGACGTTTGAAGGTGGCCTTTCTGCGGCGCCATGACTCGATAGCGGGAGCGCCGACATGGTCATCGCCGTGAGAACATTGCGGCGAGTCATCCGGCAGCCTGTTTGAAAAAATGCGCGCGATTACGCATTCATTTTTCCCGCATGGCGTGAATCAGCGATTCCATGTGGCTCAAATACTTTTCAAACATCTTACGTCCGCGGGACGTCAGTCTATACTCCGTTTTCGGCATGCGGCCCTCGAACGATTTGGTGCAATTGATGTATTCGGCCTCTTCCAGCCGCCGGGCGTGCACGCTTAGATTCCCATCCGTGGTTTGCAGTAGCTTCTTTAATTCGTTGAACGTAAGCGAATCGTTGACCGCGAGGGCGCTCACAATCCCGAGGCGAATTCGTTCGTGGATGATCCGGTCGAATTCAGGCAGGGCGCGATCGACAACCTGGCTTCCCGACAGTCTCATCGGTTTGCCGGAGCGAGCTGGAGGCGCTTCCACCCTGACCGCGGAGGTTCTACCCACCGTGCCTCCTAGCAATGACGAAGCCGAAACCGGCATGAACGGCTCCAAAGCCTCCCATCAGAAACCAATTTCCCCAGGCAGCGGGCGCGAGCACAGCGATGGCGCCGAGCACCATGAAACAAATTCCCATCACCGGGACGATGCGGACGGAAAACGCGCCCGCTGTGCACACGGCCACTCCGTAGAGCAATAACCACAATCCAGCAATAGGCCCAAGTTGGTTCATACGGAACAGCGCGAGCGTCAGGATTGCACCGGCCAGCAAGGGAGGTGCGAAGCTCAATAGAGCGCGCTTGGCGGGCCGCGACGCGAGAGGCAGTGCAATCCGCCGCGATTTCCAGCGAAGGGCTACAATTCCGAGCGCAACTGCGAGCAAACCTTCCTTTGTCCAGATGAAAAATTGGCTGACTTCATCGCGGCCGGCGGCGAGGAGACCTGCTATCAGAGCCGTAAACCCGATGGCCACGCCGCCCCAACCGGGGACCGCGGTGAACGCGGAAGCGCGCTCCATCGTGTCGCGAATGAATCGCAAATTGTCGGCGGCGCGTCGATCAAGAGGAACCGGCGCGGGAATTACCCTGGCTTGCGAGGCCAATGCCATGCCCACGAGTATACGTCATCTACAGCTAAAAATTAGCTTCAGCATTCAGCGATCGGCTTTCAGCTCGAACGGGGCCACCAAATGAATTCGGGTGATTGCTGATCGCTGTCCGCTGACAGCTAACTCGCCTCGGTCCCATCTGTTGGTAAATTTGGAAGACGAGTACCTGCTTTCGCCCGCCTTGGAATCTGTGAAGCATATGCGCTTGACGCATGTGATAATCAGGTAGGCGGTAAGCCCTTGGCCAGTCGTTCTCATCGGGTGGACGCGATTGTTCGTTGCGCCCACCGCCGCAGCTTGACACTACTTGGCATGGAGCGGGCTGCCCTTGCGGTTTCGCTTGTATTTGCCGGTTCGGCTGTTATATTAGTCGCCGGCACGCAGCTCTTGAGCTGGTATTGGCTTTGTTTTGTTGCGGCCATTGGGCTGGCGGGCGGCGCGTATCGTCTGCGCGGCCGCATTCCGAGCGCCTACGACACCGCACAAACTCTCGACCGCCGGCTGGCGCTGCACGATACCGTATCGACGGCCTGGCATATTAACCGGCACCCTGAAGTTGGCGAAAGCGCGGCGGGGCAGTATCAATTGGCGCAGGCTGAAATTGCGGCGCGAAATGTGAACACGGCGGCGGTGTTCCCGCTGGCCTTGCGCCGGTCATGGCTGATGCCGTTGGCGCTGGGCGCCGTCGCCTTCGCCCTATTCTCCGTACGCTACCTGGTCCGGCGCGATCTGGATTTTACGCAATCGCTCGTTCCTCTTCATTTAGAGACGCTGGCTGCTAGGCTTCGAAATTTCGCGGCGAGCGATCGAAGCGGCCCCGCCGATCCGAGCGATGAGAAAGGCGACAGCCAGAGCGGCCAACCGGCCGCCTCGACTCCTAACAACACCAGGGCCAGCGACGTGACAAACCTTAAAGATCCCGCCTCGTCCGACAATGGGGAAAGTGCCTCGGCCGGGGAATCCCCCGATCCTGTGGGGCTGAATAACGCCGAGCCCGGTTCCTCGGCGCAGAGTGCCGCTAATGGGAACCTACGCCCTGGAGCAGATCGAACCACCGGAGAAAAATCGACGCCGGGGAACCTCGGCAAGGCAGGAAACGAGACGAGTGAGGCACGGCAGGCTTCCGGAGAGCAGCAAAACAGCAGCCTCATGAACCGGATGAAAGACGCCGTTTCCAGTTTGTTGGCAAAGATGAGACCGTCGGAAGGATCAGAGCGATCCGCGCAATCCAGCACGCGTAATGCTGCGGCGCCGGATCAGGATCGAAGCCAGTCCGATGCTGGACCGTCACAAAGCCAGACGCGTTCGTCGCAATCTTCCCAGAGCAGCGCCCAGACGGACTCGAAGAACAATGAGCAGGGCCAGGCGACGGAGCTCGCGCAATCGTCCCAGAACCGCACTTCGTCGAGCTCTGATCACCCCGGCGGCGATCAGGCCAAATCGGGTATCGGAAGGCAGGATGGCTCGAAGGACCTGAAAGAATCTGAAGAACAGCAGGCGATGGGCAAGTTAGCCCAGATCATTGGAAAACGTTCGCGCGATGTCTCCGGAGAAATGATGGTTGAAGTGCCCTCCGGAAAGCAGGAGCTAAGAACGGCATATTCCGGCAAACTGGCGCAGCACTCCGATACGGGCGGCGAGATCAATCGCGACGAAATTCCGCTTGCCTTTCAGGAATACATCCGCGAGTATATGGAGCGAATTCACCGCGAGCCGGCTCAGGCCAAGTCCGCGGCGCCACAGCATTAATCATTTGCTATCGCGTCCGGCGAGCACTTGCTGGGCGTAGTAGTTGACGACTTTAGCTTCCGCGCGAGCATTCTCGTAGAAAGCGGCTCGTAGTAACTGATCCTTCTTGTTGAAGAGCTGCATCCTGATTGTTTCTTCCACGCGCGGGTCGCTCAGTTCGCGCTGTCCGGCTGGTTCTTTCGAGATCACTTTCAGAATGCGGTAGCCCTCCGGCGTGTGAACCACGTTTGAGATCTGCCCCGGAGTCATGTCGAGGATCAAGCGCCTGAGTTCGGGATTGGCCTTGTCGAGCGACGACTCTGGAATGGGCCCCATGTCGCCGCCGTTTGAACCAAATTCCGGATCCTCTGAATAGCTTTGCGCCAGAGTCCCAAAATCCTCGCCTTGCCTCAGCCTCGATTCGAGCATATTGATCTTGGCGCGGGCTTGCTCGTCATTCTGAGCTTTATCGTTCTTCAAATTGTGAATATTAGGGTCGGGAGCTGGGGTAACTAGTATCTGGGCCAGATGGATCTGCGGCTCGACGAGATTGAAGCTCGCTCGATTGGCATTGTAGTACTGGGCTACATCGGCATCGGTGATCGTGATATGCGAGCCGATCTCCTTATTCAGCAGCTTATTAATACTTAAGTCGCGGCGCAGCTGGGCCCGCAGCTCGCTCTCGGTCAGATGTTGAGCCGCCAGTTGCCTGGCAAACTCCTCCTTTGTGTACGGCGCTTTCAGTTCATTGAACTTCGCATCAACATCCGAATCGGAGGCCATCAATCCCTCCTTCTCCGCAAGTTGGAGCATTATTTCGGCATCAATGAGGGTTCGCAGCATTTCTAATTTCAGAGATTTTGTTTCGTCATCGCCGGGTTTGAGCTGCGCCTTAGGAACTTGCCTTGCCAGTAGCGCATCAACTTGGGAGTACGTAATTGGCCTTCCGTTAACAGTTGCGGCTACATCGGGAGAAATTCCGTGGTTGCAACTGGAAAAGACTGCGATGAACGCCGCGAGGAGCGCAACGGAAAAAAAGCGCGCCGGCAGAGCTAATTGCCCATCCGCTCCCTTGCGGTCGCGGCTCGGAAGGACGAAACCGAGCCGCGCGCGTGAGCAAGCGGTTGTCTGTACGAGCAGTAACGACGGGATGTTTAGGTAGGATAGTCTCGCCAAAATACGGGACGGAAGCCTCAACCTTTGACCTTCTTTACTTCTTCAATCAGGGCGGGCACGACTTCGAACAGATCGCCAACGACTCCGTAATCAGCTATCTCGAAAATGGGGGCGTTCTCGTCTTTGTTTATGGCGACAACGGTCTTCGAGCCTTTCATGCCGACCAGGTGTTGGATCGCGCCCGAGATTCCAATCGCGAAATAAACCTTCGGAGACACGGTCTGGCCGGAGCTGCCGACCTGGCGATCCATCGGAAGCCATCCGTTGTCGCAAATAGGCCGCGATGCCGCGATTTCCGCGCCGAGCGCTTGAGCCAGCTTCTCGACAACCGGGAGATTATCTTTTTCTTTGATGCCCCGTCCGACTGCGACGATGGTTTCGGCACTTGCGAGATCTACTGAACGTTGCGCTTCGCGGAACGGCTCCTCGGGCTTGCTACGGATCTGGGCGGAATCGAGCGTTACGTCGACGGTCTCAATGGGCGCTCCCGCATTCGAAGGTTCAGCGGCGCGGAAAGCGCCTGCCTGAATCGAAGCAAACACAGTTTCGTCGAGTGCGAAGCCAACATCCGCGTTTAGCTTGCCTTGAAACAGCTGCCTCACAAAAACGACACGCTGGCCCGACACGCGAACCGAGACGGAGTCGCTCGCGAGCGGCTTGCCGAATTTTGCCGCTAATTTGGGGGCGAAGTCGCGTACTTGATATGTATGCGGAAATAAGACGAGTGTGGCAGACGTTTTTCGCACCAGCTGCTCGGCGGCGGCGGTATACGCGTCGGCCGTGTATTGCTTGAGCAACGGATGACTCACCGCGTACACTTTCGTAACTCCAAACTGCGACAGCTCGCGGGCGATCGTCTCTGCCTCTGACGATAAGACGGCGGCTTCGACCGGCGCGTTGAGGGCTGCGCCAATCTGTTGCGCAGCCGCTATTGTCTCGAAAGACATGCGATTCCATTGGCCGGCGCGATGCTCGGCGATAACCAGCACGCTCATAGAACTCTCGCTTCGAATTTGAGCTTTTCAACAAGTTGAGCGGCCGCTTGTCTCGCGTCTCCGGTGAAGAGCTGCGTCGCCTTCTTCCTCTCCGGCGCGTAAATGCGGTCGAATCCCGTTGCTCCGCTCAGATCGACGCCCAGGTCCACTGCCTGGAGCGTCTTGATCTCTTTCGATTTCGATCGCTTGATGCCCATCAGCGTGGCGTATCGCAGTTTCTTAATGCCACTTTGAATGGTGAGAACGGCGGGCAGCGGCAGAGCGACGTATTGAAACCAGCCATCTTCCAGCTCACGCTTGACCCGGAGCTGAGATGCGGCAAGCTCTACGTCCATCACAATCGTAGCGTGCGTCCAACCCAGCATCTCGGCCAGCAGGACGCCCGTCTGTCCGTAGCCGAGATCATCCGACTGTAAGCCCGTCAGGATCAGGTCGGGCGACTCAGGCTCGACCGCCTTCGCCAGCAGCTGGGCCGTCGTCAGGGCATCAAGCGCTCCAGAGTTTTCCAGCAGCGCATGAATGGCGCGGTCGGCTCCCTTCGCCAGCGCCTCCCGGATGCTTTGTGCCGCGCGTGCCGGACCCAGGCACAACACAACCACCTCGCCTCCTGACTTCTCCTTGAGTTGAAGGCCCTCCTCCAAGGCATAAGCGTCCGGTTCGTTGATCTCATATGTCAAGTCCGATTCATCGAGCCAAGTTCCGCTGGCATTCACTCGGAGGTTCGCATCGCGGGATGGAACCTGTTTGACGGAAACAATGATTTTCATAAGGCGCAACGGGACACGGATCGCACCGCCACATCACAGAAGTCCCGGTCGCTCACGCTACCGGCTCCTTGCCGTTATTCATACTTCTTGAATATCAGACAGCCGTTCGTGCCTCCAAAGCCGAAGCTGTTTGAAAGCGCGTATTCGATGGGCATGGGGCGGGCGCGATTCGGCACATAGTCCAGGTCGCAATCCGGATCGGGATGTTCGTAGTTGATGGTGGGCGGCGCAATCTGGTCGCGTATTGCGAGAACCGTGACCCCTGCTTCAAGGCCGCCAGCTCCTCCCAGCAAATGCCCGGTCATTGACTTCGTCGAGCTTACCGCGAGTTTGGACGCATGGTCGCCAAACGCTCGTTTCAGCGCGATGGTTTCGGCCTTGTCTCCCACCGGAGTAGATGTGCCGTGCGCGTTTACGTACTGAACTTGGGAGGGTGCGATGCCCGCATCCTTCAAGCCGTCGCGCATCACTCGATAGGCGCCATCGCCATCCTCGGGAGGCGATGTAATGTGGTGCGCATCGCTGCTCATCCCGTAGCCTACGATCTCGGCGAGGATGTTCGCACCCCTTCGCTTCGCCTCCTCGAGTTCCTCGAGTATCAGTATCCCGGCGCCCTCGCCCACAATAAAGCCGTCACGGTCCCTGTCCCACGGGCGGCAGGCGTGTTGCGGATCATCGTTTCGAGTGGAAAGTGCCCGCATGGCGGCGAATCCGCCAATCCCCATTGGGGTAACACAAGCCTCGCTGCCTCCGCTGATCATCACGTCGGCATAACCGTGCTGGATTAACCGGAACGAGTCGCCAATTGAATGGGCGCTTGTCGTACAGGCGGTTGCAGTCGCAGAAGAGGGGCCTTTCGCTCCGTATTTGATCGAAACGTACCCGCTCGCCAGATTGACGATAACCGATGGAATGAAAAAGGGTGACAGACGGCTCGGACCCCGTTCGAGGAGAGTCTGGTGTTCCCGCTCGATGACCTCAAATCCGCCGATGCCGCTGCCGATATAAACGCCCAACCTCTCGGAATTCAGTTGCGCGGCATCCAGATTTGCGGCTTTGACGGCAAAATCGCTCGCGGTCACCGCAAACTGGATGAAGCGGGCCATTTTTTTGACTTCTTTTTTCTCAATGAAGTCAAGGGGGTCAAAGCCCTTCACTTCGCCCGCAATCCGGCAGCTAAATCGAGAAGCGTCGAACTGGGTAATACAGCCGATCCCAGAGGTACCGGCCTTGATGGCAGCCCAGCACTCTTCTGTGCCATTGCCAACCGGACATAGAAGTCCGACGCCCGTTACCACTACTCTGCGCGCCACTGATTTCTCCAATCCCTTCCGCTCCACCTCGAATCAGGGCGGACAGAACGCTGATGCGCGCTACTTCTTTTGTTTCGCTTCGATGTAATCAATCGCTTGTTTTACGGTTGTAATCTTCTCAGCGTCTTCATCGGGAATATCGATACCGAATGCTTCTTCAAATGCCATGACCAGCTCAACGATGTCGAGAGAGTCGGCTCCAAGATCATCGACAAACGATGCGCTCAAGTCAACCTGAGCTTCATCCACTCCGAGCTGCTCCACAATAATCTGCTTAACCTTCTGTTCTACCGACATTCAGTTCCTCCCTCGCAGCTAGACGCGTGTCTTCATGGGCAAGGCCACCCGGTGTCCCAAATACAACTTCTTACATTTTGGCGGGGAGCGTGATCCGAAGATGCTGTGCGGCCGCGAAATGGTTCAAAGTGATTGATTTTAGCGATCCTCAGAGAATGTGGCAAGCTGCAAATCGTCCTTGGCCGCCGTCTGAGTGTTGCATTCGCAGGGTTTTGGCTTCCCGCCGGACTGGGGGGAAGGCTACGCAGTTTATTTTTTTAACGCAACCAATGACGCGGTCGTTCTCGTCGAGTAATCTAAGTGGTTTGCGGGCCGATCACACCACCGAGAAGCTGGTAAGATTACAAGCCGGGCATGACTTGACGGAATACTAGGAATGATCTGGGCGAAGATAGGCCTGATTAGGCCTTATCCTGCCGTGGGTTGTCGGCCGACAGGATGTTAGACTGGCAGCAGGTGAAAGTGTCGTCTAATGCGCGCAACTGACCTGCGTCAGGGAACGTCTAGACGGCAGAGAGCAGGCCAGCCCTAAGTGAAAAGCTTGGTAGTTCGGCGAATTTCTATACGAGAGCGGAGTGGGCTGTGATAACTGAAGAACGAGGCGTGGACGAGAGGCTTAGTCAGCACGTCGATCCTGATGCCCATTTAGAGCGGTTGTTGAACCCCGAACTCGAAGGATCGTGGTTCAAGACCGCCGTTCAAAACATCAAGGATTTCGTTAACCCCCCTAAACTTCCACCGCTGGAAGTCACATCTGCGCCGGCCGATGTTCAGGATATCTGGAAGACCTATGACATTGCGCCGAAGCGGTCCGGTCTTTACTCGGCTTTGTCAACGGTCGGCATCCATATTCTGGCGATCGCGCTCCTTTTCTTGATTTTTAGGGTGACACCGGCCGGCAAGGCGTTCCAGAAGGTCATCACATTGTATGCTCCCCTGCATGCCTATCAACCACCTCCGCAGAAGGACATTGGCGGAGGCGGTGGAGGGGGTGGCGCGCGGCAGCAGACGCCGGTGAGCAGGGGCGCACCTCCGCCGCCGGCCCCGAAACAGTTCCAGCCGCCCGCGCTAGCCGTTCCGCAGCCAAAGCTTCCTCTTGCGCCTTCGATTACGGCCGAGGCGCCTAAGCTGGATGCGCCGCAG